>NZ_SBJL01000002.1:328124-656248 GCF_004634425.1 Vitreimonas flagellata | reverse complement strand
GCGCTTGAGAAAGACAAAGTCACGCTCACCGTGAACAACCCGGACGCCGGTGTCGCGACGGAAGACCTGCCCGCCGATTACGGCGACGACGCGATGGAGATCGGCTTCAACGCCAAATATCTGCTCGACGTCGCCGGCCAGATTGAAGGCGGCTCAGCTGTGTTCGAGCTTGCAGACTCCGGTTCGCCAACGCTTGTGCGCGATGAAGCGGACGATCAGGCGCTCTACGTGCTGATGCCTCTGAGGGTGTGATGCATGCCTCCCCCGCGCGCGGGGGAGTGAAGTGAGCCATTCGCTTTACGTCTCGCGCCTCACGCTCACGAGCTTTCGCAATCACGCGGCGCTCGATCTGCAACTCGATGGCAGGCCTGTGTGCTTGTTCGGCCCGAACGGCGCCGGCAAAACCAATATCCTCGAAGCGCTCACCATGCTCGCGCCGGGCAGAGGCTTGCGCACGGCGTCACTCACGGAGGTGGCGCGTGCAGGCGATGAATTCCGCGTGCAGCCCTGGGCCGTATCCGCGCGCATCATGCATGACGGCGAAGAGACAATCGTGGGCGCTGGCGCCGAGCGTACGCCCGAAGGCGGCGTCAAGCGCGTCGCCCGTCGCGACGGCCAGCCTGCCACCGCCGCTGAACTCGCCGAAGCCGCGCGCATGACATGGCTCACGCCCGCGATGGATCGGCTCTGGTCCGGCCCCGCCGGCGATCGCCGCAAATTCTTCGATCGACTGACGCTCGCCCGCGCGTCCGAGCACGGCCACAGCGCCGCCGCTTATGAACGCGCCATGCGCGAACGCCAGCGTCTGCTCAGCGAGCGCGTGTTTGACGATTCATGGCTCGGCGGTTTGGAGCGTGAGATGTCCGCCCACGGCGCGGCGATCGCTGCGGCGCGCGTGGAAACGCTGCATCGTCTGCAAAGCGCGATAGACACGCGTCCAGATGGCGCCTTCCCGAAAGCGTTGCTTGAACTCGAAGGCCTGCTCGAAGCGCGCTTCGAAAACGGTGCGGCGAGCGCTGATGTTGAAGAGGATTTCGCCGAATTGCTGCGCGAGGTGCGCGGTCGCGACGCCGGCGCCGGACGCGCGCTCGACGGCCCGCATCGCTCCGATCTGCTCGCGCGCCACGCCGCCAAGGACATGCCCGCGGATCAATGCTCGACCGGGGAGCAGAAGGCGCTGCTCGTCGGGTTGACACTTGCCCAGGCGCGCGCGCTCGCAGGCGATCCTGGCGCCGGGCCATCGCTCATTCTGATCGATGAGGCGGCCGCGCACCTCGATGGCATCCGCCGCGCCGCCTTGTTCGATGAATTACTCTCAAACGCCGGCCAAGCTTGGCTCACCGGCACGGACGAGAATTTGTTCGAGGCGTTCGGCGATCGCGCGCAGCGATTTGAGGTAAAAGACGGGAAGGTGACGCCAACCTGACGCAAGCGTCACGGTGACAAACGCGCTCAAATTTGCTGACGTGTGCGGAAAGAGGAAACGCACATGGCCAACCCCGATTACGTCCGCGTCGAAAATCCAGACTTCGTCTTCGACTACGACCCAAATGAGGATCCCTGGACGACGGACCTATCAAAGCTCGACATCAGCCGCCCTGAGCGTTTCCGCGACAACAATTTCTGGCCGTTCTTCGAGCGTCTGCGCAAAGAGGACCCGGTGCATTATTGCCCGGACAGCCTGAACGGCCCGTATTGGTCGATCACCAAGTTCAACGACATCATGGCGATCGACACCGATCACCAGCGCTTTTCCTCTGAGCCGTCGATCGTATTGTTCGATCCGGAAGAGGATTTCCAATTGCCGATGTTCATCGCAATGGATCCGCCGAAGCATGATGTGCAACGCAAGACGGTCTCGCCCATCGTTGCGCCAAATCACCTCGCGCATTTGGAGCCGCTCATCCGCGAGCGCGCCGGCAAACTGCTCGATGAAGTGCCGCGCAACGAAGTGTTCAATTGGGTCGATAAGATTTCGATCGAGCTGACGACACAGATGCTTGCGACCTTGTTCGATTTTCCATGGGAAGATCGCCGCAAGCTCACGCGCTGGTCGGATGTCGCGACCGCGGCCCCCGGCGGCGGCATCGTAGAAACCGACGAACAGCGCCGTGCCGAGCTCATGGAGTGCTTGGCCTATTTCATGAATCTTTGGCAGGAGCGCGCCAATGCGCCGCCACGCAACGATCTGATCTCGATGCTCGCGCATGGCGAGAGCACCAAGAACATGCCGCAGATGGAATATCTCGGAAACCTGATCCTGCTGATCGTCGGCGGCAATGACACGACTCGCAATTCGATCACCGGCAGCGTCTACGCGCTCAACAAATTCCCCGAGCAATACGCCAAGTTGAAAGCCAATCCGGCGCTTATTCCGAACCTCGTATCGGAAACCATCCGCTGGCAAACGCCGCTGGCCTTCATGCGCCGCACGGCGCTGCAGGACGTTGAGTTCGGCGGCAAGCTGATCAAGAAGCACGACAAAGTCGTGATGTGGTATGTCTCGGGCAATCGCGACGAGGAAGTCATCACCAATCCGAACGACTTCAACATCGAGCGCGAAAACGTGCGCCGCCACTTGTCGTTCGGCTTCGGCATTCACCGCTGCGTTGGCAATCGCCTCGGCGAAATGCAGCTGCGCATTGTCTGGGAAGAAATCCTTAAGCGCTTCGACCATATCGAGGTCGTGGGCGAGCCCAAGCGGGTCTATTCGTCCTTCGTGAAGGGTTACGAGACGCTGCCCGTCCGCATCTCCGGCTGACGGAACAAGCTTAGCCGGGCCAGCGTTGCCCGCACGATGAACAGCGTCAGCCAATCAGCGAACGCACGCATTGACGGCGCGCGCAAACGCGCGTGTGGATCATCCATGCCGCCTCCACATCCAGAGCCCCTCAGCTTCAACGAGGTGCTCGACGACATTGCCTACAAGGCCGACAACGATGACACGCCGGACAAGCTCACACTTGGCGAGGTGCTAGATTCGGTCGGTCGCCGCACCTACGGGCCGTTGCTGCTGGTGATTGGGCTTATCGCCGTTTCGCCGCTGACGGCGCTGCCAGGCACGACATGGCTCGTCGCGGTGCTGACGCTGCTCGTGGCAGGCCAAATGGCGCTCGGCATGAAGCGCATCTGGTTGCCGCGTAAAGCGCGCGACATGAGCTTGCCGCCGGAGGGCGTGAAGGGGGCGGTCGAGAAGAGCCGCGGCGTCGCCAAGGTCGTGGACACGCTGCTGAAGCCGCGACTGACCTTCCTCTCCAAGCCGCCCTTCGTGAACCTCGTAGCGCTGCTCGTGATTGGCGCAGCGCTCATCACATTCCCGCTCGGTCTCATCCCGCTAGCGCCGCTCGCGCCTGGCCTCGCCGTGGTGTTCTTCGGCCTTGGCATGACCGCCCGCGATGGGCTTTGGCTGCTGCTCGGCACGCTCGCCGTCGGCGGCGCGTTTTGGCTCGCTTTCCCGCTGATTTTCTAGGCGTTTTTGGCGCAGTCCGCGGCCCGAAATTCCGCACCGAAAGCCGAGACTTTCGGCGCCGAAATCCCTATATTCGAGCATGTTTTCCAGCTCGATTCGAACCCTATGACCGCTCCGCAAAATGCACCCGCGAGCGCGCCTGAATATGGCGCGGATTCCATCAAAGTTCTCAAGGGCTTAGATGCAGTAAGGAAGCGGCCTGGGATGTATATTGGCGACACGGACGATGGGTCCGGGTTGCACCACATGATCTATGAGGTCGTCGATAATGCGATCGACGAGGCTCTGGCGGGGCATGCGACCCGGGTTGAGGTGATTTTGCATCCCGATGGGAGTGCGGAGATCACCGACAACGGCCGCGGCATTCCGACGGATATTCACGCCGAAGAGGGTGTCTCGGCGGCCGAGGTCATCATGACCCAGCTGCACGCAGGCGGGAAGTTTGACCAGAACAGTTACAAAGTCTCCGGCGGCCTGCACGGCGTCGGCGTCAGCGTCGTCAACGCGCTCAGCGAATGGCTCGACCTGCGCATCTGGCGCGGCGGCAAAGAGCATTACATGCGCTTCCGCATGGGCGACGCCGAAGCGCCGCTGGCGGTCGTCGGCGATGCGCCGATGGACGACGGCAAGATTAAGAACGGCACCGCGGTGCGCTTCCTGGCTAGCCCCGCGACGTTCACGATGGTCGAGTACGATCGCAAGACCATCGAACACCGCTTGCGCGAACTCGCGTTCTTGAACTCCGGCGTGCGTATCATCTTCAAGGATCTGCGCGGGCCAGAGCCGTTCGAGGAGACGCTCTTCTACGAGGGCGGCGTCAAAGCTTACGTGAGCCACCTCGATCGCTCACGCGCCGCGATCATTCCCGAAGCCATCTACGTCATTGGCGAGCGCGACGGCATGACCGTCGAAGCCTCGATGCAATGGAATGACGGCTATCACGAAAACACGCTCTGCTTCACCAACAACATCCCGCAGAAGGATGGCGGCACGCACTTGGCCGGCTTTCGCGGGGCGCTGACGCGCGTCGTGAACAATTACATGCAGAGCTCGGGTATCGCCAAAAAGGAAAAGGTCGAGATCACGGGTGACGACGCCCGCGAAGGCCTTACCTGCGTGCTCAGCGTGAAAGTGCCCGATCCGAAATTCTCGTCGCAGACCAAGGAAAAACTGGTCTCGTCCGAAGTGCGCCCCGTGGTCGAAAGCCTCGTCGCCGACACGCTGACGCAATGGTTCGAAGAAAACCCAGGCGCGGCCAAAACGGTGATGAACAAGATCGTGCAGGCCGCCGCCGCGCGCGAAGCCGCACGAAAAGCGCGCGAGATGCGCCGCAAATCGACGCTGGATATTTCCTCGCTGCCCGGCAAGCTCGCCGATTGCCAGGAAAAAGACCCGGCCAAATCCGAACTCTTCATCGTCGAGGGTGACTCGGCAGGCGGCTCGGCCAAGCAAGGGCGCTCGCGCGAAACCCAAGCCGTGCTGCCGTTGCGCGGCAAAATCCTCAATGTCGAGCGCGCGCGTTTCGACAAGATGCTCTCATCCGATCAGGTCGGCACGCTGATCACAGCGCTCGGCGCCGGCATCGGCCGCGATGATTTCGACATCAAGAAGCTGCGCTACCACAAGATCATCATCATGACGGACGCCGACGTCGACGGCGCCCACATCCGCACGCTGCTGCTCACCTTCTTCTATCGGCAGATGCCCGAGCTGATCGATGGCGGGTATCTCTACATCGCTCAGCCGCCGCTCTACAAAGCCACCAAGGGCAAAAGCGGGCGTTACCTGAAGGATCAAGCCGAGTTCGAGAGCTTCCTGATCGAAGAGGGCTCCGCCGGCGCCGTGTTAGAGGCAGCCGGCGCGCAATATGCGGGCGATGATCTGAAGCGCCTCGCCCGCGAGGCGATGGCGGTCGAAACGCTGATCAAGCGCTTGCATGCGCGCGTGCCCGATAGCGTGCTCGAACAAGCCACGCTCGCCGGCGCGTTTGCGCAGGGCGCGGGCGACGCGGAAGCGCAAGCCGCGGCCGAGCGCCTCAACCGCATCGCCGAAGAAGGCGAAAACAATTGGACTGGCCGCTTCGATCCCGATGGCGCGCTGGTGCTCGAACGCATTGTGCGCGGTGTCGCCGAACGCGCGACGTTCGATAAGCTCTTCCTCAATTCAACCGACGTGCGCCGCCTGGCCGATCGCGCGGCGGTGCTGCGTGAAACCTACACGACGCGCGGCGCCTTGAAGCGCGGCGGCGACTTGATCGACATCGACGGGCCGCTCTCGCTACTGCATGCCATCGAAAGCGCGGGGCAGAAGGGCGTCTCGATCCAGCGCTACAAAGGCTTGGGCGAAATGAACGCCGAGCAGCTCTGGGAAACCACGCTCGACGCCGATGTGCGCACGTTGCTGCAAGTGAAAGTCGCGCATGCCGATGACGCCGACGAGATGTTCTCCAAACTGATGGGCGACGTGGTCGAGCCGCGCCGCGAGTTCATCCAAGAGTTCGCGCTGGAAGCGGACGTGGACGCTTGAGCTCTGAACCCTCTCCCGCACTGCGGGAGAGGGCAGGGTGAGGGGCCGGCGCTGGCGTTTGGATGTTTTAGCTGCGCCCAGTCGTTCCGCCTCGTTGGTCCTGAACCGTTAGCGCTCCACCCTCACCCAACCAGCGCCATGTGCGACATTTTTCTCGTGTTCGAGTGCAATCAAGACAGCGCCACGGTCGACACCGCCATCCGCGCGCTCTCGCAAGGCAAGATGGTGGTCTGCATGGAATCCTCCATGCGCACGGCGCGCCGCGGCGCCGAGCGACTCGTCGCGCGCGGAAAGGCGCCGCGGCTTCAGGAGAAGGAGCTCGGCGCCGTCGGCATCGCCGCCGCCATCGGGGCTATCCTGGCCGATATCGCCAAGCCTGCTTCTGCAAGTGCTGAGCTTGCCGCGCCCGCGAGGGGGTGACAGGCCCGTTTCGTTCCGCTATAGACCCGCTTGCGCCGATTTGAAGCTCAGCTTGCGGGCGCGTTAAAAATGCAGCTAAAGCGAAGGTCAGCGCCCTCGGGGGCGCCCCTCCGGCCCGCAAGCTATGCCTCGATCGACGCGCAAATTTGAAGGCGCGGACCTATGGCATTTGAACTTCCCTCGGAGCCCGATTGTAACGCGGAAGATTTCTGTCTTCCCGGCCTCGAACTGCAGCATGAGATGCTGTTCTCCCTGAAGAATTGGTCCGATGTCGGCGGCATTACCGAGCGCCTAAGCGCTGTCGGCGCCGACGTGCACGCGCTTTCGCTCAATCGCAGCGCTGATCTGTTTGTGCTGCGCTGTCGCGTGAAGGCGATCTCGGCCGCACGCGCGCGCGCGTTTGTGCGCGATCTCGATGGCGTGGTGGAGGGCGCGGCGAGCGTCGAGCACCTCATGCTGGCGAAGGCGGGCGAGCATGTCGGCGCTTAAGATGGCGGCGCAGATCGATCCCCAGGCGCAGGCGCCGAGCTACGAGGGCGAAGATGTCTTCGTCGCCGTGCCGAGCGATTTTAGTTTGGAAACCGGCGACACGCTGCCGGACGCGCATGTGCGTCTGCGCCGTTACGGGCGCGCCGACGGTCCAGTCGTGATCGTGAGCGGCGGCATTTCGAGCGGGCGTTTTATCGCGGGCGAGAGCGGCTGGTGGCGCGATCACGTGGCGCCGGGCAAAGCGATCGATCTCGAGGCGTATTGCGTGTTCGGCTTCGATTTCGCGCCGGTCGAGGACCATCGCGTACGCCTCTCGCCGCGCGACCAGGCGCGCTTGATTGCGGTGGCGCTCGATGCGCTGGGCATTGGCGTGATCGAAGCTTGGGTGGGCTCGTCCTATGGTGGTTCGGTCGGGTTGAATTTCGCGGCATATGCGCCCGCGCGTGTGAAGCGCCTGTGCGTGCTCTGCGCGGCGCACAAGCCAGCGGCGCTCGCGCGCGGCTGGCGCGGCGTGCAGCGGCGCGTGGTCGAATTCGCGATCGCGCAGGGCGACATCAACCAGGGCCTGGCGCTGGCGCGCCAACTCGCCATGATCACCTATCGTAGCGCCGATGAATTCGAGCAGCGTTTTGAGGATGGCGCGCTCGATGAGGCGGGGCGCTCGAGCCTCGATCGTTATCTGATCGCGCGGGGCGAGGCGTATATCGATGCGATGGCGCCGCAGCGTTGGCTGTCGCTCAGCGAATCCATTGATCGCTGCGCCCTGGCGCCCGAGGGCATTGCAGCGCCTGTGACGTTGGTGGCGTGTCCCACCGATCAGATCGCGCCGCTCGAGGCGATCGAAGAGCTCGGCCGCCGCGTGCAAAATCTCGCCGCGCTGCGCACCTTGCCCTCGCTCTACGGCCACGATTCATTTCTGAAAGAGTCGGAGCGCGTCGGCGCGATCCTGCGCGAGTTCTTGAACCATGACTAAGTTCGAGTCCGACGAAACCATTCTCGCCTCGATCGGCGTCGACGAAGACCCCGGCCAAGGCGCGGTGATGCCGCCGCTATATTTGTCGTCGAGCTATAGTCTGGAAGGCTTCCAGAAAAAGCGCGCTTACGATTACGGCCGCACCGCCAATCCCACGCGCGACGTGCTCGCGCGCACATTGGCCGCGCTGGAGCAGGGCGCTGGCGCCGTGATCACCAGTTCTGGCATGGCCGCGATCGATCTGGTGCTGAACCTGCTCGACGCCGGCGCACTGATCGTTGCGCCGCATGATTGTTACGGCGGCACCTGGCGGCTGTTCGAGGCGCGCGCGAAGAAGAAGCAGATCGAAGTCGTCTATGTCGATCAAGGCGATGCGGCAGCGCTGAGTGGGGCGCTCGCGCGCAAGCCGGCTCTGGTCTGGATCGAAACACCCAGCAATCCGCTGATGCGTGTCGTCGATGTCGAAGCCATCGCCAAGGCGGCCAAAGCCGTTGGCGCGCGCGTCGCGGCGGACAATACGTTTCTTTCCCCGCTCTTGTTGAAGCCGCTCGCGATCGGCGCCGATTTCGTGGTGCATTCGACCACCAAATTCCTGAACGGCCATTCCGATGTCGTCGGCGGCGCGGTGATTGCCAAGAGCGCCGACGATGTCGAGCAACTTAAGTGGTGGGCCAATTGCTGCGGCGTGACCGGCGCGCCGTTTGATTGCTGGCTCACCTTACGCGGCTTGCGGACGCTGAGCGTGCGGCTGGAACGTCAGCAGAAGAGTGCGGCGAAGATCGCGACCGCGCTGGCGAAGAACGCTGGATTGCGCGCCGTGCATTATCCCGGCTTGGCGAACCACTCAGGCCACGCCATCGCGGCGCGGCAGCAGAAGGGCTTCGGCTCCATGCTGAGCATTGATCTTGCCGGTGATGTATCCGTGGCGCCGGGCTTTCTCGATAGGCTCCAGCGCTTCACGCTTGCGCAATCGCTGGGCGGCGTTGAATCGTTGATCTCGCATCCCGCGACGATGACGCACGCCGCGATGGCGCCCGAAGCGCGTGTGCGTGCAGGGATCACCGACACGCTGCTTCGTCTCTCCATCGGCCTCGAACATGAGGACGATCTGATCGCCGATCTCGAACAGGCGTTGCGCTAACTTTATTCGGCCGGCGTGTGCGCGTGGGCTTCGCCGGTGCTGGGCTTTGGCAGGAAGCCTTGCACCCAGCGCTCCAGGCGATCGATCAGCACGAACATCGCCGGCACGAACACAAGCGAGAGCAGGGTGGAGAGCATCAAGCCCCCGATCACAGCCGCGCCCATGCCCTGACGCAGCGTGCCGTCGACGCCCCAGCCCGCGGCGGCGGGGATCATGCCGGCCGACATCGCGAACGTGGTCATGATGATCGGCCGTGCGCGCTTCATGCCGGCTTCCATGAGTGCTGCATTGCGGCTCGCGCCCATGTGCATGCGCTCGACGGCGAAATCGACCAGCAGGATCGAGTTCTTGGTTACAAGGCCCATCAGCATCAACAAGCCGATGAACGCGAATAGCGAGAGCGGTTGATTGGCGATGATGAGGCCCAAGAACGCGCCGCCGATCGAAAGCGGCAACGCCATCATGATCGTGATCGGCTGGAAGAAGTCTTTGAACAGCAACACCAGCACGCCGTAGATCAAGATCACGCCCCACAGCATTGCCGTGCCGAATGCGTCGGTCATTTCCGCGAAATCTTCGGTCTGACCGCCGACCGCGAGACGCGCGCCCGGCGGCGGCTCATTCGCTTCGGGAAGATTGAACACTTCCTGCTGCGCCTCACTCAATTCGACGCCCGGCACCACGTTGGCGCCAACGGTCACCGCGCGCTCGCGGTCGCGGCGCTCGATCGTGGCTTCGCCGAGTGAGAATTGTACTTCCGCGACGGCGTCGAGACGCACCGGGACGCCGAGATTCGACTGCACCGGCAGCGAGCGGATCGCGTCGAGGTCTTGCCTGCGATCCGGGCGGATCGTCGTGCGGATCGGGATTTGGCGATCGGCCAAATCGAACTTCGGCAGATTCTGCTCAGCGTCGCCGCTCGTGGCGATGCGGATCGCGGAGGCGAGGCTTGCGGCGGTGACGCCCAAGCGCGCCATGTCTTCTTGGCGTGGACGGATTTGAATTTCAGGCCGGCGCAGCGCGGAGGCGGAGCGCACGTCCGTCAGCGAGTCCAATCGGTTCATCGCCGCGGCTAAGCGCTCGGCCGCTAGGTTCACGGCGGCTGGGTCTTGGCCGACAAATTGGACCGTGATGTCAGAGCCGGATTGTCCGCCCTGGTCCTGCACGAACGCAGCGCGATAGTCCGGGAAATCCGCAAGCACCGGGCGCAGCACTTGCTGGATCGCGTAGCCGGAGCGATCACGGTCTTTGCGATCCGTTAGCTGAATGTAGATCGTCGCGTCTGGCGCTGAACCGTCTGCGCCGCTCATCGAAGTAAACACGCCTTCGACTTCGGGCGCGGCTTCGCGAATGCGCGTGCTCATTTGTTGCAGCACGCGATCGGCGCTCAGCACTGGCGTGCCTGGCGGAATTTCCACGCGCACCTGGATCATGCCGTTGTCGAAGCGCGGGATCACGACGGCTGGAATGGCGCCCGCAATCAGCAAGCCGACGGGCACGACGAACATGGCCAGGCCAATGCCGATCGTCTTCCACGGATTGATGATCGCCCAGTGCAGGGCGTCTTTGTAGATGTTCAGGATCGTGCCGGGCGGGCGCTCTTCGTGGCCGGAATTGCTGAGGAAGAATGCCGCCATCATCGGCGTGATCAAGCGCGCGACGACAAGCGAGAAGAACGCCGCCATCGCAACGGTGAGTCCGAATTCCCTAAAGAACACCCCCATGCCGCCGGACATGAAGCTCACCGGCACGAACACGGCGATAATCGAGAACGTGGTCGCAACAACCGCGAGGCCAATTTCATCCGCCGCTTCGAGTGAGGCCTGATACGCGGATTTGCCCATCCGCATGTGCCTGACGATATTCTCGATCTCCACGATCGCATCGTCGACAAGCACCCCGGTGACCAGCGCCAGCGCGATCAACGTCACCATGTTCAGCGTAAAGCCCAGCACTTCCATGCCGGCGAAGGTCGGCATGATGGAAAGCGGAATCGCTGCGGCCGCGATGAGCGTCGAGCGCCAATCGCGCAGGATCAAGAACACGACCACGCAGGCGAGCAGGGCGCCTTCGATCAGCGCATGGATTGAGCTTTCGTGCATGCCGCGAATGAATTCGACGGTCGAGCCGATTTCGCGGATGCGCAGCTCTGGGCGCGCTTCTTCGATGGCGCGAATGCGTTCGTCCATGCGGTCGAACACTTGGACTTCCGAGGCGCCGCGCGAGCGAAGCACGAGAAAGCCCACCACCGGCTGGCCGTTGTAGCGTGAGATCGATTGCAGATCGCTGGCGCTGTCCGTCACCGTGCCGAGGTCGCCGATGCGCACGATGCGGCCGTCGCTGGCGGTGACGCGGATGTCGGCGAGTTCCGCCACGCTTTGCGCGCCGCCGAGGATGCGGATGGATTGTGCTTGGCCAGCGACCTCGGCTTGGCCGCCGGGAAGGTCGGCGTTCAGCGCGCGCAGCTGGCTGTTGATTTGGTCGGCGGAAATGCCGTACGCGAGCATGCGCGCGGGATCGAGCTCGATGCGAATTTCGCGATCGACCCCGCCCATGCGCTGCACTTGGGACACGCCGGGCACCGCCAGCAATTCGCGCTGCAGATCGTTGTCGATGAACCAGGAAATGTCCTGGGGCGTCATGCCTTGGCCTTCGACCGCGTAATAGCCGATCGGCTGGGCCGCCGCTTCAATGCGGGTGATGACGGGTTCGGTGATGTCGGCCGGTAGTTCGGCGCGAATACGGTTGATCGCGTCGCGCGCGTCGTCGACAGCGCGGCCGAGATCGCTGCCGCTGTCCATCTCCACTTGCGTTTGCGAAACCCCGGGTGAGATCGTGGAGGTGACACGCTTGACGCCTTCCACGGACGTCAGCGCGGATTCGATGCGCTGCGTGATCTGCGTTTCCATTTCCGCAGGCGCCGCGCCGCCTTGCGCGACCGTTACCGTGAAGCCGCCGAAATCGACGTTCGGCAATTGGTTGATCGGCAAGCGGCCATACGCCGTCCAGCCCGCGAACAAGAGCGCGAGGATCAGGACGATGGGCGGGATCGGGTTGCGGATCGCACCCGCGGAGATATTCCAAGCCATAGCTTAGCCTTCCCGGCCGCGAAGATTTTGTTCCGGAGGGACCGGCGCGGTGGCCGCCGGCGCCGCCGCAGCTTCGGTGGCGATCGCGCGGACTTCTTCGCCGTCTTGCAAGAAGGCGGCGCCTGCGCCGACAACGCGTTGGCCGAGGTCGAGCCCGGAGATGATCTCGATATAATCGCCGTCGCGTGCGCCCAGCTGCACCTCTGTGCGGCGCACGATATTGTTGTCGCCGACAACATAAACGTACGCTTGGCCGTCATCGTACAGCACCGAACTTTGCGGAATCGCCGGCACGCTCCGCTCTGTGAGATGCGCCACGCCGCGCAGATACATGCCCGCGCGCACGCGCGTGCCGGCCGGTAGCGAGAAGAGCGCTTCGCCCGTCCGTGTCCGGCTATCGATCGAAGCGGGGCCGCGCCGCAGCCTGCCTTCAACCGTCGAGCCATCGACCAGCGTGAATTGCGCCGTCTGGCCGACTTCAAGCGCCAGCGCATCGGCTTCCGCGATCTGCGCCGCCACTTCCAAACGATTGTCCGCCGCGATGCGGAAGAGCACCTGGCCATCGACGTTGCGGCCAACTTCCGCCGCGCGGTCGATCACCAAGCCCGCTGCTGGCGCGCGCACATAACCGCCGCCCAAGCGCGCATTCACTTCCCGCGCTTGCGCGCGCGCCGCCGCCAAACGTGCATCCGCCGCAACTGCCGCCGCCCGGCGCTGTTCGATCGCCTCGGCGGAAAGGGCGCCCGAGTCACGGATCGATTCCGCGCGCTCATACTCGCCGCGCGCGCGGATCGCGGAGGATTCCGCTTCCGCCACGCTGGCTTGCGCGGACTGGATTTGCGCTTCCGCGACATTGGTGTCGAGCCGCGCCATCGCTTGGCCCGCGCGCACCGTGTCGCCTTCATCGACGAGAATTTCGAGAACACGTACGCCGCTTGTCGGCGCCGAAACTTGGATATCGCGCACCGGGCGCGCTTCGCCATTGAGCGAAATCGTCGGCGTTACGCCGCGCGGCGCAACCGTGATCACGGACACGGCTTGCGCCGTCGAGACCGGCGTATGCACGGCGCCGTCGCCGCCCAAGCGACTGACCACGAAGAGCACGACAATGATCGCAGCGATGCCGCTGCCGAGAATGATTAAAGTCTTGCGGCGCTTGCCGGCTTCATCCGGCGCATCTGTGGCGCGATTCCACGCGGCCTCGCTGGCGTCGCCCACGCTCTTCAGCGCGCTGCCGCCTGCATCGGCGGCGCGTTTCAGCAAATCGCCGGCCTTGTTGAAGATTTCGGGACGCTCGGGCTTGTTCATGACCGGTCTCGGGGAGGAGGGGCTAAATAGCGTTCTGCAACAGCGCGGAATTGCGCGAGCGCGGCTTCGGTATCCGTGGCGCCGTTGAAGGCGCGGCGAAGACCTATGCCTTCGACCATCGCGAACAAGGTGTCCGCCGCTTTTTCGGGATCGAGTGACTTGTCGATCTCACCGCGCGCTTGCGCGGCGATGATGGCTTTCGCGAAAATGAGGATGCTGCGCCGGTCGCTCGCGCGGAGCACGGTGGCGATGCTCTCGTCACGCAAGGACTCGCCCATGATGTCGGCGACGAGCGGGCCATCCTCGACGAACTTCTGCAGAAAGTCGCGGGAGGAGGTGAGCATGGCTTCGAGGAAGCCGAATTTTTCCGCCGCGCGGAGAAACGCTTCGTCGCCTTCGGCGCGCGAGTCTTCTGCGATGGCGCCAATGATGTCGGCCTTGGAGCTGAAATAGCGGTACAGCGCGCCCGCGCTGATCCCGGCCTCGGCGCAAATCTCCTGCATCGACGCCTGGTGAAAACCGCGGCGGCGAAAGCAGACGATCGCCGCGTCCATGATCTGACGGCGGCGTCTGTCAGCCAGCAGGGGATCGGCGACCCGCGCCAAGACGTATTCTCCAAAGCGTCAGGGACTTGCCCCCGTTCGCTGCGTTGCATATAAAACGAATGTTCGTTCTATAAATGTTAAACCTGGACGTGGTCAAGCAGCTGACCCAAGTCCCCTCGCGCCCCGAGGATGCGGCCAACGTGGTTAGGGCCGGGCTAAGGCTTTGCGGAGTAACGAGGCATGATGCGTTTGCGATCCCTCAGCCGGGCAGCGGCGGTGTCGGCGGCGGCGGTTCTGGCCGCCTGCTCGACCATGCCGCGCGAGAGGGCTGAAGCGCCGCCTCTCCCGACGGTGTGGCAGGACGCCCCAGCTGGCGCGGAGCTGCCGGTCACCGATTGGTGGCGCCAATTCAATGACCCGACCCTCGACACGCTCGTTGCGGATGCGCTCCAAAACGGCCCGTCGATCCAACTCGCCGTCTCGCGCATCCGCGAAGCACGCGCGCTCTCGTATCAAACGCTGACGCGCTATCTGCCGGAGCTGACCGCAACAGGGCAGGGCCAATACACGCGCGCGATCGAAGATGGCGCGCTGCCGACAGCTGCAGGCGGCTTTGAGCGCGAGCAGATGACCGGCACGTACGGCGCGCAAGCAACGTGGGAAATTCCGCTGTTTGGTCGCCTCGAAGCTGCCGCCATCGGCGCACGCGCGAATACGCAAGGCGCGCGCGCTGATCTGCGTGCCGCGCAAGTCGCGCTCGTGGCCGATGTGGCGCAGGCCTATGTCGATTTGCGCGCGGCGCAGGCGAGCCGTGTGGCGCTGCAGCGCTCGGCGCAAATCTCCGACGAACTCGCGGGCATTTTGCAAACCAGCGCACGCGCCGGATTTGCCTCTGAAGCGGACGCCGCCGACGCCCGCCGCGCCGCCGCAACCACGCGCACGCGCATTCCAGGCATCATCATCGAAACACGCCGCGCGGAAAACGTGCTCGCCGTTCTGCGCGGCGTAGCGCCCGGCACGGAATCCGACGCCATCCGCAGCGCACTTGCGCAGGCCAATGCGCCGGTGCCGCATCTCGAACTCACTGCAGCGCCGGCAGCGCCTGCGGACCTGCTGCGCCTCCGCCCCGATGTCGCGCGCGCGGAAGCGCAAACCTTGCTCGCCGCCGCGAACGTCTCCGATGCGCGCAATGCGCTGCTGCCGCAGATTAATCTTACCGGCTCGATCAATGTGTCCGACGCGCTGATTGGCGATCCGACTGGCGTCGGCGCGACCATCGGTTCGGCGACGCCGTTCATCTCCATTCCGCTGTTCGATTGGGGCTCGCGCTTCGCCACCATCCGCCAGCGCGATGCGCAATTCGATCAATCTTTGATCCAATATCGCCAAACCGTGACGCAGGCCGTCGCCGAAGCCTCGAATGCGCTGGTGGCGCTCGATCAGGGGCGCTTGCGTCTCGACGCGGCGAACGAAGCGGAAGCGGCGGCCAACGTCACCGCGCGCGGCTCACGCGCCGCGTATGAGGCGGGCATCCAAAGCTTGAGCGATCGTCTGCGGTCCGAGCAGCAATTGATCGAGGCAGAACTCACGCGCATCGATGCCGAAGCGCAGCAAGCGCGCGCGGCGATCGCCACCTATCGCGCCTTCGGCGGCGGCCCGGTGATCGAAACGCGGAACTAAGCTGCGCGTTCAATCCGAGATGCACGCGGAGCGATAGCGCCGCCATCCCACAAGCGCCCGTCAGCTTGCATCGGCCGCTGATGATGGCGCTTGGTCAATTCAGCGCGATAGAGCGCCTCGTATTCAGCAAGCAGGCCGATCTCGGTGGCGTCATGATCGTACGCCACGCCGATCTCGAGATAGGAATCGAGATTGGCGAGGTTGGGCTGTGGGAGCTGGCCGGCAAGATATTCGTCGCGCATCGTGACGTAGAGCGCTTCCAGCTTGCGCGCGAGCAGGGCCGTATCGAACAGCGTGCACGTATCACGGCCTGCAATCAGGCGCTCGCGATACGCGCGCAAACTTAAGCGATCGGCGCCCGCGAGTGCTACGCCACGCGCCACGAATTCCTCGGGCGTATCGCACACCAGCTCTGGCAAACCAGCGCTACGCACCAAAGAGCCGCACACACGCGAAGCAAAGCTCCGGCCCAGCAAAGTCAGCACCGGCACGCCCATCCAGAGCGCGTCGGAGGCGGTGGTGTGCGCGCCATACGGCACCGTGTCGAGGAAGAGATCGGCCAACGGATAGCGCGCCAAATGGCGTGGATTGGCGATCTTCGGCGCAAAGATCAGACGTTCGCCATCGACTCCGTTGGCGCTCGCGTAGGCGCGGAGGCGCGCGTTGGTCTCGGCGTTGTAATCGAGCAACCAGAGCACGCTGTTCGGCGTCTGGCGCAAAATCTCCAGCCAGCGCTCGAACGAGAAGCGCGTGACCTTGTGCGCAGCGTTGAAGCTGCAGAACACGAACGCATCTTCCGGCAGGCCCATTTCCGTCCGCGTCGGCGTCGTCGGATCAACGATGCGTCGGCGATCGTTCGGTTGGTAGCAGGGCAGACGCAGGACGCGCTCGGAATAATAATGCTCCATCGCCGGCGGAATGACGTTCTCATCCGCGACGATGTAATGGTGATACGGGCTGCCCATCGTGCCGGGATAACCCAGCCAATTGACGATGATTGGCGCTGGCCTGCGCGCGAACACGCCCAAACGCGCCTCACGCGTGTGCCCGTTCACATCGACCAGAATATCGATGCCATCGGCCGCGATCGCTGCGGCCGCTTCATCGTCCGACATCGAACGAATGTCTGTCCAATGCTCGGCGACGGCCTTCACGCGCTGATTGATGACGTCGTCCGCGGGGATGCCGCAATAATAGACGAACACCTCGATCGCGCTCGGATCGTGCGATTCAAAGAGATTGGCCATCAGATAGCCGACGGCGTGGCTGCGCAGATCCGACGACACATAGCCAATGCGCAAACGGCGGTTGGTCTCGATCGCCGCGTCGCGACGGTCGAATTGCGTGTTGATGCTCTCGATTGGCGTCAGCGCTTCGACATAGCGCTTCGCCACGCCGAGATGCATCAACGGATCATCCGCATAGGCGCATGCCGAAAGCGGGTGGAAGCGCGAGATAAAGGAGCGCCGCGAAATCTTCGGGCTGATCTGCGCAATCGGCCATTTGCACTGCGCCAAGCGCACGGCGCCATACTGCTCCAGCACGTCGCGTTGCTCTGGATTGAGATCGAGTGCTTGAAGCAGCGCCGTCTCGGACGCTTCGTGCATCTGATTGTCGCCCATCACGCGGCTGATCTGCTTCAGCAATGTGATCTTATAGTCAACCGCATCGCCCGTCACGGCGGCCAGGCGTTCCACGCCCGCTTGCCACTCCGTGAGCGCTTCTTTCACCGCGCCGCGGCGCTCCAGCGCGCTGCCGAGATTGATCCGCGCCGGCGCAAAGTCGGGGCTCGCCGCCAGTGCGCTACGCAACGCGATCTCGCCGCCGGCGGCATCGCCCAGCGCTTGCATCAGAGTCGAGCAATTGAAGTGCGCAATGAAGAGCAGGGGATGCTCCGCATTCATCGCGATCCAAACTTGGTAGAGCTGCCGCGCCTGATCGGGTTGGCCCGCTTGGGTGAGCGCTTGCGCCGCGGCGATCAGCTCACCGATCGGCAACTCGCCAGTGGTGATCTTCTGTAGTGCTGCGGCGAAATTGATCTGGGACATGGAATCCGGCTCTCGGCGGAGCCGTCGCACGCCTGGGCAATCCCGGCGGCGCACGCCCGCGCGGGCGCGAAGCTCCGGCGATTTGCGTTTTCAAAACCTTAATAGGAGGTCGCCCGGCGCGCTTGCGCGGCCGGGCGACCGTTAACCTTTTGCGTCCGCCTTAGGCGACGGCCAGGTAAGCTTCGATCTGCGCCGCATCCAGGCTCGCCACCTGCGTCGAGGTGAAGGCATAGACCTGCGTCGTCGTCATCGCTGAAATGTTTGTCGTCGAGAGGTGATCAAGCTGCGTGGTCGAGAGCGCGGCGACTTGCGTGATGTCGAGCGCGGCCAGCTGCGCCGATTCGATATCCGCGATCACCGTGGTCGAGAGCGCCTGAACCTGCGTCACCGTCATCGCCGCGATCTGTGTATCGGCGAACTCCGCTATATCGGAGGCGACGAGCGCTGCAATCTGCGTGGTCGCCAGCGTGCGGACTTGCGTGGTCGTGAGCGTGGCCACCTGCGCGGCGTCGAGTGCTGCGAACGCTTCCGTCGAGATGCGGGAGAGTTGCGTCGAAGCCAGCGAGGCGATCTGGGTGTCGGCCAGCGAGGCGATGTTGGTCGCCGTGAAGGCCGCGATCTGCGTCGAGCTCATCGCCTGCAGCTGCGTGGTGCTGAACTCGGCGAGATCGGTGGCGCCGAGCGCATCGATCTGCGTCGCCGTCAGCGCCTTGACCTGCGTGGTCGTCAGCGCGCCGACTTGCGTCGCGTCGAGAGCGTTCAGATTCGTGGTCGAGAAGGCTGAGACCTGCGCCGCACTCAAGCCGCCGACTTGGCTGAGCGTGAGCGCCGCGATTTGGGTTTCGGTCAGCGAACCGACCGCCGTTGTGGCGATCGATTGCAGTTGCGCGATGCTCATGGCCGCGATCTGGGCGTCCGAGAGCGCTTGCAGGTTCGTGGTCGAGAGCGCCTTCACCTGCGTCGTGGTCATCGCCGCGACTTGCGTGGTGCTGAACTCGGCGATGTCGCCGGCTTGCAGGCCCGCGATCTGCGAGGTGGTGAGCGAAGCGACTTGCGTCGTCGTCAGCGCAGCCACTTGCGTGTCGGAGAGGCCGGCCACGTTGGTCGCCGTCATCGCCTTCACCTGCGTCGCCGTGAGCGCCGCGACTTGCGTGTCGGTCAGCGCTGCGAAATTCGTGGCGGAAAGGTCGCGCACCTGCGTCGTCGCCATGCCGGCGATTTGCGTTGTGGTGAATTCCGCCATGTCCGACGTGTCGAGCGCGTTGAGCTGCGTCGTCGTAAGTGCTGCAACTTGCGAATTCGTCATCGCCGCGACCTGCGTGGCGTCAAAGGCGCTGAGGTTCGTGGTCGAGAGCGCCTTCACCTGCGAGGTGGTGAGTGCGGCCACTTGCGTCGTGGTCATCGCCGCCATTTGCGTCTCGTCGAAGGCGGCGAGGCGGGTGGTGGAGATCGACTGCAGCTGTGCCGCAGTCATCGCCGCAACTTGCGTGTCGACCAGTGCGCCGAGTTGCGTATCGACCAGCGCCTTGACCTGCGTGGTCGTCAGCGCGCCGATCTGCGTCTCGTTGAACTCGGTGATGTCGGTCTCGTTGAGCGCCGCCAATTGCGTCGTCGTGAGGGCCGAGACTTGGGTCGTGGTGAGGGCCGCGACCTGCGTGTCAGCCAGGGCCGACGCGTTGGTGGCGGAGAGCGCTTGAACCTGCGTCGCGGTGAGCGCCGCGATCTGGGTGTCGGCCAGGTCGCCGATGTTCGTTTCGGTCAGACCGCGCACTTGCGTGGCCGTCAGCGCCGCGATTTGCGTGACGCCGAACTCCGCGACGTCGCCGGCCGTCAGATCGCCGAGTTGCGTCGTGCTGAGCGCGGACACCTGCGTCGTGGTCAGGGCCGCAACTTGCGTGGCGTCGAGCGCTGAGAGGTTGGTGGCGTCCATCGCCTGCAATTGGCTGGTGGAGAGCGCGGCGACCTGCGTGGTCGTCAGCGCCGACATCTGCGTTTCGGTCATGGCGCCGAAATTCGTCGACGTGATCGCGCCGAGCTGCGCTGCTGTCAGCGCAGCCACTTGCGATTCGGCGAGCGCGGCCAAATTGGTGGAGCTCAGCGACTGAACTTGCGTGGTCGTCAGCGCGCCAATTTGCGTCTCGGTGAACTCGCCGATGTCGGTTTCGTCGAAGGCGGCCACTTGCGTCGTCGAGAACGCGCGCACTTGCGTCGTGTTCATCGCTGCAATGTGCGTTTGTTCGAACGCCGCCGCCGCCGTCGAGGTGAGGGCCGCGAGCTGCGTCGCGTTCATCGCCGCTGCTTGCGTTTCCGTCAGCGCGCCGATGCTGGTTTCGGTCAGGCTTGCCGCTTGCAGCGCGGTGAGTGCGCCAATCTGTGTGGTGGTGAAAGCGGCGATCTGCGTATCCGCCAGCGCGTTGATGATCGTGCTGGAGAGCGCCGAGACTTGCGTCGCCGTGAGCGCCGCGACCTGCGTGTCGGCCAGCTCGGTGATGTTCGTCGCCGTCAGCGCGCCGATCTGCGTCGTGTGCATCGCCGCGATTTGCGTTGTGCTCAATTCGGCAACGTCGGTTGCTTCGAGCGCCGCGATCTGCGTGGTGGTCAGCGCGCGCACCTGCGTGGTGTTGAGGGCGCCGACTTGCGCCGCGTCAAGAGCCGCGACCGCTTCATCCGTGAGTTTCGAAATTTGCGAGGCCGTGAATGCCGCGACTTGCGTCGTGGAGAATTCGGCCATGTCGGTGGCGTTGAAGCTTGTGACCTGCGTCGTCTTCAGAGCCGCGATCTGCGTCGTGGTCAGCGCGCCAGCCTGCGCCGCGTCGAGTGCGGAGAGGGTGGTCGCCGTGAAAGATTGGATTTGCGTCGCGGTGAAGGCGGCCACTTGTGTGTCGGCCAGGCCGGTCAGCGCCGTATCCGTAAGCGATTCGATCTGACGCTTGGTCAGCGCGCCGATCTGCGTCGTCGTGAATTCGCCGAGATCGGTCGAGTCGAGCGACGCAATTTGCGTCGTGGTCAAATTGGCGATCTGCGTGGCGTTGAGCGCGTTGAATTGCGTGGCGTCGAGGGCGTTGAGCGCCTCGGTCGTCAGACGCGCGATGAGCGTGCCGCTGAAGGCTGCGACCTGAGTTTCAGTGAGGTCGGCCAAGCTGGTGGCTTCGATGGCCGAGACCTGCGTCGTCGCCAGGGCGCCGATTTGCGTGGTCGTCAGTTCCGCCAGGTTCGAGGCGTCGAGGCCGGCGATCTGCGTGGTCGTAAAGGACTTGATCTGCGTGGCGCTGATCGCCGCGAATTGCGTCGCGTCGAGTGCAGCCAAATTCGTTTCGTCGAGCACCTTCAGCTGCGAGGCCGTAAGCGCGCCGACTTGCGTGGTCGTCAGCGCCGCGATCTGCGTTTCGGCGAGTTCAGCGACATTGGTGGTGGTGATCGCCTGGACTTGCGTCGCGGTGAAGGCGGCGACTTGCGTTTCCGTGAGCGTGGTCAGCAGGGTGCTGGTCAGACCCTTCACTTGCGTCGCCGAAAGCGCCGCCAATTGCGCGCCCGTCAGCTCCCCGATGTCGGTGGATTCGAGGTCGGCCAACTGGGTCGTCGTCAGCGAAGCAACCTGCGTCGCCGTCAGCGCTGCGGTTTGATCCGCATCGAGGGCCGAGAGGTTGGTCGCGTTGAAAGCGCGCACTTGGCTGGTCGAGAGCGAGGCGATCTGCGTGGTCGTGAAGGCCGCGACCTGCGTTTCGGTCATCGCGCCGATATTGGTGGCCGAGACGGCCGCGAGTTGCGTCGTCGTCAGCGCTGCGACTTGGCTATCGGCCAGCGCCGCGAAATTCGTACTCGAAAGCGCTTGAACTTGGCTTGCCGTCAGCGCGCCGATCTGCGTTTCGGTGAACTCAGCCATATCGGTCTCGTCCAAACCGGCGAGCTGAGTTGCAACGAACGACTTGATCTGCGTGGTCGAGAGCGCGGCGATCTGCGAATCGGCGAGGCTCGAGAGATTGGTGCTGGAGAGCAGGGCGAGTTGCGTCGTCGTCAGTGCGCCGATTTGCGTCTCGGTGAAGGCGTCGAGGTTCGTGGTGTCGAGGCCCGCGATTTGGCTCGCCGTCATCGCCGCGATCTGCGTGGCGGCGAAGGCGGCGATCTGCGTGTCAGCCATGGCGGCGATGTTGGTCGCCTTCAAGGCTTGAACTTGCGCCGTGGTCAGCGCCGCGATTTGCGTGTCCGCGAGGGCTTCCACGACCGTGCCGGTCAGGTTCGTGACCTGCGTGGCGGTGAGAGCGGCGATCTGGGTCGTGGTGAATTCGCTGACGTCGGTCTCGTCGAGCGCGGCCACCTGCGTGCTGGTCAGCGCGCGAACCTGCGTGGTGTTGAGTGCGCCGAACTGAGCGGAGTCAAAGGCCGACACCGCCGTGGTCGAGAGCGCTGCGATATTGGTTGCGTTGAGGGCGCCGATCTGCGTTTCGGTCAAGGCGGCGATATTCGTTGCGCCCAGGCCAGAGACTTGGGTCGCTCCAAGTGCGGCGATCTGCGTGGTCGTGAACGCCGCGATTTGTGTGTCGGCGAGGGCGGCGAGATTCGTGGACGAGAACGACTTGACCTGCGTGGCCGTGAAGGCCGCGATCTGCGTTTCCGCCAGCGACGCCATATTGGTCGAGGTCAGAGCAGCGACCTGCGTGGAGGCCAAAGCCGCCAATTGCGTCGTGGTGAACTCCGCCACATCCGTGGCGTCCAGTGTGCCGAGCTGCGTCGCCGTCAACGCGCGCATTTGCGTTTCCGTGAACGCGGCGACCTGCGTGCCTTCGAACAGCGACAGTGTGGTCGTGCTCATCGCCGCGACTTGGTTGCGGGTGAGCGCGGCCACTTGTGTCGTGCTCATCGCGCCGATCTGTGTGGCGTCGAACGCCGCCAGGCCTGTGTCGGAAAGGGCGGCGATCTGCGTGGCTGAGAAGGCGGCGATCTGGGTGTCGGCGAGCGAGCCCACCGTCGTCGCGTTCAGGCCGCGCAGTTGCGAGCCGGTGAAGGCGGCGACTTGCGTGGTGGTGAGCGCGCCGAATTGCGTCTCATCGAACGCACCCACTTGCGTGGTGGTCAGCGACTGAATTTGCGTCGTCGTGAAGGCGGCGACTTGCGTGTCCGTCAGCGCGCCAATGCTGGTGGCGGTGAGGCCGCGCAGCTGGGAGGTCGTGAGCGCGGCAATCTGGGTCGCTGCGAATTCCGCGATGTCGGTTTCGTTGAGCGCAGTGAGTTGGTTCGACTTGAGCGACGCAACTTGCGTCGTGCTCATCGCCGCCACTTGCGTTTCCGCCAGCGCCGAGAGCGCCGTTGCCGTCAACGCCTGCAATTGCGCTCCGGTGAAGGCCGCGACCTGCGTTTCGGACATCGCGCCGATATTGGTCTCGTTCAGCACGCGCGCCTGTGCGGTCGAAAGCGCGGCGATCTGCGTGGTGGTGAAAGCCGCGACCTGCGTGTCAGCCAGCGCCGTCAATGTCGTGGTCGAGATCGATTGGACGAGCGTCGCGCCAAGGGCAGCGATTTGCGTATCCGCCAGCGCGCTGAAGCTCGTTTCCGTGAGCGCGCGCACTTGGCTGGTCGAAAGCGCGGCCAATTGCGTGCTGGTCAGCTCGACCATGTCAGAGGCGCTCAACGCCGCCAATTGGCTGGCCTTGATCGAACTCACTTGCGTGGTCGACATCGCGGCCACTTGCGTGTCCGTGAGCGCGGCCAGCTGCGTGTCCGTAACCGATTGCAATTGCGTGACCGTCAGCGCGCCGACTTGGGTTTCGGTCAGGGCGGCGAAATTCGTTTCGTTGATCGCGCGCACTTGCGTCGTCGACATGCTGGCGAGCTGCGTCGACGAGAATTCGGCGATATCGGCGGTATCCAGCGAATCGATTTGCGTCGTCGTCAGCGCCTTGACTTGCGTCACCGTGAGCGAAGCCGCGGTCGTTGCGTCGAACGCCGCGACCGCTTCGGTCGTCAGGCGGGCGATTTGCGTGGCCGTGAAGGCGCGGGCTTGCGTCGAGGTGAGCTCTTCGATGTCGGTGGCGGAGAGGCCGGCGACTTGCGTGGTGCTAAGCGCGGAAATTTGCGTGGTGCGCAGCGCCGCCGCTTGCGTGGAATCCAGCGCCGAGATGTTCGTGGCCGAAAGCGCTTGCACTTGGCCCGTGGTGAAGCCGCTGATGGCGGTCGTGTTGAAATTGGCGACCTGCGTCGTCGTCATCACGCCAAGCTGGTTGGCCGAGAGCGCCAGGAGCTGCGCCGAGGAGAACGTCACATCGCTTGAGAAATTCGGGACTTGCGTGGTCGTCAGCGCGCGGACTTGCGTCGTGCTAAGCGCTGTAACCTGCGTGTTATTGAGGGCCGCAATGCCGGTTGCGCTGATCGCCGCGACCTGTGTGGCCGCCAGCTGCGATATGACAGTCGTCGACAGCCCTTGAATGGCCGTGACAGAAAGCGCGCTAATCTGCGCGGGCGACAAACCCGTGATCGACATTCCGGACCATCCTGGTCGTTAAGAGTCGACATTCGATCGACCCACTTACACTCCGAGCGCTTCTGCTCTCGGACGTAAGCGAGCCACGTTTACGGTGAATGTGTTGCCGAGTAGTTTCCGTTACCGCTCCGCGCGCAGCTTTTTGGTAAGCAAGCAGTTAAAACGCGCACTTTTTGCAGGCGCGCACGACGCGCGAGTGGGCACACGCGGAATGGCAGCCTTGCGCGATTGGTCGGCGCTTGTGGCTTCGCGTTGCGCTATGCTTCTGCTGCGTGGGAGCAAAGAATATGGCGAAGGCCAAGGATAAGGATGGCGCGGCGGCGCTGCACCAATGGTGCTTGGGGCGTCTGGCCGAATACAATGCGTCCGCCTTGCGCGATCCGATGGCCACCGGCGTACGCCAACTCGCGCTCGATATGCTCGACCGCTCGGACGCCGATAGCGCCGGGCTCGATGCTCTCGTCAAACGCATCAGCGATGCCGCCCTCCGCGATCGTGCCGCACGCTTGGGGGCCTCCAAACCGGACGGGGATTGGACGACGGTCGTCAGCCGGGCGCTCGATCCGCTGAAGGGAAAGTCGTTTGAGGAAATAAAGGCGGCCCTCGAAACCCGCCGCGCCGGCGTGGTGTTCACCGCCCACCCGACGTTTGCGCTCTCCCGGCCCATGCGCGATGCGCTGGGCGCGCTGGCCAGTGGCGAGGCAGCCGACATCGCGCCGCTCCAGCACGCGCCGGACGCCGTGATTACTCTGGCCGACGAACACGCCGACGCCGGCGCCGCGATCATCCGCGCCCAAGCTGCGCTTCGCGCGCTTTCGGCGGCTTTGTTCGACTGGCTGGCGGCGAACGTCGACGGCCCCTGGTGGACCATCCGCCCCGCGCCGCTCTTGCTCTCCACCTGGGTCGGCTACGACCTCGATGGCCGCACCGACATCCATTGGGCCCAAACCATCCGCTTCCGCCTGGAAGAGAAAGCCCGCCAGCTCGCCCATTACGCCGAGGCTTTGGGGCAGGTGAGCGCTGGCGCGCTGGCCGATTGCCTCAGCCGCGCGGGCAAAGAGACCGAAGCGCAAGCCGCTTTGTTCGCCGGCGATCTCGACGATCCCGACCAAATCGTGGCCGCCGCGAACCGGCTGACCGCGCCGGGCAAGGATCGCTACACCAGCCTCGCGCCCGATCTCGAAGTGCTCGAGGCGCTGATCGCGGGCGAGAAGGATGAGGGTCGTAAGAAAGCGCTCTGCGTCATCCGCGCCGAGATGGATGCCTGTGGCCTCGGCGTCGCGCGCATCCATCTGCGCGTGAACGCCTCACAAGTCCGCTCCGCCGTGCAGGCTGATTTGGGCTTGAGCGAAACGGCCGATTTCTTCGATCGCCGCGCTGTCACCGCCGCCGCCGAGCGCGCCGCGCACGCCAAGCGCCAGGCCGTCAATTTCGGTTCGATCTTCCAAGAGCGCATGACTGCGCGGCGTCAGCTGATGTTGTGCGCGGAAATCTTGAAGCACGTCGATGCCGACACGCCGATCCGCTTCCTCATCGCCGAGATCGAAAGCCCGGCCACGATCATGGGCGCGATCTATCTGGCGCGCCTCTACGGCGTGTACGACCGCCTTGATATTTCGCCGCTGTTCGAAACGCCGGACGTGCTCGAACGCGGCGGCCGCTTCATGGAGCGCCTGCTCGATGAACCGGAATATCTCGCTTACATCCGCAAGCGCGGTCGCTTGTGTGTGCAGTACGGCTTTTCCGACAGCGGCCGTTTCATGGGGCAAATCTCCGCCGACATGGCGATTGAGCGTCTGCACGTGCTGCTTTCCCGTGCGCTTGCGCGCCGTAGCGTGCGCGATGTTGAGGTCGTGATTTTCAACACGCACGGCGAGTCGATGGGGCGGGGCGCTTATCCGGGCTCCATGCAGCAGCGCTTGGATCACGTGCTGACGCCGTGGGTCCGCGCCCGCTTCGCGCGTGACCAAGCGCCGACGCATGCAGAGATCAGTTTCCAAGGCGGCGACGGCTATTTGCATTTCCAAACGCCACATCTCGCCGAAGCCACGTTGCGCGCGATCGCGTCATGGGCGTTCCAAACGCCCGCGCTTGACAACAACGACGCCTTCTACGCCGACATTAATTTCTCGTGGGACATCTACCGCGCCATCAAGGGTTGGCAGGAAGAGCTCTTCGCGGAGCGTCATTATCAATCCGTGCTCGGCGCCTTCGGCCTCAATCTCTTGCCGACCACAGGCTCACGCAAAACGCGGCGCCAGAGCGGCACGTCAAAAGGCGACGCGGCGCGTTCGCTCCGCGCCATCCCGCACAACGCGATCCTGCAGCAGCTCGCAGCGCCCGCGAATGTCTCCGGCGGCTGGGGCCACGTGGCGAGCCGCGAGCCGGATCGCTTCATCGCGCACGTGAAGGGCTCGCCGCGCCTGCGGCAATTGCTGCACATGGCCGGCGCGTCGCGCAAGCTCACCTCGCTCTCGATTCTGCGCACCTACGCCAATCTTTATAGTCCGGGTTTCTGGACCATCCGCGCCGCGCGTAGCGACGACGATCGCGCGTCGGACACCGCGCTCCGCATCGCCGAACGCCTCGACGAACACGGCCTCGATGTGTCCATCGATCGCCTCGCCAATCTGCTTTCCAGCGATCGTCGCCGTTTCGATTCCGTCTGTCGTGAGCTCACGCAATCCTCGACCGGCGATTCCGGTTTCGACGCGAACCTCTACGTCTTGCACGCCATCCGCATGGTTTTGATCGTACGCGGCTTCACGCTCGCCGGCGCCATTCCGCAATTCTCGCCGCGCCACGACATCAGTCGCGAAACCCTGATCGATCTCGCCCTCGATCTACGCTTTGCCAAGGTTGCCGATGCGCTCGCGGAAATCTTTCCCACCACCAGCGAAACGCCCGCCGCGTTCGCGCGCCTCGCCGAACCCGGCGAAGCCACAGGCGAAGCCGGCTACCCCGAAATCGCCCGCGAAATCGCCGCGCCACTCCGCGAAATAGACGAAGCCATAAAGCGCATCACCGTAGGGATCGCGCATTTCTATGGGGCGTTTGGGTAGGGGATTGTCAGCCGAGAGGTCTGGCGGAGAGGGTGGGAGTCGAACCCACGGTACCCTTGCGAGTACTCCGCATTTCGAGTGCGGTGCGATAGACCACTCTGCCACCTCTCCGGAGCGCGTGGGTTTAGTAGAAGGCCCGCGCGGGATCAATCCGCCTTATGTCGGTTATTTCCGATGTGTGCCGAGGCGTTCCAGCCAGGCAGGCCGGCTTGAGGTTTAAGGTGCTCGTGCGCACCTGACACCCATGAAGAAAGTCCGCTCCAATTGGGAAGAGGTCGTCCTGGTCTGCCGGAAGTGCAGTAAGAAGGTCGGCGGCGGGTTTGGGGCCAAGGAGAAGACCTCACTCCGCAAGGCGCTGCGCAAAGAGTTGAGATTGAAGAAGGGGCGGCGGGCCAGTGTTGGATTGGTCGAGGTCGATTGCCTGAAGCTTTGCCCCAAGGATGCGGTGACCGTCGTCCTGGGGAGCGAGCCGGGCCAGTGGCGCAAGGTGCCCCGCGGCGCTGACATTTAGGAGGTCGCAGCCGAACTTGGGCTGGCGCGGGCCACTGAAGCGCCCTCGGATACCGCCGCGCCAGGCCCCGAAACGAGCCGCTGAAAACCCCAGAAAAGCTCCCCAAACGCGGTTGACGAGCGCCGGCGCCTCGCTCTATATCGCCGCTCCCCGCCCGCGCGAGCTTCGCTGCGGGCGCGTTTACGTTTTTCGGGGCGAGCTTTCGGGCGCGCTAACCAGGCAGGAAGTCATGTTCGCGGTTATCAAAACGGGCGGCAAGCAATACCGGGTGGCCAAGGACGACGTGATCGTTGTCGAAAAGCTCGAAGGCGATGCGGGCGCGAAGATCACCTTCGACAGCGTTCTGATGACGGGCGACGGCAGCACCGTGAAGCTCGGCAAGGACGTTGCCGGCGTGAAGGTCACGGGCGAGCTGATCGAAACCAAGAAGGGCGACAAGGTCACGGTGTTCAAGAAGCGCCGTCGCAACACCTATCGCCGCAAGATCGGTCACCGTCAGACCGAAAGCCACATCAAGATCACGGCCATCGGCTAAGCAAAGCCAACAGGCCCAATAAGGTTCGTACGAGGACGTCATGGCGCACAAAAAAGCAGGCGGCAGCTCCCGCAACGGTCGCGACTCAGCTGGTCGCCGTCTTGGCGTGAAGCGTTTTGGCGGTGAATCCGTCAATGGCGGCGAGATCCTCGTGCGCCAGCGCGGCACTAAATTCCATCCGGGCGGCAACGTAGGCCTTGGCCGCGACCACACGCTCTTTGCTCTTTGTGAAGGCAAAGTGGCGTTCGCGACGAAACGCGACGGCCGCACGTACGTATCTGTCGCGCCGATTATGGCGGCGGCGGAATAGGCGAAACGGAAAGACTTCTCCGGATCGCCTGAAACACAGGGCGATCCGGTTCCCGAGATAGCGTGGGGCGCCCGGATCAAGGCGCCCCATTTTTTATGCCCCGCGCGACCAGAGCCAAGGGAGGCTCGTATGCGGGACGTGATCGAAATCGAAACTGAACGGCTGAAATTGCGGCCGCTGCGCATGAGCGATGCGGCCCGCGTGGCGCGCTTTGCCGGCGATCCTGGCGTTGCGCGCATGATTCTGCGCGCGCCTACGCCGTATCTCGAATGCGCCGCTGAAGGCTGGATCATGACGCTCAACGCGCGTGCGCCGCTGGGCGAAGATTTCGTGTTCGCCGCGGACGTCGAGGGCGAAGGCTTGGTCGGCGTCATCGGCGCGCACAAGAGCGGCGATGGCTTTGAGGTCGGCTATTGGTTTGGTCGCCCGTATTGGGGCCAAGGCTACGCCACTGAAGCGCTGCGCGGTTTCGTCAGCGAAGCGCAAAGCCTGGGCGCACTGCAGGCGGGCCACTTCGTCGACAACCCCGCTTCAGGCCGCGTTCTGGAGAAGGGCGGCTTTGCTTACACGGGCGAGACGGAGAACCTTTATTCGCTCGGCCGCAACGCACGCGCGCCCGTGAAGCGCATGCGCTATGCGCCGGCGATGGAGCGTGGCTTCGGCGTACGTGAGGCGATCGCGTGCTGAGGTTAGCGCAAACCGACGCTCTGCAGGACGCTTGCGAAAGCGTCCTGCAAGCCGTCGAACAAAGTGCTGAAATCGACGCCGCCGACATGCACGGCAAAGAAGATCGCGTAGCCGAGAATGAAGAGCACCGGCATGGCGCGCTCCAGAGACCACCACTTCATCGCCCGGCGCTTGCCGGTTATGGTCGTCCATTCATCGCGGATCGGATGGATGCCGAGGTCGTCTTCGAGCGCGTAGATGTTCTTGTACTTCGCCGCGAGCAGCACGGTGTAGTACGAATTGGACGTGCGCCAGATGATGCATGTGAAGGCCAGCGCCAGCGCGCAGAGCGTGAACAGCACCGGATTGTCCATGCCGTCCGGGCTGGAAAGAAAGCCCAGCGCGCCGATACCGGCCAGGTTCAGGGTCGTGAACACGTTGGACAGCTCACGCCGCGCCTTACGGGCGTCGCGGACGTCCTCGACCAGCAATTTATAGATTTCGAGATTGGTGGCGGCGTCGACCATGATGCTTCCCCCGAAACGGCTGTGCTGATCTTAGATCGGCCACAGCCGCATTGTCTCCTGCCCGCTTGGAAAGAGGGGGGAGTTTCCTTAGGTAGCGATGGATGCGGTGAGGCTAGAAGCCGGCCGCTGGAGGGATTTAGATGGGTTTGCGCGTAGCCGTCGTTGGCGCCACCGGCAATGTGGGCCGGGAAATGCTCACCATTCTCGAAGAGCGGCTGTTTCCAGCCGATGAGGTGATCGCCATCGCCTCGCGCCGCTCCGTGGGCCAAGAGGTCAGCTACGGCGACAAAACGCTGAAATGCAAAGACCTCGAGCAATTCGATTTCTCCGGCGTCGATCTCGTGCTGATGAGCGCGGGCGGTTCGGTGTCGAAGGAATGGTCGCCGAAGATTGGCGCGACGGGAGCTGTCGTCATCGACAATTCAAGCGCCTGGCGCATGGACCCGCGCGTCCCGCTGGTCGTGCCGGAAGTGAACCCGGACGCCGTGATGGGCTACGACAAGCTCAACATCATCGCCAACCCGAATTGTAGCACCGCTCAGCTCGTCGTCGCGCTGAAGCCGCTGCACGATTACGCCAAGATCAAGCGCGTTGTCGTCGCGACGTACCAATCCGTGTCCGGCGCCGGCAAGGACGCGATGGACGAGCTCTGGACTCAAACGCGCGGCCTCTTCGTCAATGACGAGCTGGTGAAAGAGAAGTTCACCAAGCAGATTGCCTTCAACGTCATCCCGCACATCGATGTGTTCATGGAGGACGGCTACACGAAGGAAGAATGGAAGATGATGGTCGAGACCAAGAAGATCATGGACTCGTCGATCAAGCTCACCGCCACCTGCGTGCGCGTGCCGGTGTTTGTCGGCCATTCCGAAGCGATCAATATCGAATTCGAAAACCCGATCAGCGCTGAAGAAGCGCAAGGCATTCTGCGTGAAGCGCCGGGCGTCGTGCTGGTCGATCGCCGCGAGGACGAGGGCTACATCACGCCGGTGGAGGCCGTGGGCGAATTCGCCACCTACGTCTCGCGCGTGCGTGAAGACACCACAGTCGAGAACGGCCTCTCGCTCTGGTGCGTCAGCGACAACCTCCGCAAGGGCGCCGCCCTCAATGCTGTCCAAATCGCCGAACTCATGCTCAATCGCGGCTTGTTCAAGCGTTTGGCGGCGGCCTAGATCTATGGGTCTCGATATCAGCGCCCATCCAATCGATACCGCGCTATTTCGAGACAGACTCATTCCCTTTGTGCAAGGGCACGGCGCGCTAGATGATTTGATCGAGCGCGCCGTTGCGGTCGCCGCGGTTTCGCATCACGTCAATTCCTGGGGCTTGGGCGCATACAACGTACAGAGGGCTTTCACCGGGGTGCAGCGCGACGCGGCGCCGGTTGTAAGGCACGCCTATGAGAAGGTCGTCTCTGAACCAAATTTGCTCGCGAAATTGTTTGGCGCAAAGGCAAAGACGGTCACGGAGCACTGCGAAGCGCCCGATCGGGTGCCGGGCTTGCCGGGCTTTGATACCGACCTCGCCATCTGGGGTCGGCCATTCTTTATCGTCGCGGACGACGAGGCGACCGCACTTGCCGACTTTGAGCGCTATCTGGCGCTGATCGGGCAGAACGCTGAGGCGGTCGACCCGATCGCGCGAGAAATGATCGCGCGCATGGAGGCGATGCGGGCGCGTATTCCCACCGACACGCACGCGGGCGTACTTGCTGCGGCGCGCGCGTTTCCGGATTTTTCAACTGTCGCCAAACCTGATGGCGAAGCAGCGTTTAACGCCGCGCGGGTTGAGCGTGCCTACCGCAAGCAAGTCCAGTCTTGGCGCGACATCTTTGCGGCGCGCGGCACGAAGCAGACCTTCAACGTCGATGAGGTGGATCAAGACGAAGAGAGCGACGAGGGCGGCGAACGCTGGGTGCAGATCGCCGGCGACCAGCGTCCACCGCCCACGGCGGACGAACTCCTTCCGAGCCTGCCGCACAACATCGTCAGCTTTGCCGCGGCCCTGCTGCCCGGCTGGATGAACCGCGGCAGTAATCACGCCTCGTTTCTGTTCGACAAGATCGGTGTGAAGACAGGTGGGTTGATCGAGACACCCGCGCCGCTCTTTGCGCCGCTCGTGAAGATGGCGCCGAAGGTCGGCGACGGTCTGCGCACGACGATCCACGACAATTTCTCATTGGGCGGCTATGTGGCCCCAGAGAACGTGGCCGCCTTTGTTGAGCTTTTGGAAACGCACAAACGCGAGCTGAGCCGGGCTTGGGGCGACCATTATGGCGATGCTCTCTCGCCCGACTACATCAAGATCATCGAACCGGCCCGTTACGCACTGAAGCGCGGCTTTGCCTATCTTGAGGCGGCGGAAGTCTATTCCGGCCCGCTCGGCATGATGAATTGAGCTCTGTTGTGAGCCGCGCTGACATGCTCTGTTACAAAACGTGTTGTGCGTTTCGCCGTTGAGCGCGTGCGAAATGCGCCCGCGCTTCCTATTTACGCCATGAGGGGATTTCATGGCCGCCATCGCACTCGAACAGCCGTCACAAACGGACATCGACATCATTCACGCTGTGCTCGCGGAGACCTATTGGTCGCCCGGCATTCCGCGCGAGGTTGTCGCGAAAGCCGCCGCCAATTCTATCTGCGCTATTGCACGCGATGAGAACAGCGCGCTGATCGGCTTCGCTCGCCTCGTCACTGATCGCGCCACGTTCGCCTGGCTCTGCGACGTGATCGTGCTGCCCGCGCATCAAGGCCAAGGCATTGGCCGCGACCTTGTGCGTGCGCTGCAAGCGCATCCCGAACTCGGCAATCTCCGCCGCTGGCTGCTCGGTACGCGCGATGCGCACGGCGTGTACGAAAAACTTGGCTTCACCACAATCGAAGAGCCGCATCGGCTCATGCACAAACGCAACGCCAATCCCTATGGAATCCCCGCCGCATGACTGACGCCGCACTCCCGATGTCGCCCTCCGACACCGATCGCCGCAACGGCTTCATCGCCGCTGCGTGCGCGTATCTCATTTGGGGCTTCCTGCCGCTCTATCTGAAGCTGCTGAATTTCGCGGACGTGCGCGAAGTGCTGGCGCAGCGTATCCTCTGGTGCGCGCCGGCGGCGCTAGCTGCCATCTTCATCATGAGTGGCTGGCGCCAGGGCTTGCGCGAACTCTCCGCCGCGTTTCGTCCGAGGATGTTTCTAACGCTCGTCGCGTCGGCCTTCTTCATCTTCTTCAATTGGGGCCTTTACGTTTGGCTTGTGCTGCAAGCGCGTGTGATTGAATCCTCGCTCGCGTACTTCCTGGCGCCGCTCGTCAGCGTTGCTGTCGGCGTGCTTTTCTTCAAAGAGCAAATCCGGACGGCGCAAATCATTGCACTTACGCTGGCTTTCATTGGCGTGATTGTGCAGGGGATCGCGCTTGGTGCGCCGCCGTGGGCAGCGCTTGCGCTGTGCGCGACGTGGTCGGTCTATGCCGTCATCCGCAAGCGCGCAGCTGTGCCCGCCGCCACCGGGCTTTTCGTTGAAACCATCGCGCTCGCGCCGGTCGCTATTGGTCTTCTAATGTGGACGGCGAGCGAAGCCCCGCTCTCGTTCGACACATCATGGTCGCACGTGGCGTTGCTCGCTTTGGCGGGCCCGGTCACCGCCATTCCGCTCATGGCCTTCGCCTTTGGCGCGCGGCGCGTGAGCTTTACCGCGCTCGGCCTGCTGCAATTCCTTGCGCCAAGTCTTCAATTCGCAACCGGACTGGCTTTTGGCGAACCTTTCACGCCCTTACGCGCCATTAGCTTTGCACTGATCTGGGTTGGTCTTATCTTCTTCGCATGGGACACGTTGCGTCGCGCCAAGACTCCATGAGTGACCGCATCTATTACGCCATCGGCGACGTCCACGGCGAAGCCGACAAACTTGAGCGCTTGCACGATTTCATTCGTGAGGACGCCGCCCGCAAAGGCGCGCAACATATGATCGTCTTTCTCGGCGATCTCATCGATCGCGGCCCGGACAGCCGCGCCGTTGTCGCGCGCGCAATGAAAGCGGAAGCGGCGGGCGAGGCGATTAGCGTCAAGGGAAACCACGAAGAACTCATGGTCCACGCCTACGAACGCGACGAGACGATGGGGCTCTATCATTGGGCCAGCAATGGCGGCGACGATACGATCCGCTCATATCAGAGCGCCAATGGCACGCGCGGTCATTGGCGCGACTCCATCGACCCCGATCACATGAAATGGATGCGCGCGCTGCCCTCGATCATCCGCGACGAAGCGCGTGGTCTCGTGTTCGTGCACGCCGGCATCGACCCTGCGCGGTTTCCAGAATGTCCCGAAGGCATCCGCATCTGGACGCGCTCGCGCAAATTCTACAACGAGGTGCTTTGGCCGAAACGGCCCGAGCTTGAGGGCCTCATGGTCGTGCATGGCCACACGCCGACGCTCGACAAAGAGCCCGACCAGAATCCGCGCCGCATCAATGTCGACACTGGCGCCTGCTTCGGCGGCCCGCTCACCTGCGCCGTGCTCGCACCCAATGAAAAGCCACGCTTCCTCCGCGCCTCATAGGCACGAATAGAGCGCCTCGATCAGCTTCAGCGACCGCGGGTCGGCCATGATGTGGTGCGATTGCTTGTTCATCACATAGCCCGCCGACACGCCGGCGACGGGATCGCCGAAGCCGACAGAACCACCCGCGCCGGAATGTCCGAACGCTTCTACGTTCGGCCCATAGAAGCGGTTCGAGTTTCCAATCACGCCGGTGCGCCAATCCACGTTGAACGGCAACACCAGATCTTCGCCCTTGAAGCGTCGCTTCGTTAGCGCGTCGAACGCTTCTTGTGAGAGCACGCGGCTGCCGCCGATCAAGCCGCCCGTCGCATACACTTCATATAAACGCGCCACCGCCAACGCGCCGCCGTGGCCGTTGGCGGACGGGATCTCGATCCGCCGCCATTGCGCCGAACCACGCACGGGTGCGGCCCAAGGCGAAAAGAAAGCAGCTTTCAGCGCCGGTGTGATCTCGTTGAAATCGCCAGGGCGCGTCGGCTTCTTCATCTCCGCGGCGCGATGATGCTCGCTCTCCGGCGTGCCGATCTGAAAATCGATGCCGAGCGGCGCACAAATTTCTTCGCGCAAAATAGTGCCCACCGAACGCCCCGACGCACGCCGCGCCATCTCACCCACGAGATAGCCCCAGCTCATCGGGTGATAGCCGCTCGCCGTGCCTGGCTCCCACAATGGTTCAAGCGCTGCGAGCGCGGCCGCGCAGGCTGGCGGATCGAGCCACAGATCGGGATCGATTGGATTGATGAAGCCCGGCAAGCCCGCCATGTGCGCGAGCGTTTGCGCCACGGTGACTTTATCTTTGCCGTGCACGCCAAATTCGGGCCAGAGCTTCGCCGTTGGCGCCTCGTACTCGAGCAAGCCGCGATCATGGAGCCACGCCATCACGATCGCGCTGATCGCTTTCGTGGTCGAATAGACCGGCACGATCGTCTCGCGCGTCCAAGGCTTCGTTTGTGCGCGATCGGCCCAGCCGCCCCAGATATCGACCACGACTTCGCCATCGCGCACGGCGGCAAACCCCGCGCCGAGTTCTTCGCTTAAGCCCGCCGCGAACGCCTCGCGCACGCGCTCGAACCCCGGCGCGACATAGCCTTCCACCATCAAACTCGCTCCAACGACCGCGCGCGCGGCCACGTCACCGGCTCTTCCAGCAAATCTTGCGCCTCGGGCAACAGCAAATCCTCGCTGTCCGCCGCCAGCGAGCGCACGATGACGTCATAAACAGAACCCGTGGCGCCTTCGAGCGCCATCACCAGCGCATCGCCGCGCACGCGTCGCGCCACGTAAAGCGCGCTCAACAAATCGCCGGCGCCCTTCTGTGCGCGGGGCAGGCGCGGCGTTTCGCAGAACCAATCGCCCGTCGGCGCCGCCAGCAGATTGCCAAGGCCCAGCGCAGTCCGAATAGAGGAACACAGCACCGGTTTGCCGACATATCGCGCAGCCTCCCGCGCGCTCTCCAGCGAGTCGACCGTCCGGCCAGTCAATAGGCCAAGCTCGAATGCATTCGGAGTCAGCCAATCGGCATGCCGCCACAGGCCGTTCAACACCGCGTCCGCGATCTCGTCGCGCACGAAGAGCTTGCCGTCATCGCCCAGCACCGGATCGCAGACGAACACGGCCTTGGCGTTTGCCGCCTTCACCTGCGCCACGGCGCCGAGCACCACGGCGACATGATCCGAAGCGCCGAGATAGCCGCTCAGCACCGCATCGACCTCGGCCAAGACGCCATCCGCCGCCAAGCCTTCGATCATCGCGCTCAACGTCGCCGCCGGAATAGGGCCGCCGCCCGGTGGGCCGTGATCGGGCCGGCGCCCCAGCAGCACTGTCGGCAACTGCAACACGCGCACGCCCAGCCGCTCCATTGCGAAGGCCGCGACAGAATTGCCCACGCGCGCGCCCGCCACCTGACTCTGGATCGACAAAACCGTCTTCACGCGGCAAGAACCTCGTCATCTGGCGCGCCTGCGATGGTCGCTCGCGCGTAGAACGAGAGCAAGTACGATGTCCGCACGTCCGCGCCGTTCCTGTCTTTATATGCCCGGCGCAAATGCGAAAGCCTTGGAGAAGGCGAAAACGCTGCCCGCCGATGTGCTTCTACTCGATCTCGAAGATTCCGTCGCGCCCGAAGCGAAAGAAGACGCGCGTGCGCAAGTCGTTAACGCCGTCAAAGGCGGCGGCTATGGCAAGCGCGAGATTATCGTTCGCGCCAACGCGCTGTCGACGCCTTGGGGCAAGGACGATATCGTCGCCGCAGGCGCCGCGAGGCCGGATGGCCTGCTCGCGCCGAAGGTCAGCAGCGCCGACGAGGTGCGCGCGCTCGACGCCGCGATGACCGCCGCCGGTTTTCCCGACACTACGACGCTCTGGGTGATGATCGAGACGCCGCGCGCGTTCTTCAACATCGCCGAGATCGCCGCGACCGCGCGTTCAACGCGGCTCTCCGCCTTCGTACTCGGCCTCAACGATCTCGCCAAGGAAACCCGCGCCCGCGCCGTCAACGGTCGCGCTGCGTTTTACGCGCCGCTCTCGCTCGCCGTGCTCGCCGCGCGCGCCGAAGGCATCACAGCCATCGACGGCGTCTTCAACGACATCGCCGACCGCGAAGGCCTTGTCGCCGAGTGCCGCCAAGGTCTTGAATTTGGCTATGACGGCAAGACTTTGATCCACCCCAGCCAAATCGAAACCGCTAACCTGATCTTCGCCCCGCACGAAGACGAACTCATCCGCGCCCGCGCCATCATCGCCGCCTTCGCGCTGCCTGAGAACGCCGGGAAGGGCGTGATTAAGGTCGATGGCAAGATGACGGAGCTGCTACACCTGGAAGAAGCGACGCGTCTCGTCGAAATGGCGGCCGCGATCGAAAGATTGAACGCATGACCACCAAATCCAATCCCGGCAATTTCCTTGAAGATTTTCGCCAAGGCCAGATCATCGCGCACGCGACGCCGAAGACGATCACTGAGGGCGACGTCGCGCTCAACATCGCGCTGACCGGCTCGCGCTACGCGCTCTTCAGCGCCGACAGTTTCGCGCAGAATTGTGGGCTTCCCGGCGCGCCGGTCGATCCGCTGCTCGTGTTTCACACCGTGTTCGGCAAGACCGTGCCGGACATCTCGCTCAACGCCGTCGCCAATCTGGGTTACGCCGAAGGCCGCTTCTTAGCGCCCGTCTTTGCCGGCGACACGCTGAACGCTGTCTCCGAAGTGCTCGGCGTGAAGCAAAATTCGAACGGCAAAACCGGCGTCGTCACCGTGCGCACGACCGGCTTCAACCAAGACGAAATCCCGGTGCTCTCTTATGTGCGCTGGGTGATGGTCAATAAGCGCGACGCGAGCGCCGAAGTGATCGACGCGCCGCCGAAGACGCCGGCGTCATCGGTGCCGACGCCCGATCTCGTGCTTCCGCAAGGGATCGATTTCAGCGGCTACGATTTCGCGCTCGCCGGCTCGCCGCATGCGTTTCAAGATTACGAGATCGGCGAAAAGATCGATCACGTCGACGGCATGACAGTCGAGGAGGCCGAGCATCAGCTCGCCACGCGGCTCTATCAGAACACCGCGAAAGTGCATTTCGATGCGCTGGCGCAGAAAGAGTCACGCTTCGGCAAGCGCCTCATCTATGGCGGTGTCACCATCTCGATCGCGCGTGCGCTGGCCTTCAACGGCCTCGCCAACGCGCAGCTGATGATCGCCATCAATGGCGGACGTCACGTCAATCCGCTCTTCGCCGGCGACACGCTCTATGCGTGGTCGGAAGTGTTGGCCAAGGAAGACCTCGGCGAGATCGGCGCGTTGCGCCTGCGCCTGGTCGCCGTGAAAAACAAACCCGCCACGGATTTCCCGTTCAAGAACGACGCCGGCGAATACGATCCCAACGTCGTGCTCGATTTCGATTATTGGGCGGCCATCCCGAAGCGCTAGTTCGCGGCGGCTTGCTGTGTAGCGACCCAATCACGAACCCGCGTCTCCAGCACATCGAGCGGCAGCGCGCCGGCGCCGAGCACGGTATCGTGGAACGCGCGCACGTCGAAGCGTTCGCCCAACGCAGCCGTCGCATCGCGCCGCAGCCCCTGCAAACGCAGCTCGCCAATCTTGTACGCGAGCGCTTGGCCGGGCGTTGCGATGTAGCGTTCGAGCTCCGTCTGGATGTTGTGCGGCGCCAGTGCGGAATTTTCCGCAAAGCAGCGGCGCGCTTGTTCGATGTCCCAGCCCATCCAGTGGATGCCCGTATCCGCCACCAGGCGGCATGCGCGCCACATTTCGTAGCTCAGGCGTCCGAAGCGCTCGTACGGCGTGCGGTACATGCCCATCTCTTCGCCGAGCGATTCCGAATAGAGGCCCCAGCCTTCGACGAACGCCGTGTAGAATGTGTTGCGCCGGAAATAGGGAAGCTCGCCTTGCTCCTGCGCCAGCGCGATCTGCAGATGGTGACCGGGCACGGCTTCGTGGATCGTTAGCGCCGGCAATTCATAGAGCGGGCGTTGATCGAGCCGCGTCGTGTTCACCCAATACGCGCCGGCCATGCCGAGGCGCGGACTACCTTGCGTGTAATACGCGGTGGTTTGGCCTTCCGCCGATTCCAACGGAATGACGCGAATGTCGTACGGCAAGCGCGGCAGCGTGCCGAACAGGCGCGGCAATTGCCCGTCGGCGCGCTTGGCGATCTCCGACGCTTTCTCGATCAAATCTTCCGGCGACGTCGCATAGAATTGCGGATCGGTGCGCAGGAAATGTTGGAACGCAGCGAAATCGCCGCGAAAGCCGCTGGCCGCGATCTCACGCTCCATCGCCGCGCGAATGCGTGCGACTTCCGACAAGCCGAGCGCGTGGATTTCCTCCGGCGTCATCTGCGTCGTGGTGTAGGCGCGCACGAGGTATTGGTAATATTCGCGCCCGCCGGGCACGCTCGAAATGCCAATGCTTTGGCGCGCCGCGGGCAGATATTCGGTCTCGAGGAACGCCACCAAAGCGCGATGCACGGGCAGGACCTGTTGCTCAACGATCTCACGCGCGCGCGCCCGGTAGCGCTCTTGCTCGACGGTCGGGATCGTCGCCGGCATTTGCGCGAGCGGGGTGGCGAGCGTGTTCGCCATCGTGGCGCTTTGCGCACGCGCCGTGGCGATCGCGCGATCGACGACGATGCGCGGCTGCGTGAAGCCGGTGGCGATGCCGCGCCGCGCATTGGCGATGTTCTGGCGATAGAAATTCGGCAGCGCCTCCAGGCGCGCCAGCCACGCTTCCGCATCGTCCGCCGATTGGATCGGCGTGGTGTAGGCGAGGTAATCGGCGAAGGAGAAGAAGCCCTCGCCATTGCTGATCGGCATGCGGCCGGTGTCGAAGCCGATGCGCTCGATCCGGTTGCGGATGGTCCGCAACAGCAGCGCATGGTTCAGCGAATCTTCGCCGCGCAGCCGGCGCGCATCAATGCGCTCCACTTGCGTCAGCAGGGTCTGAAGTTCGGCCAGTTCCGTAGCGTCGGCCTCGGGTGACACGTTCGGCAAAAGGCGCAACGCCGCGCGATCGCCCTCGGAGGCGGAGGTCACCGGATCAGATTGGCGGTCGATCCGCTCATAGGCGGCCATCGCCGCAGCGACGCGCGTATTGCCGCGCGTCTGCGCTAGCGAAGAGCCCGCCAGCCCGGCTGACACCGCCAAAACCAGACTCGCCACCAAGATGTTTCGCATCCGCCGTCCTCCGCTGGGATTTGTCTAGCCGGGGGGCGATTTGGCGCAAGCCGCTTGATTGACTTGGGGGTTCCGGACCCTAATCTCCGCGCGCAGATTCCACGTACCATATCAAGCACAAGAGAGGGCGCACATGGCCGGCGCGACCCGCCCCGAAAGACCATTATCGCCACACGTCAGCATCTGGCGTTGGCACGTCACGATGGCGACGTCGATCCTCCATCGCGTGACGGGCGTGGGTCTCTATGGCGGCATGATCCTGTTTTGCTTCTGGCTGATGGCCGTCGCCGCTGGCCCTGAAGCGTATGAGCCGGTCGGCGCGTTCCTGGCCGGGCCGATTGGCCAGATCGGGCTCTATCTGATCGTGGCGGCGTTCGCCTACCACCTCGCCAACGGCATCCGTCACCTGGTGTTCGACACCGGCAATGGTCTGAAGCCCGCCGATGCGGAAACCACCGCTTGGTTCGCCATCCTCTTTGCTGTCGCCGCGCCGATCGGGCTGTGGGCGCTCGTGACGTTTGGAGGCTGAGCTATGAGCAAAGGGAAGAGCACCCCACTTGGCCGCGTCCGCAATCACGGCGCCGCCGCTGAAGGCACCGGGCATTTCGTTGGCCAGCGCGTTTCCGCGATCGCGCTGCTAATCCTCGCCACATGGTTCGTGCTGAGTGCGGCGCTGACGATGGACGGGCCCACCTATTTGGCGGCGATCGATTTCCTCGTCTCGCCCGTAAACGCTGTGGGCGTGATCCTGCTCGTCATGGTCGCGCTCTATCACATGCGTATCGGCATGGGCGAAGTGATCAACGATTACATCGCCCGGCCATTCACCAAGGTCGTGCTGTTGTTGCTGAACGCCCTCGTGCCGCTCGTCATCGCCGCCGGCGCCTTGTTCGCTGTGTTGCTCGTCAATTTCGGAGCCTGATCCCTTGGCCGCTGCTTATACTTGGGTCGATCACACGTTTGACGTCGTCGTTGTCGGCGCCGGCGGTTCGGGGCTTCGCGCCGCGCTCGGCAGCGCGCAAGCCGGCTTGAAAACCGCCTGCATCAGCAAAGTGTTTCCCACCCGCTCGCACACGGTCGCGGCGCAAGGCGGCATCTCCGCCTCGCTCGGCAACATGGGCGAAGATAAGTGGCAATGGCACATGTTCGACACCGTGAAAGGCTCGGACTGGCTGGGCGACCAAGACGCGATCGAATATCTCACACGTAACGCGCCAGCCGCGGTCTATGAGCTTGAGCATTGGGGCGTGCCGTTCTCGCGCACTGAGGAAGGCAAAATCTATCAGCGCGCCTTCGGCGGCATGACGCGTAACTTCGGTGAAGCGCCCGTGCAGCGCACCTGCGCCGCCGCCGACCGCACCGGCCACGCCATGCTGCACACGTTGTACGGCCAGTCGCTGCGCCACGACGTCGATTTCTTCATCGAGTATTTCGCGCTCGACCTCATCATGGATGAGAGCGGCGCCTGCCGCGGTGTCACCGCCTGGAAGCTTGACGACGGCACGTTGCATCGCTTCCGCGCGCAAACTGTCGTGCTCGCCACCGGCGGCTACGGCCGCGCCTATCTCTCCTGCACCTCCGCGCACACCTGCACCGGCGACGGCAACGCCATGGTGCTGCGCGCCGGTCTGCCGCTGCAGGACATGGAATTCGTGCAATTCCACCCGACGGGCATTTTCCCCGCTGGCTGCCTCATCACCGAAGGCGCGCGCGGCGAGGGCGGCTATCTCACCAATTCAAACGGCGAGCGCTTCATGGAGCGCTACGCGCCGACCGTGAAGGATCTCGCGCCGCGCGACATGGTGAGCCGCGCCATGACGCTCGAAATCCGTGAAGGCCGCGGCGTCGGCCCGAACAAGGATCACATCTTCCTGCATCTCGACCACCTCGATCCGAAGCTGCTGCACGAACGCCTGCCGGGCATTTCCGAAAGCGCGAAAGTGTTCGCTGGCGTCGATGTCACGCGCGCGCCTATCCCGGTGCTGCCGACCGTCCATTACAATATGGGCGGCATCCCGACGAATTATCACGGCGAAGTGCTCACCAAAGTCGGCGGCGATCCGGATTCGGTTGTGCCGGGCCTCATGGCCGTCGGCGAAGCGGCGTGCGTGTCGGTGCACGGCGCCAATCGTTTGGGCTCGAACTCGCTGATCGATCTGGTCGTATTCGGCCGCGCTGTCGGTCTGCGCTGCGGCGAGAAGCTGCAAGCTAACGCCACGCAACCCGAATTGCCGAAGGGCCAGAGCGACAAGCACCTCGCGCGCTTCGACAAATTCCGCAACGCCAAGGGCGGCACGCCCACGGCCAAGCTGCGCGAGAAAATGCAGCGCACGATGCAGGATACGTGCGCCGTCTATCGCACTGGCCCGGTGCTCGCCGAAGGCGTGCAACGCATGGCCGCGATCTGGAAAGAAGCGCCGGACATCGCCGTCACCGATCGCTCGATGATCTGGAACACGGATCTGGTCGAAACGCTCGAGTTCGACAATCTCATCGGCCAAGCCATCGTCACTGTGAACGGCGCCGCCAACCGCACCGAGTCACGCGGCGCCCACGCCCGCGAAGATTTTCCCGAGCGCGACGACAATGACTGGATGAAGCACACGCTCGCCTGGCTCGATCTCGACACCGGCGCCACCCGCATCGACTTCCGCCCGGTCCACTCCAACACGATGACCAACGAAATCGAAAGCATCCCGCCGAAGAAGCGGGTGTATTGAGGATTGGCGGCCGGCTTCTAGCCGGCCGCGTCCTTCAGCATCTCCATCAGCCAAGCCAATCCCGCATCCTGCAGCGCGGGCTTTGGCGCGATCATGTTCAGCGTGAAGCGCGGTAGTGGGAGCGGCGGTTTGGCGCTTGCGAGCTTGAAGCGCTTGCCGTGCAGCTCGAAGAAGCGCCGCGGCACCGCGGCGATCAGGTTCGTCTCGGCCAACAGGGCCAACGCCAGCATGAAATTTGGCGCCGTCAGCGCCACACGGCGCACCATGCCGCGGTCTTCCAGCATCGCATCGACGAAACCCTTCGGATCACCGGTGCTCGACACGACCAGGTGCTGCGCATCGCGAAAGCCCGTCAGCGTTGGTTTCGCCAACCATGCATGACCAGCGCGCGCTGCGATCACGAAATCTTCGCTAAAGAGCGGCGCGATGCTGAAGCGCGGCGGCGCGGCGTCCAGCGGCGCTACGGCGAAATCCATCGCGCGCGTATCAAGCTCAGCGAACGCGTCGCGCCATGCGAGTTCGGGTGCGGTTTCTCCCTGTCGCGGCAACAATTGGCGTACGCGCACGTCCACCCTTGGCGCAATCCGTCCGAGCTTCGCCATCAATGCGGGCAGAAACACCGCCGACACGCCGTCCGGCGCCGCAATCGTGAAGCTGCGCGTCGATGTGTGCGGGTCAAAAGGTGCGGCCGTCTGCACCACGCCGCGCACGCGCGCCAGAATGTCCGCGATCGCCGGCTCAAGCTCTAACGCGCGATCGCTGGGCGTCACGCCGCGTGGGTTCTTGATAAAGAGCGGATCGTTCAGCAGCACGCGCAAGCGCCCGAGGCCATGGCTCACGGCGGACGCGGAGAGGTTCAGCCGCTCCGCCGCACGCCCCACATGGCGCTCGCGCATCACCGTTTCGAACAGCACCAAGAGGTTCAGGTCCGCCCGAGAGAGATCGGTATCATTCAGCATATAGCTGAAATCGTATCATTGGATGCAGCATAGCAAAAGAGCGATAGCGCCTGGGTAGACGGAGAACCTCAATTGCCCAACTCAATCCTCTCGCTTTCCCGCCTTTTTGCCTTCGTGGCGGCCGTGTTCCTGCCGCTCGCCGGGTGCGCCCGCCAAGCGCGCACGGACGAGGCGTTAATTGCACAACTCGCCGCACGCGCCGAAGCGGGCAATGAGGCCTTCATCAATGGCGATATGCATCGATGGCTCGAAATCGTCGGCCCGATCGCGCCGGACTTTACTTTGATGCAGCCGCTCGGCGGCGTCAGCCGCGGCTTCGACCCTAGCGACGCGCATCTCGATCAACTTGCGCGCACGTTTACGCACGGCGTGGCCACGTTCGAGCTCGTAGAGAGCTACGCTTCGCGCGACATGGCGGTGCTTGTCTTCATCGAACGCCAGCGCGCCATCGTCGCCGGATTGCCGGAGCAGGATTGGTCACTGCGTGTGACGCAAATCTATCGGCGCAGCGGCGCGGAATGGGAGCTGGTGCATCGCCACGCGGACCCGATCGTCCAGAATATCGGCATGCAGGCGACGGCCGCGCTCGCCATCACCGGATAATGCTTAATCCAAAAACTCCAAACCCGCGCCGCCGTCTTGTTGCCAGACCACGCGCGCGCGTTTGCGCAGGCGCATCGTCGCTTCCAGAAACTGCACCTCGGGCGGCAGCGTGATGTGCTGGAAGAATTCCACGCGCGCGCCGGTGGCGCTCACATCCTTCACCACCACGGTGAAGCGGTGGCCGTCGCTGAACACCAGGGTCGCCTGACGAAAAACCTTATCGCGCTCGGCGCGCTCCTTACGGCGAGACGGCGGCGGCGGTGCGGGCGTTGAGGGCTGCGCAGGCCGGCTGACCGCACCGCGAATGCGGGCGTTCAGGTCGACAGGCGGCGGGGGCGGTTTCTTGAACAAGATCAGGTGTGTCGCGACTCGGTATTGTAACGAAAAGCCCTACCGGGTGGTTGCTTCACCTGGCGCCAAATCGTGTCAATTACATACGATAAGCAGACGCCGCGTCATTCTTGACGCCCGCGCGCCGGGGCCCGATGACTCCGCCCAAGCCCGCATCAAGCGGCGACAAGGGGAGTGAAGCACGATGGCCAGCGTTGGTTATGTCTGCCTAGGCGCGAACGATTTCGACCGCGCAACCGCGTTCTATGATGCGTTGCTCGGCGAAATGGGCGGTAAGCGCCCAATGCCAACGCCGCACGGCCTCATGTACCGTCTTGCCAGCGGCGCCATGATCATGATCACGCGCCCCTACAACGGGCAGCCCGCCACGCACGGCAACGGCGCCATGCTCGCCATCGCCGTCGATAGCAAGGAAGACGTCGCCCGCATTCACGGCAAAGCACTCGAACTCGGCGGCACGTGCGAAGGCGAACCTGGTCCGCGCGGCGCCTTCGGCGAGTTCGCCTATTTCCGCGACCTCGACGGCAACAAACTCGCCGTGTTCCACACTGGACGCTAAATGCGGGGATAGAGTGTCGCTCTATCCCACCCTTCGGACCGCCGGCGCCCTCGCCGGCATCTCTCCGCGCGCCCAATCGTCAAACAATTGCGCACTCCATCGCCGATGCCGGCAAGGGCGCCGGCGGTCCAGACTCAACCGTGTGAAGCATATGCTCCACGCGGCCAAAAGTGCTGCGCGCTTTCTAATCCAGCGTCCGCCGGAAGCGCATCAGAGCCAGAGAGCCCAGCACCAACAAGATCACAGCCAGCGGCCAGAGATCGCTCCAGATGTCGGCGAGGCCCGCTTCCTTCAGCACAACCTCACGCACGATACGCAGGAAATGTGTGATCGGCAGCGCTTCGCCAATCGCGCGCGCCCACACCGGCATCGCCGCGAATGGAAACATGAAGCCCGAAAGCAGGATCGACGGCAGGAAGATGAAGAACGTCATCTGCATCGCCTGCATTTGCGTGCGCGCGACGGTGGAAATGAGATAGCCCAGCATCAGATTGGCGAGGATGAAGAGCGTCACCGCGATCAGGAACGCCAAGAACGAGCCAGTGAACGGAATCTTGAACAGCAACGTCGCGACGATCAGTACGATTGCGACTTGGATCGCGCCAACGCCCACATAAGGCGTGGTCTTGCCTATCATCACTTCCAGCGGTCGCACCGGCGTCGCCAGCAGATTCTCCATCGTGCCGCGCTCGGTCTCGCGCGTGAGCGCGATCGACGTGATCATCACCATCGTCATGGTGAGAATAACGCCCAGCAACGCCGGCACGATGTTAAACGCGGTCACGCCCGCCGGATTGTAACGACGATGCACCACGATCTCATACGGCGGCGGTCCTTGCGCGAGATAGGAGAGGGCGCCTTCAAATTCCGGCGCGAATGCCTGCTGCGCCACGCGCTCGATCGCGCCCAACGCGCCGCCAGCCGCAACCGGATCGCTCGCATCCGCCGCAATCAGAATTTGTGGCCGCTCGCCCCGTACCAAGCGCCGCTCGAAGCCTTCCGGAATTGAGATCAGAAAATTCGCCTCACCCGAGCGCAGCATCGCTTCGCCTTCTTCGGACGTCCGCGCGATCGCGACAATATCCACGAAGGTCGAAGCGCTCAGCGACGCCAGGAACGCGCGCGTCATCGGACCGTCCTCACGCATCTCAACGACGGCGGGCAGGTGGCGCGGATCGGTGTTGATCGCGTAGCCGAACAGAACGAGCTGCATGATCGGCATCATGATCATGATCGCAAACGTGGGTCGGTCGCGCCGCATCTGCACCAGCTCCTTCAGGAACACAGCAAACACGCGCGCCCAGGAGAGATCGAGCAGATTGGGGAGCGTCGGCGCCTTCATTGGAAATTGTCCAGCGCGCCGGACATGAGATAGATGAAAATCTCCTCGAACCCGGCTTCGATCCGCGCGATCTCGACATGCGGTTGCGTTTGTTTCACCGCACGCACCGCGCGTTCGAGTGCGGCTGCATCTTTCCCGCACGCATGGATCTCCGCGCCAAAGCGCGCAACGATGTCGACGCCCTCGGACGCTTCCAGCATCTGTTGCGCTTCAAGCAAGGGCCGCCCCGCGATGCGCCAGCCATAGAGACCAATCTGTTTCGGGATCGCCGCAGTCGGCGCGTCGAGCAATTTCTTGCCGTAAGCGATGTATGCGATGGAATCGCACTGCACGGCCTCGTCCATGTAATGCGTGCTCACGAGCGTCGTGACGCCTTGCGCTGAGTAGCGTCGGATTGCGTCCCAGAAATCGCGCCGGGCTTTCGGATCGACGCCCGCCGTCGGTTCATCCAGCAGCAGTAATTCCGGCTCATGGATCATGCACGCCGCAAGCGCCAGCCGTTGTTTCCAACCGCCCGAGAGCTTACCTGCAAGCTGCGCTTGGCGTTCGGCTAAACCCAAATCCTCAAGCGCCTGGTCCACGCGCTCCGCACGTTGATCCAAACCATAGAGTCGCGCGATGAATTCCAAATTCTCGCGGATCGATAAATCTTCGTAGAGCGAAAACTTCTGCGTCATGTAGCCGACGCGTTCTTTGATCTTCAGGCTCTCGCTCAGCACGTTGAAGCCGAGCACTTCGCCTTCGCCGCTCTCCGGCTTCAGCAGCCCGCACACCATACGGATCGTCGTCGTCTTGCCCGAACCGTTCGGCCCCAGAAATCCGTAGATCGCGCCGCGCGGGACTTTGAGATCGAACGCATCGACCACTTTGCGCCCGCCGAAGCTCTTGGTGAGCCCGCGCACGTCGATCACGATTTCGCTCATTCGGCCAGCCGAACATCGACCGGCATCCCTGGCCGCACCGGGCTCTCACCCTCGAACCGCGCTTCAACCAAGAAAACCAGCTTCTCGCGTTGATCGAGCGAGTAGATCACGGGCGGAGTAAATTGCGGCTCATGCGCAACGTAGCTCACGATAGCCGCAACCGGCTCACCGCAATCATCGCAACTCACCAGCACACGCGCGCCAACTGGCAATCGTGAGAGCATCGGCTCCGGCGCAAAAAAACGCACCTTCATGTTCGTTGGTGCGAGCAGGGCCGCGATCGGTTGACCCGCAGCAACAACCTCACCAGGTCGATGATAGATCCGCTCGATCACGCCCGCTGCGGGTGCGGCGCCATCCAGATCGCTCAAACGCTCGCGCGCCAAGCCAGTCGATGCGCTGGCGGCGCCAGCTTCGCGCCGCGCCTGCGCCAATTGTGCGACCGCGGCATCCATCGCTGCGCGATCTGAGTCCAGCCGTGCGCGTGGATAGAAGCCGCGCTCGAACAATTCCACGCCGCGCGCGTAATTGCGCTGCGCCAACGTCGCTTGCGCCTGTGCCGTACGCACTGCGGAGGCGGCCGCCGCACCTTGCGCACTCGCACTCTGCTCGTTCAGCGCCAGGCGATCGGGGTCGAGCGTAAACACGCGCGCGCCTGCCTCAACGCGATCGCCTTCGCGTACATTGAGTTCACGCACCACGCCCGTCTCTTGGCTGGCCAGATAAATGTAATCCGCCTCGCCATAGCCTTGGAGAATATTCGTCTCCGCGCGCCCGCAGGCGACAAGGAGAGCGAGAGATAAAACGACAGAGCGCTTCATGCGCGTTGCTCCAGCCCGTTCAGCAGGATGTCGAATTGCTGTTGGATCAGCTTTTGCGGATCGTGGAGAGCGGTTTCGCCTTTCAACACATGCGTCCATAGCGCCTCGAACAAGATCGGCCCGATGAACGCGCGCGCTGCGGCTTGCGTATCCACCTCTGCGCGGATTGCGCCTTTGTCCTTGGCTGCATCAATCAACGCTTCGAGCGCACCGCGCGCCTTCTCGACGACATGCGTGCGGTAATATTCCGCGATCTCGGGAAAGCGCCCGGAGATGCTGATCACCAGGCGCGGCACGGCGAGCAGATTGATGTCGGACAGACGATGCGCCGCCATTGTCGCGATCATGCGCATCGCATTCAGCGGATCAGCGTGACCGGCAAGCGCGAGCGATTGCATCTGCTGCGCCAGCGTGCCGACCTTGGCTTCGATCAACGCTTCGAGCAACGCCGCCTTGCTCGAAAAGTAGAGATAGATCGCCGCCTTCGAGATGCCGGCGGCCTTGGCGACATCCTCCATGCGCGCCGCTTCGAAGCCGCGCGCGGTGAATTCGGCCAAAGCCGCGTCGAGGATTTCGTCCGGTCGCGCCTCGGCCCGCCGCCGCCATTTCGGGGCGGGGCGGGCGCGAGGCTTCGGGGAGGCAGCCTGTGGCATGAGTTGTATATAACTGACTGGTCAGTTATATACAAGCAAAATCGCGCCGGCACGAAAAAGGGCGACCTCCGGAGACGCCGCCCTTTGGTTTTCCAGTGTTTTCCGGAGGGCCTACTCGACCCAATCCCGCTTCAGAGTGCGTGAGGCGATCACGTAGAGACCGGCCGCGACCAGGTAGAAGCCGGTGCCGGCCAGGATCGAATAGCGCAGGGATTCCTCGCCGAATTGGGCCGAGAGCGCGTCGGAGAGTACGCCCAGCAGATACGTGCCGAGGCCGATGCCGATCAGATTGTTGATGAAGAGGAAGCTCGCCGACGCGACCGTGCGCATGTGCGCTGGCGCAAGGTGTTGAACCGCCGCAATCACTGGGCCGAGCCAAACCAAGCCCAACGCGGTTGGCGCCAAGAAGAGGAAGAAGGCAATCGTCGGTGAATTGGAGAGCAGGCCGAGCGCATAGCAGGGCAGCGCCAACAACCACGCCGCAGCAGGCACCAGCGCAAACATACCGCGGTTCTTCGCGCCAAGCTTGTCGCCCAACATGCCGCCCAGCCAGACGCCGATGACGCCGCCGATGAGGAGGATGGCGGAATAGAAGAACGCTGCTTGCTGCAAATCGAAATCGTATGAGCGGCGCAGAAAGCTCGGGATCCAGAAGAACGAGCCATAACCCATGATCGATGAGCACGAGGCGCCAAACGACAACAGCCAGAAGCTCGGCTTCTTGGTGATCAGCGCGATGGCTTCAAAGAACTTGGCCTTTGGCGCCGCCGGCGCGTCCGCCGCCTTCACATCGTAGCGGCCGCGCTCCGGCTCTTTGACGAACAAGCGGAAGATAGGCGCGATGAGGACGCCGGCGAGTCCGACAACGATGAACGCCACGCGCCAATCGACTAGGCTTGCGACAATACCACCGAGCGCAATGCCGGCGGCGCTGCCAATCGGAATGCCGAACGAATAGACCGCAAGCGCACGTGCGCGCTCCTGCGGGGGAAAATAATCGGAGATCAGAGAGTAAGCCGGCGCGACACCACCCGCTTCACCAACGCCCACGCCCATGCGCGCGAGGAAGAGCTGTGTGTAATTTGTCGCGAGCCCCGAGAGCGCGGTGAACGCACTCCAGAGCGTCAGCGAAATCGTCATGATCCAGGTGCGGCTCCAGCGATCGGCGAGATACGCGATCGGAATCCCCAGGCCGGTATAGAAGAGCGCGAACGCCAAACCGCCGAGCAGCCCCATCTGCGCGTCGCTGACGCCCAGCTCTTCTTGGATCGGCACGGCGAGAATGCCGATGATCTGCCGATCGATGAAATTGAACGTGTAAACGACGAACAGAAGCGCGAGCACGAGAATGCGTGATTTATCGGCGGGCGGGGTTTGGGCTGTGGTTTCGGTCATGTCGTCGCCAACAAGCAAAAAAGAAACGGCGGCGCGAGGTTTAATTCGCGCCGCCGCAGGAAATCTCCACTTGGGGAGGAGAGATTAGAAGCGGACTTCGATCGTGCCGGTGAAGGTTTGCGGCGGGCCGTAGAAGCCGATGATCGAATTGCCGAAGGTGGCGCCCGGGAAGTTATAGCCGCCCACGCGATATTCTTCGTCGCCTAGGTTCAGACCGTGCAGCCCGAGGCGAACGCGATCATTGTTCGTCGTCCAAGTCACCGATGCATTGTAGAGCGTGTAGGCGCCTTGATCGAGGATCGGGTTCGCGAACTCGAACATCTGGCTATCGCCGCGATACGACGCCGATGGCGTGAACGCGAGAACGCCGCCCGCGAGCGGGGTCGAGTAGGTGAGCGAGAACGACCCCGTCAGATCCGGCGTGTTCTGGAAGCCAGCGAGACCCGAGAAGTCAGCAGGCAATGTGGGTTGGTTGCCCGGGCCGATCGGGAGCGCCGGATTGTAAGCCGGGTTCACGATTGTGGTCAGATATTCGTCGAACTCACCGTCGATGTAGCCCACCGCGAAATTCGCGACGAGATTGTCGGTGAAGTGCACGCTGCCTTCGAGTTCAGCGCCCTGCAGTGTGGCGGCGGCGGCGTTGTCGACGAAGCTCGCAATGCCGTTGGCGACCGTCGGCTCCTGGCGCGTGATCTGCATGTCCGTGTAATCGGATTGGAAGATCGCGCCGCTCAGATTGAGGCGGCCGTTCCAGAACGAAGAGTGGAAGCCGATTTCGTAAGTATCGACGAATTCCGGCTCGTAGCCATTCACAGTGTCCGGCGTCAGCACCGCGTCGCCGCGCATGTCGAAGCCGCCCGACTTAAAGCCTTGGCTGTACGACGTGTAGAGCGTCAGCGCGTCGGAGGCTTCCCATGTCAAGCTGACGCGCGGCGTGACCTCTTCGAACGTGGCGTCGTTCGTGTAGTCCGAACGCAGCAGGCCGGGCGTCGGGTTGCCGCCGAAGAATGGGCTGCGCTCGCCGAGGAAGGTCTGCGTGAAGTTCTGGCGATAAACAGTGCCGGTCTTTTCATCGCGCGTCCAACGCGCGCCGACCGACAGCGCCAACGCGTCGGTGATGTCGAAGCTGACATCGGCGAAGGCTGCAAGCGATTCCGTCTCAACTTGCCCTTGCGTTGCGATGGTGAGGCCGGTGATGACCGTGTCGAATGCGCCCTCGGCAGTGGCGTCGAGATAATAGACGCCAGCGACGCCTTGCACGCGGTCGTAATCAAACAGGACTTGGAATTCCTGGCTGAGTTGCTCGTCGGCGTAATAGGCCGGGATGTCGAGCGTCGGGTTTGGCGTGTTGTCGAAATCGATCGTGCCGAGCGTTTCACCTTCACGCACCGCCGTGATCGAGCGGAGCATGATGTTCGGGTTGAGTTCGTAATCGACATGCAGCGACGTACCGTAAGCTTCGACATGGTTGTCGTCGCCCGAACCGGCGCGCGTGTCATAGACGCTGCCGGGCGGATCGTAGGCCGCACCGCCCGCCGGGAAGCTCGTCAAACGATAGCCGTGACGTGGGTTGGAATCGTCTTCCACGCCGTCCGTCGTGAGGCGGATGGTGAGGTCTTCCGTCGGCGTCCATTGCGCGCTCAGGCGATAGGCGAACACATCCTTGTTGTAGTGTTCAGCGCCCGTGTTCAGGTTTTCACCGTAGCCGTCGCGCACGTAGCCTGCGACAGCGCCGCCCACAACGAGCGTGTCGCTGATCGGCAGCGAGCCCGAGATCAGCGCTTCCATTTGGTTGTAAGAGCCATAGGAGAAGCGCGCACGCAGGTGCGGATCGTCTTGATCGAGCGGGCTCGTGACGTAACGCACAGCGCCGCCGATCGTGTTGCGGCCGTAGAGCGTGCCTTGCGGACCGCGCAGAACTTCGATGCGCTCGATGTCGAAGATGTCGAGCACGGCTGCTTGCGGACGCGCCACATAGACGTCGTCAACATAAAGGCCAACGCCCGGTTCGAAGCCCCAGAGCGGATCTTGTTGGCCGACGCCGCGGATGAACGCGATCAGCGTCGAGTTCGAGCCGCGCGCAACTTGCACCGTGGCGTTCGGCGTCGTTTGTTGCAGCACCGTGATGTCGGCAGCGCCGCGTTGGTCGAGCGCTTCTGCGGTTTGCACCGAGATCGCGATCGGCACGTCTTGCAGGCTCTCTTCGCGACGGCGCGCCGTCACCACAATTTCGTCGCCAGTTTCCTCAGCTGCAACTTCCTGCGCCACGGCCGGCACGCACAACGCCATCGGCGCTGCGGCGACGGTCGCCAACAAAAGCGCTAGCCGCGCTGGATCACCAAACCGTTTCATGGACGTACTCCTCCGCTCTTGATTTCGGGCCGCCGCTGGGCGCGGACGAAAGCCTCGACATGGTTGAAAAACGCATCCGGCTGCTCGAGATGCGGCACGTGACCGGCGCCGGGAATGACGACGCGTTCGCCCTTGGGCGCTGTGTGCGCGACGAATTCCGTCGCGCGATCTGGATAAACTTGGCTGTCGGCGCCGCCGATCACGAGCATGGGCTGCGTGATGCGTGCGAGTGCGCCGCGAAAATCTTGGGCGGCCATCGACGCCCAGAACGACGCCATCGCTTCGGGATCGGCCTTGGACATTTCAGCCGCGGCCCAGGCGATCTGCGCGGCGTTGGCGTTACGCGCGAACATGCGCGGCGCAAAGCGCGCGACGTGCGCTGGCCAATCGGTGCGAATATCGGCGAGCGTCGCGTCGACGTCGGCTTGCGCATAATTGCCGGCAATGCCGTAGGCCCACGCATCATCGTTCACGAGGCGCGGGGCCATGTCTTCGACGATGAGGCCGGAAAGGCGCGCGCCGAGCTTGGGCGCTGCGGCCCAGAGCGCCATCGCGCCCATCGACCAGCCAAGCGCGACCACGCCCTTCAGGTCGAGCGCTTCGATGAAATGGATGATGTCGTCGGAGAGGGTCTCGATCGTGCAGGGCGCTTGGCCCTGGTCAGAACCCGGATGACCGCGCAGGGTGAGCGTCAGCACCCTATTGGTGCGTGCGAGCCGCTTGCTCAGATCCTGGAAGAACCCGCCATGCCCCGCCCAGCCGTGCACCAAAAGGACAGGATTTCCCGCGCCGTCGTCGGCGTAGGACATGGCTGTTCCGTCTGGCAACGCGAATACCGGCATGCCCGGCGTTTCCCCCTCGACCCGTTCCCGCGGGCCGATTTTTCCTTGTGTTGTCCCGGCTTATATCGGAGACTTGAAACATGAGTCAACATTCAGGTTCGGCTTCTGAGCTTTCCGAAGAGAAAGCGGGGCCGAAAACCGAGCGTGGCCGGCGCACGTTGCGGCGCCTGCTGGACGCGGCCGGGGAGGAGTTCGGGAGGCGCGGTTTCCACGAAACCGCGATCAGCCACATCACGCAGGCGGCGGGTGTGGGGCTCGGCACGTTCTACGTGTATTTCAAAAGCAAAGAGGAAGTGTTCCGCGCCCTCGTCGCCGACATGGGCGCGCGCACGCGCCATGCGCTGAGCGAGAGCGTGAAGGATGCCCCGAACCGCCTAGAGGCCGAGCGCCTCGGCATCCGCGCCTACCTCGATTTCGTGCGCACGCATAAGTCGCTCTATCGCGTCGTCATGGAGGCGCAATTCGTCGCCCCGGAAGCGTACCGCGCCTATTACAAAGTGTTCTCGGATGCGTATGGCCAGCAATTGTCGCAGGCCGCCAAACGCGGCGAGATCAGCGACGGCAATACCGATGTGCGCGTGTGGGCGCTGATGGGCGCCTCGACCTTTCTGGGCTTGAAATTCGGAGTCTGGGAAGACGACGCGGACGTGAACGCGGTGTCGGAAGCGGCTGCAGATTTGATGATCAATGGGCTCGCGCCGCGAGCCAAGCCGGGTGACGCTTCTTAAAGAAGGCGCATCGGCAAAGGGGAGGTAGGGCGATGAGTGTCGACCTCGTCGACATCACAGCGAAGCGGGCGGCGCTGACGCCGCACGTGATCGCGTTCGAGGATGCGCTAACTGGGCGCACACTCACCTATGCCGCGCTCGATGATCGCGCGTCGCGCGCCGCTTCTGTGTTGGCCGATCTTGGCGTGAAGCGCGGCGATCGCGTCGCCATCCTCTGCCGCAACCGCATTGAATTCTTCGAGATCATGTTCGCCTGCGCCAAGCTCGGCGCGATCCTCGTGCCGTTGAACTGGCGTTCGCCGGCCGCTGAATTGGCGCCTGTGCTCGATGATTGCACGCCAACGCTGCTCGTATTCGGCGCAGAAGACGCAAAGACTGCGCGCGCTTTGCCGCTTTCCGGCATGCGCCTTCTGGCGCTCGATACGCAGGCGGGTGAGCATTACGAAAGCCTGATTGAATCCGCATCACCACTGCGCACAGAAACGCGCTGGAACGGCGATGATACATGGTTTTTGTGCTACACATCCGGCACGACTGGAAAACCCAAGGCCGTCATCCAAACCTATCAAATGGCGGCTGTAAACGCGCTGCACGTTAACCAGGCGTTCGGCGTACGTGCGGGCGATCACACGCTGAATTTCTTGCCGCTCTTTCACACCGCCGGCATTCAGCTCGTCACGATGCCGACGCTGATCGCCGGCGGCACAGTCACGATCATGCCGGGCTTCGACGAAGAGCGCGCGTTCGCTCTGATGTCGAAGCTCGATGTCTTCTTCGCGGTGCCAGCGGTGTATCAGCAACTCGCGCTGCATCCTGATTTCGAGCGCGCGGATTTCTCTCGTGTGCGCGCGTGGGGCTGCGGCGGCGCGCCATTGCCAGACGTGTTGGTCGAACGCTATGCCGCGAAGGGCGTGCGCGTCTGCAATGGCTACGGCATGACCGAGACCGGGCCGACTGCGTTCGTCGCCGCGCCCGAAGATGCGCTCACCAAGATTGGCTCCGTCGGCAAACCGCAAATGTTGCTCGATGTGCGCATCGTCGACGCCGGCGGCCGCGACGTGGCCGAAGGTGAGAGCGGCGAAATCTGGATGCGCGGCGCGGGGCTGACGCCTGGGTATTGGAACAGGCCCGAAGAAACCGCGAAGGCGTTCACAACCGATGGCTGGCTCAAGAGCGGCGACGTTGGCCGCCGCGACGCGGACGGCTGCTATTACGTCGCCGGCCGGATCAAGGACATGTACATTTCGGGCGGCGAGAACGTGTACCCGGCCGAGATTGAAAACCTCCTCGCACGGCATCCGGCGGTGCTCGAAGCCGCCATCATCGGCGTGGCGGACGAGAAATGGGGCGAAGTCGGCCATGCCTTCGTCCAGCTCCGGCCCGAGGCGCCTTCGGTCAGCGCCGCCGAGGTGATTCAGTTTTGCCGCGCGCACCTGGCTGGCTATAAAACCCCTCGTCACGTCACCTTCGTGGCGGATTTCCCGCGCACCGCCGCGGGCAAAATTAAGAAGCACGAGCTCAAGCCAGAGGCCCCAGGTCCGTCGCGCTAAAGCTCAAGGGAAGGATCGCGAAGGCTGATGAAGAGCTTTTCCACCTCACGCCGCGGCTTGCTGGCCGGCGTCTCGGGCGCTGTTTTGACGAGCGCGTGCGCCTCTTTTTTTGACCCGGTTACTGACACCGGTAGCAATGAACTCCGAGGCGAAGCCAGGGACGCGATGAAGCGTGCGGCGCGGTTCATGCGCGAGGAGGCGGCGTATCGCGGCGGCTATGTGTGGTCCTATCTGCCGGACTTCTCGCGCCGCTGGGGCGAGATGGAAGCCTATCCCACGATGATCTGGATCCAGCCGCCGGGCACGGCGACGGTGGGCCACCTCTATCTCGATTGCTTCAACGCCACGCGCGACGAGTTTTACTACCAAGCCGCGATGGAGGTCGCCGAAGGCCTGATCGCCGCGCAGCATCCGGCGGGCGGCTGGAATTATCTCTACGATTTCGCGGGCGAGGAGAGCACGCGCCGTTGGTATGACACGATCGGCAAGAACGGCTGGCGGCTCGAGGAATTCCACCATTACTACGGCAACGCGACGTTTGACGACGCAGGCACGTCTGAAGCGTCGCAATTCTTGCTGCGACTTTATCTCCTGCGCCGCTCGTCGCGACTGCGTGCGCCGCTGGAGCGCGCGATTTCGTTTGTGCTCGACAGCCAATATGAAAACGGCGGCTGGCCGCAACGCTTTCCGTTCGTGAACGATGCGCCGTCGCTCCACGGCCGTCCGGATTATACGCGCTATATCACCTTCAATGACGCGGTCGCGGACGAGAACATCAAGTTCTTGCTCATGGTCTATCACACGCTTGGCGATGAGCGGGCTTTGGCCGCAATTCAGCGTGCAATGGAGATTTTCATCGTCACGCAACAGCCCGCACCGCAAGCAGGGTGGGGCTTGCAGCATCACCACGAAACACTGGCGCCGATCGGCGCGCGCTCGTACGAGCCCGACGCGCTGGCGACGCACACGAGCGCCGGCAACATCGCGCAAATGATGGATTTCTATGAATGGACGGGTGATGCGCGCTTCATCGCGCGCATTCCCGAAGCGCTGGATTGGCTGCAATCGGTGCGCTTGCCGGCCGATCAAATCCAAGTCCGCGGCCGCGAGTATCCGACCTTCATTGAACTCGGCACAAACCGCGCGCGCATCAATCATCGGCGCGGCTCCAACGCTGCGAGTGGTGAATATTACTGGGATTACGATCCGGCGAAGCCGATCACGCATTATTCGCAATGGCGCGCGATCAATCTTGAGGCGCTGCGCACGCGCTATGAACGTCTGCGCGCCGCGTCGCCTGATCTGTTGCGCGCCGCTTCGCCGCTGCGTCTGCGGGCGGGCTTTGAACTGCCGCGCTTCTTCACCACGGAGAACATCGAGGTCTCCGACATGACCTCGAATGCCGGCAGCGCCAATTTCGAGCGGCCGACGCCGGAACGGACCCGCGAGCTGATCGCCGGTCTCAATGCCGAGGGCTATTGGCCAACCCCGCTGACGGCGACTTCCCAGCCCTATGCGGGCGAGCCGCCGGCCGCGGCCTCGCCTGGCGATTTCAGCCAGACCCTGGTCGGCGACCGCTTCGACACCTCGCCCTACGTGACCGACGCCCCCGTAACAGGCATTTCGACTGGAACCTTCATCCAGAACATGAGCGCGCTTTTGCTCATCGCGGATTCAGGCGATTGAACCAAGGATGGTATTGCCTCGGGCAGGAGGCTATCCTCGCGGGCGTGGGGATGATGAGCCGTGGTCGAAAATACTGAGGAGCGGACAATCCGTTTGGCGTCGATCGTTGCGGTCGACATCGTCGGGTTCTCAACAATGTCCGAGCGCGATCAGCGCAACGCCGCCCGTAAGGTGGAGAACCTGCGCGCGCGGATCGAACAGGTCGCGGCCAAGAATGGCGGGCGTTTGTTCAACACGGCGGGCGACGGCTTCATGCTGGAGTTCGGCTCCGCAGGCTCCGCGCTCGGCGCCGTTCAAGATATTCTCGACAAGCGCCCCAAGGGTGAGCCGCCGATCCGCGTTGGCGCACATGTGGGCGATGTCGTTGTCACGGCGACGAGCGATCTGCTCGGTCATGGCGTGAACGTCGCGGCGCGTTTGCAGGAATTGGCGGAGCCGGGCACGGCGCTCGTTTCGGCGGAGTTCCGCTCGATGGCGCGCTCGTCGCCGACGGCGGCGTTTCAATCTCGTGGGCAAAAGCCGCTCGATAATATCGAGCAGCGCGTGCAGACGTTTGAAATTCTGTCTAAACGCCAGCGCTTCATGCGCGCCACACGGCGCTATGCCTCGATGGGCGTCGCGGTCGCGCTCTTGGCGGTGGGCGCATATTTCGCGCCGACGATCTGGCGCTTCTCGCAACAATTCTTGCCGGCCGATCAGCAGCCGAATGCTGTCGCCGCCCCGGTGGATACGGGTTCGCTGAACGGCGACGAACAGCCGGTGATCGATACACTTCCGCAAACGCCGACCTACACGGCGGGGCACACATTCTCGGATTGTCCGAGCTGTCCGGAGATGGTGGTGCTGCCAGGCGGCATTTTCGTCATGGGTTCGCCGACGACGGAAGCTGGGCGTGGCCGCGACGAGGGCCCGCAACGCGAAGTCTCGATGTCGCCCTTCGCGATCGGCAAATACGAAATCACGTTCGCGCAGTGGGATGCGTGCTTGGCCGGCGGCGGCTGCGATGGCTTCTCGCCGCCCGACAATGGCTGGGGCCGTGGCGCGCGCCCGGTGACGGGCGTGTCCTGGAACGACGTGCAATCCTATCTCGATTGGCTGAACCAACAGGCCGGCGGGTTGCGCTACCGTTTGGCCAGCGAAGCCGAGTGGGAATACGCCGCGCGCGCCGGGGCCGCCGACGCTTATGCATTCGGTCCGCGCGTGACCGCGACGCAAGCCACGTTCCGCGCGCGCCAAACCTCCACGGTCGGCGCGCACGATGCGAACGCTTGGGCGCTGTTCGACATGCACGGCAATGTCGGCGAATGGGTCGAGGATTGCTACGTCGCCAATTACAATGCCGCACCCATCGATGGCGCGGCGGTGCAAGCGAACAATTGCGCGCGGCGAGTCTATCGTGGCGGCGGCTTCTCGGACCAAGCGCAAGTGTTGCGCGCGGCGGCGCGGCAATCGGCGCCCGCCGATCGACGCATTGCCGCCGTTGGCTTCCGGGTTGCGCGCACGCTCGATTAAGCCTGTCAATTGCAGACACTGTGTCCGCGGTCACAGGCAATGCACATTCCATGCGCTAAGCTCTGCAACGGGCGTGACTAGAAGCATGGGGTGGCCGCATGGGCGGCAGATTTTTGCTGGCTCAAATTTCGGATACGCATATCCGTGCGGACGACAATGGCGAGGCTGCGGCCAAGCTGAAGAAGGCGCTCGCGCAGGCGTCGGAGTATCGCGTCGATGCGATCCTGCTGACGGGCGATCTCGTGAACGACGAGCGCACCGAGGAATACGAGGCGCTCGCGCGCGCGCTGCTCGATCCGCCGGCGCCGCTTTACCTGATGCCGGGTAATCACGATGAGCGCACGCGGCTGCGCTATTTCTTCCCGAGCCACACCTATCTGCCGCACACCGGGTTGCTTTCCTACGCGATTGAGGATTTTCCCGTGCGCGTGGTCGTCGTCGACCAGATCGTGCCGGGCGAAACTCATGGGCTGCTGACGGAAGCGGGCGCTGCCTGGCTGGATCGCACACTCTCCGCTGCGCCCGATAAGCCCACGATCGTGGCGCTGCATCACCCGCCGTTCCTCACGCACGACCTGCTGTTCGATAAGATCGGGCTGCTCGATTCCGACCTGCTGAGCCACGTGATCGCCAAGCACCGTCAAGTGATCCGCATCATCTGCGGTCATCACCATCGCGTGGCGTTCGGGCAGATCGCGCACGCGCCTGTCATCGTCGCGCCCTCGACGTCGTGGGTCTATGGCATCGCCATGTATCCCGAGCAGCCGATCGCGCCGCGCACGGACGAGCAGACCGGATGGATGCTGCACGCGTGGACGCAAAGCGGCGGCTGCGCCAGCCACTTCATCGGCCTCTGATTTTCGTGAACCCCCGAAAGTGAACCCCCGAAAGCAGGTGGGCCGGATCTGGCGATCCGGCCCGTGCTGCGGTGGCGCCTTTGGGCGGGGGGAGTAATCGGCGCCGCTTGAGGAACGTGAAACCCGGCGCAGCGTTCCGCGCCTCCGCGAATTATTTTGGATTGCTTTTCGGCAATGTCGCGCGCCGCGTGCTGGTCAGCGGGGGCGGAGAGGGGGAACCTTGGACTGGCTAACGCCGACGGGTTGCGACTGCAGCCCCCGTCGGCGGGTCAGCCCATACAACGAGAGCCCCGCGCCCCGCTGAACCAGGCGCGAGCAAATCGTTTTTGCGCGCGGCGGTCAAATCGATTTGTACCGTTTTATACAACATTAGAAATCCCGTGCCTGAAAAGGCACGCATTGACCGCGCGCGCGTTTGCGTGTGTCTTCGCGTCCGACTGCAGCATCCACATCGGGCAAAACGAAGAGGGCACGTAAGGATGGCGCATTTTGAATGGGGAGACGCCGGGGCGGATGTGATGGCCATGTCAGGGTCGCGCATCACGGAACTTAGGGAGTTCTGCGAGATGCTGATGTATCTCAGCGAACTGCTCCGCAAATATTGGAAATTGGCGCCGGATGCGATCGAGAAGGATGAGGTCGCGCGCGTATCGTGTCTGAGATTCCGCAAGTTCGGCATGCGCCTGCAGCTGGACTACGCAGATGGCAAATATGTTCTCAACCATACACGCGGCAATCATCGTCGCCCGCCGCGGCGGCGCGCGCCGCAAGAGCACAAGATCCACAAGCCGCAGGTAAAAGCCGTCGCCAAGCGGGCAGCGCGTCCGGCCGCAGCGAAGCGCCCGCCACGCAAAACCAAGAAGGAACAAAAACGCGTTGTGCAGATTTGGCACGGCGTACGCGGCCATTTCATGGCCGCCGCTATTTTCGCTGTCGTTCTGTGGTCATCATTGCGCACTAGCGTGCGCGTAATGATGCGAATAGGCGGCAGAGCGCATTATCAAATGATTGCGTCAATCAAAGCGCGCACGGGCGAGATCGGTGCTTTTGTACAACACACCCGCGCACACGTTTTCGACCGTAATTCTAACTTAAGGATTGAAGCAGAACTTCACGAACAATCTTCGGCGGCTGGGGATCTGCGACTTGAAGCAAGACGAGTTGATGCGCTCAACCTAACCTTGTTCTCGTTCGCCAGTAAAACCCAAGAGTCGCTGTGGGACGGTTTTCCATTCGGAAGACTGCCCGAACAAAGTGAGTTGGTACTGACATGAAATCGGTCAAAGAGCTTCGCAAGAAGGCGGCTGCACGCCCGCGCAAATCGACGCCGGTTTATTCGACGTCCGAAGCGCGCGCGAACTTCGCTGAAGCTCTTGAGACCGCGCAGGTCGAGAGCGCCGTGGTTGGTTTCGATCGTTATGGTCGTACCGTCGCGGCGCTCGTTCCAGTCGAAGCCGTTTACATGCTCGCCGGTCGCGAAGACATGGTCTCGCCGCTGCAACGCGATGCGATCATCGAAGGCGCGCGTCAATTCATCGCCGAAGTGCCGAACCGCTTGAGCGCGCGCGCCGAAGCGGGCGCGCGTCCGCCGCGCGCAAAGGCGCCGGCGAAGAAGAAAGTCGCGGCGAAGAAGCCCGCCAAGGCGCCGGCCGCGAAGAAGAAGTCCGCCAAGGGCAAGCGCAACGGGCGCTGAACCTTTTCCCTTTGACGCACCACTCCGGCGTTGCGCTATAAGCGCCGCCAAGGAGTTTGCGCATGAAGACCAAGGCCGCCGTCGCGTTTGAAGCCAAGAAGCCGCTGGAGATCGTCGAGCTCGATCTCGAGGGCCCGAAGGCGGGCGAGGTTCTGGTCGAGATCAAAGCGACGGGCGTGTGCCACACCGACGCCTACACGCTCGATGGCCTCGATAGTGAAGGCATCTTCCCAAGCATTCTTGGCCACGAAGGCGCGGGCATCGTGCGCGAGCTGGGCGCCGGCGTGACAAGCCTCGCCGTCGGCGATCACGTCATTCCGCTCTACACGCCGGAATGCCGCCAATGCAAAAGCTGCCTCTCGCGCAAAACCAATCTCTGCACCGCCATCCGCGCCACGCAGGGCAAAGGTCTGATGCCGGACGGCACTTCGCGCTTCTCGTACAAGGGCAAGCCCGTCGCCCACTACATGGGCTGTTCGACCTTCTCGAATTTCACCGTGCTGCCGGAGATCGCGTTGGCGAAGATCCGCAAGGACGCGCCGTTCGAAAGCGCCTGCTATATCGGCTGCGGCGTGACGACTGGCGTCGGCGCGGTGACGAACACGGCGCAAGTCGAGCCGGGCGCGAACGTGATCGTGTTTGGCCTTGGCGGCATTGGCTTGAACGTGATCCAAGGCGCCAAGCTCGTCGGCGCCAACATGATTGTTGGTGTCGATATCAATCCGGCGCGCGAGGAATGGGGCCGTAAGTTCGGCATGACGCATTTCGTCAATCCGAAGGATGTGAGCGGGGATATCGTCGCACACCTGGTCGAACTCACCGGCGGCGGCGCTGATTACACGTTCGACTGCACCGGCAACACGACGGTCATGCGCCAAGCGCTCGAAGCCTGCCATCGCGGCTGGGGCGAGAGCATCATCATTGGCGTCGCCGAAGCCGGCAAAGAAATCGCCACGCGCCCGTTCCAATTGGTGACGGGCCGCGTTTGGAAGGGCACCGCCTTCGGCGGCGCACGCGGCCGCACCGACGTGCCGAAGATCGTCGATTGGTACATGGACGGCAAAATCGCCATCGACCCAATGATCACGCACAAATTGCCGCTCGAACGCATCAACGAAGCGTTTGACCTGATGCACAAGGGCGAGAGCATTCGGAGCGTGGTGGTTTATTGATTCCGGAGCGCGAGTCTTCAGACCCGCGCTCCAAGGGTGATTCATGATTGACTGGAAACTCCCTTGGTCCGCCTCCTGTCTCTGCGGCCGCGTGCTCATGCGTATCACTGCCCGGCCGATGGTGACGATGGCGTGTCATTGCCGGGGCTGTCAGAAGCTGACGAGCGGGCCGTACTCGCTTTCGCTCATGCTCCCGGCTGCGGGGCTTGAGGTCGAAGGCGCAACCGAAATCGGCGGCGAGCATCGCCAAGAGAGCGTCCATCATTTCTGCGCGTACTGCAAAAGCTGGCTCCACACCTCGGGCATCGCCGGCGGCCAATTCGTGAACTTCCGGCCGACCATGTTGGACGATGCAAGCTGGATCATTCCCTACATCGAATCTTACGTGAGCGAGAAATTGCCGGGCGTGGTCAGCGGCGCCAAACACAGCTTCGAAAAATTCCCCGAGCCGCACCAATATCCGGAGCTGATGGCGGGCTTCGCCAGAGAGGGCGCGAAGCCTTAAGGCAATCGGACCGCCGGCTTCCAGCCGGCATTCGTGGACGTGGGCGCCGGCGGAGCGTGTTTGAGCAAAGATGTCGGCTGGAAGCCGGCGGTCCGAAAGGGTGACGATTGGAAATCACGAAGACACATCGCGTCCACGGCGGCACGCTCGCCTACGCGCATCACCAGAGCGTTGCGACCGGCACGAAAATGACGCTCTCCGTTTTCACGCCGCCAGGCGAGGGGCCATTTCCGTATCTGATCTGGCTCTCCGGCCTCACCTGCACCGAAGATAATTTCACCACCAAGGCGGGCGCATATGGCGCGGCCGTGCAGCATGGCGTCGCCATCGTCGCGCCGGACACCTCGCCGCGCGGCGAAGGTGTCGCGGATGATCCTGCGTATGATCTCGGCCAAGGCGCCGGCTTCTACGTTGATGCGACGCAAGCGCCGTGGGCGCCGCATTTCAAGATGGAGAGCTACGTGACGCGCGATCTGATCGAGATGGTCGAGCGCAACTTCAATCTGGCGCCGAAGCGCGCGATCTTCGGCCATTCGATGGGCGGTCACGGCGCTCTGACGCTGGCGATGAAGCATCCGCACTTGTTCATGAGCGTCTCCGCGTTCGCGCCGATCTCATCGCCAACGCGATGCCCTTGGGGCGAGAAGGCGTTCGGCGCCTATCTCGGCGATGATTGCGAAAGCTGGAAAGCGCACGACGCGGCCCTGTTGATCGATCAAGGCAAGGCGAAGTCGTTTGATGACATTCTCGTCGATCAAGGCTTAGGCGATCAATTCTTGGAAAATCAGTTGAAGCCGGAATTGCTCGAAGCGGCGGCGGCGAAAGCGGGGCAGAAGCTCACGCTGCGCCGGCACGAAGGTTACGATCACTCGTACTTCTTCATGGCGTCCTATATCGCCGACCATGTCGCTTTTCACGCCGCGCGCTTGGCGTAACATCTCTGAAGTCGCTCTCGCGCAACAAGCGCGCGGGTGGCTTGAACGTGCGCACAGCCCAGACGACAACAAGCGGCGTCAGCGCAATGCCGAGAATGGCGGCGACTTGCGGGCCGCCGCTCATGCGCGTGAAGGCGAGCGCAAACGCGTAAGCGATCGAAAACCCTGAAAGGCCGATGCTGAACCAGCGCAGGCCAAGATTGCCGCGCCGCGTGCCGACGATGAACGCGGCGATCGCGATGGCGACCCATACGCCGACATAAACCCAAAGCTCATGCGTCGGCGTCGGCGCGCTCGTCATGTCCTCGTGATGAAAAAGGCGGCGCGTCAACATGATCCCGGCGATCGAGAGGTGTGCCGCCGCAACTGATACGCCGCCGCGCGCCAGCCATTTGCGTGCGTGCACATAAGGTATACGCGCCGCGACAAGGCTCAGGCAGGCGGCTAGGCCAAAGCTCGCAAGAATGGTGAGGAAGCCGCCGATATTGCTGGCGCGCGCGGGCCATGCGCCCCACCACGGATTAAACAACCCCCAAAGGCCAAGCGCCGCAAAGGCAAGCGCCGGCCAGATCGCCGCCGCCCAGATCGCTTGTAGATCGTAGAGATAGGCACGCTCCGTATCGCGTCCCGGTGCGCGCGCTGTGAAATATGCGGCGACTGAAACAAAGAGAAGCGGCCAGACCGCGTAGGCGAGGCCTTCGAGCCCTACCAGCGTCACACCATTGTCCATCGCCGCGCGATGATAGAGCCAGCGCACGCCGCAAAAGCCGAAGCTGAGCGCAAAGAGCGCCGCCGCCGCCGCCGCTGCGAAACGCGCAGGTTCAGCTGGTCGCGAAACGGAAAGCACGCGTGCAAGCCACAAGCACAGCACGACGGCGACGAGTTGCGCCATCGCGCCCCATCCCACGGCGCTTGCGCTTGTCAGCGCCGCGTCCTGCGCACCCCACCACGGATGGCGCAGCACGAGCATCATCGCTGCCGCGAACATCAAAGCGACGCCCGTCGCGCCGCGCATGATTCCGAGCATGTCGGCGGTGAACGGGCGCTCGGGGTCTTTGCTGGCGCGTGCGCGAGCGACGATGGCGATGGAGAGCGCGGCGCAGATGACGAGCAGCGCGTAGCAGGCGGCCTCGAACACGCCGAGCGCGGACGTATGCATCTCCGCGCCCTGAAACGCGCGGCGGATCTCAAACGCGGCCCAGATCAAAACAAGCGCGCCGCCGCTCAACGTGTAGAGACGCGCGGGTGTCAGCGTGAGTGTGTAGGTGCGTCGCGCGGCGTAGAAGGCGAGTGCGGCAGGGACCAGGAACGCCAAAGCTTGCGCGTTGAAGATAGCGGGGCCAGCGATGCGCGCCGCTTCCGCACCCCACCACGGATTTTGCGTGACGCCCGGCCAGACGAAAATCATCGAAAGCCCGGCGGCGAAAAGCGCATGCGCGCGCCAGTACGTGATGAGGCCCACTTCGCGGCCGCGTCGCGGCAGCGCGATATGGCCAGCGATCATCAGGACGCTCGCGCGAAGGGCGTTGGTGACGAATTCATCGATCCAGCCAAGTTGGCGCCCGAGATGCAGCGCCATGAACGTCGCGACGAGCGGCAGCAGCAAGGCCCCGAGCGCCAAGCCTTCGCTTGCCGGATCCCGCGAAGAGACGCGCGCGGCGACGCGTGAGCCGCCAAAGAGAATTATGGTCGTGGCTGTAAGAATCGCCAACGCGCTGGCGAGCGTGAGACCGCCGTCACCCGCCATGCGGAAGAGTTCCGCGCCGCTCGCATGGGCGACTGCGAGTGCGGCGGCGCCGAGGGCTGCGTAACGGGCCGCGCGCCATTGCCATTGCAAGAAGGCGAGCGCGAAAAGGGCGGCGAGGCCCGCATGCGCCATCGGTCGGAGCATTTCGGCAAAGGCGGATTCGGCGCCGAGCAGCGCCAACGCCGCGCCCGCGCCGGCCCAGACATCGTGGGTCGTGTCGTCGCCCGCGCGCGCTTGCATCCAAGCGACGCCCCACAAGGCGACAGCGCAGGCAAACAACGGCGCCCAGGCCGAAGCGCTGTGCCAATCGGCGCGCGAGAAGGCGGCGAGCAACACAAGCAGCGCAGCGCCCGCGGCGCCTGCGCCGGCGATGAGCGTCCGCTCCTCGCGCTCCGGCCGTGCGAATGCAGCCGCCGCTACGACGACGGCGGCGAGCACCAAGGCCAGCGGGTAGAAGGCGATGCTGAGCGCGCCTTCGCGCGCGTTGAGATGTGCGCCAAAGCCGATCACTAGCGCCGCGATCGCTACCACCAGACTGCCCGCGGCGGCGGCGCGCGCGCGAACGCTGAAGCACGCGAGAATCACAATGAGCGCAGCGAGTGCGGCGGGGGGCTGCACGAGGCCCACGCCATTGGGCCCACGTTCAAACCAGGTCCAGATCGCCAGCACAGCGCTGATGACGAGCGCGATGCCGGGCAATGCGGCGTGCACCTGCGTCCAGCCGAAGCCATCGGAATCGTCAGGCCTCGGTTTGCGCCATCCCATGCCCGCTCCGCCAAGGGCGCTGACACCAAGCAATGCGATTGCACGTCCGGTCTCGCCGGCGCCCAACGCGAACGCGAAGCACACATAGGCGCCGGTCAGCGTCATCACGGCGAGCCAAGGCCAGCGGCGCCATGCGCTCAGCGCAAAGCCCGCGCCGGTCGCCAGTGCGACAAGTGCCGTGACGCCGTTCGCCGCCCAAGCGCTCACATCGGCGACAGCCGGGATGAGCAACGTGAACGCGAGGGCGAAAGCGGCGGCGCCCTCGGCGAGAGAGGGCGGTTGCGGCCAGCCGAACCATTCGGTGGCTGGCGCTGCTGCTTCTTCTGCGTCGTTGGATGCGTCAGGCAGGGGTGTGTCGAGGAGAAGCTCGTCCTCCACCACGATGTCCGTCAGCAGGAGAGCAGGTTCCTCGATCTCCGGCGCAGGCCCGACCGCCAGCGTTTCGCCTGGTTCGGGAACGGCGACGTCGCGCAGCCCAAGGCGGTCCTCAAGCTCGGCGAGCTTGAGCGACAGCGTCTCGATGCGCCGCGATTGCAGCCACACCCAGGCGCCCAGGCCCAGGATGACCAGCCATTCCATTCTTATCCCCGCGAGAGATGCGTCAGACTCCGCCGCCATCGCGGTTGAGGCAAGCGATTGCTTCGATTTCGCGTAGTCAAATCCCAACAAAAATTACGCGATTTGCCCGGGGCGCTTGGGCATGCTCAAAGCGGCGTATGACCTATGTGTTTTCGCCCCCCGCCATTGCCTCGGTTGCCGTCGCCGGGAGCGACGCACGTTTTCCCGTTCGTCGCATTTTTTGTGTGGGCCGGAACTACGTCGATCACGTGCGCGAGATGGGCAATGACCCCAAGAGCGAACCGCCGATCTTCTTCACAAAGCCTGCTGATGCGGTCGTGGAGAGCGGCGCGGCGATCGCCTACGCGGCGAATACCTCAAACCTGCATTTTGAGGTCGAGCTGGTGTTGGCGATCGGAAAGGGTGGCGCTGACATCGCCGAAGCCGATGCTGCATCGCACATCTGGGGCTATGCGGTGGGCGTCGATCTCACCCGCCGTGATCGCCAGGCCGAAGCCAAGAAGGTTGGCGCGCCCTGGGACGTCGCCAAGGCCTTCGACCAATCGGCGCCGATCGGCGCCATCGCACCCGCTGGCGCTGCGCTCACAAAGGCGCGGATACATTTGGACGTGAACGGCGTCACCAAGCAGGACAGCGACATCGCCGAGATGATTTGGAGCGTGCCCGAGGTCGTCGCGCACTTGTCGCGCTCTTGGGCGTTGCAACCGGGCGATTTGGTGTTCACGGGCACGCCTTCGGGCGTCGGCCCCTTGGCGATTGGCGATCAGGTGCAGTGCGCAGTCGAAGGGCTTCCGCCGCTCAGTTTCAGCATTGTCGCGCGCTGAGTTGCGAATTGATCGCAAAAGAAGTTTCCACCTTTCCCGTCGCAAACTTGTCGCGCGCTACGCGTGCGTCTTGCGTCGCGCGTGGCGAAGATTAGGGTTGAAAGAAAGACGCCAAGAGGAGGCAGCTTGAAGCCCACCGACATCGGACAGCCGGACTACTTTCACAAAGTCGTCGACTGCCAATGGGCTTGCCCCGCGCATACGCCTGTCCCCGAATACATCCGGCTGATCGCCGCGCAGCGTTATGCCGACGCGTATATGATCAATTGGAAGTCAAATGTGTTTCCGGGAATTCTCGGCCGCACCTGCGACCGCCCCTGCGAGCCGGCGTGTCGGCGTGGGCGCGTCGAAGAAGAGCCGGTGGCGATCTGCCGGCTGAAGCGCGTCGCGGCGGACAATAAGGGCGAAGTCGCGCACCTTATGCCGCCGAAAGCGGTGAAGAAGAACGGCAAGCGCGTTGCCTGCATTGGCGCGGGGCCGGCTTCGCTGACCGTGGCGCGCGATCTGCTGCCGCTGGGCTACGAAGTTCACATCTATGACGGCGAAGCCAAGGGCGGCGGCATGATCCGCACTCAGATTCCGCGTTTCCGCCTGCCGGAAAGCGTGATCGACGAGGAAGTGAATTACATTCTGGCTTACGAGCCGGTGACGCATTTCGGCAAGCGCGTCGACTCGCTGAAAGCCGTTCTGGCCGAAGGCTATGACGCCGTTTTCGTAGGCACCGGCGCGCCGCGCGGCCGCGATCTCAATCTGCCAGGCCAGAAGGAAGCGGGCGCCAACGTCCATATCGGCATCGATTGGCTCTCGAACGTCTCGTTCGAGCACATCGACAAGATCGGCAAGCGCGTGATCGTGCTTGGCGGCGGCAACACCGCGATGGATTGCTGCCGCACTTCGCGCCGTTTGGGCGGCGAGGATGTGAAGGTCATCGTCCGCTCCGGCTTCGATGAGATGAAGGCCAGCCCCTGGGAAAAAGAAGACGCCCAGCACGAAGGCATCCCGATCATCAATTTCCTCAACCCACGCGAATTCACGCACGCCAACGGCAAGCTGACCGGCGTGTGGTTCACGAAAATGCACTGGGTCGAGAAGGATGGGAAAAAGAAACTCGAGCCGACCGGCGAGCCTGACGTGCACTATGAGTGCGACGACGTGCTGATGGCGGTCGGTCAGGAAAACGCGTTCCCCTGGATCGAACGCGACATCGGCATGGACTTCGATAAATGGGGCATGCCGGTCGTCGACCAGGTGACTTTCCAATCGACCATTCCAAACGTCTTCTTCGGTGGCGACGCGGCGTTCGGTCCGAAGAACATCATCTGGGCCGTCGCGCATGGTCATGACGCGGCTGTCTCAATCGATCTTTTCTTGACCGGCCAAGACGTGAAGCAGCGCCCGCCGCCAGGCGTGTCCATGATGTCCACCAAGATGGGCATCCACGAATGGTCTTACGACAACGATGTCTCGCTCGACCTTCGCTACAAAGTGCCGATGGTCGAAAACGAGGTGGCGCTGCGCAATGTGAAGGTAGAGGTCGAGAAGGGCTTTGATCCGCTGCTCGGCTACAAGGAAGCGCAACGCTGCTTGAATTGCGATGTGCAGACGGTGTTCTCTGGCAAACTCTGCATCGAGTGCGACGCCTGCGTCGATATCTGCCCGATGGATTGCATCACCTTCACCGAGGACGGTGAGGAAACAGAACTACGCGAGCGCCTCAACGCGCCCGCACTCAATCTCACGCAAGACCTCTATATCGGCGACGACCTCAAAACCGGCCGCATCATGGTGAAAGACGAAGACGTCTGCCTCCATTGCGGCCTCTGCGCCGAGCGCTGCCCGACGGGCGCGTGGGACATGCAACAATTCTATCTCGAAGTGACGCACGCCGGCTGCAGCTCCAAAGCTAGCCCCCGCAAGCGCGCGCCCAAGCCGGTAGCCGCTGAATGAAACCGATCGTCGCGACCAACGACTTCGTCGTCAAATTCGCCAATGTGAACGGGTCAGGGTCAGCGAGCGCGAACGGCATGTTCGCGAAAGTGATCTTGCGCATGGGCGTGCCGGTGGGCGCGCGCAACATCTTCCCATCGAACATCCAAGGTTTGCCGACTTGGTATGAAGTGCGCGTCTCGGAGGCGGGGTGGCTTGGCCGTCGCGGCGGCGTCGATCTCATGGTCGCGATGAACCCGCAGACCTGGGACGCCGATCTGAAGGAGATCATGCCGGGCGGCTATCTGCTTTACGATTCGTCCAAGCCGCTGCCGGCGTCGAAGTTTCGTGACGACATCACCATCATCGGCGCACCGCTGACCGAGCTTATCGCAACCGAGTTTTCAATCCCGCGCGAACGCCAGTTGTTCAAGAACATCTGTTATGTCGGCGTGCTCGCGCAGATGCTTGGGCTTGAGAGCGATACGGTGAAACAGCTGCTCACCGAAGAGTTCAAGGGCAAGGACAAGCTGATCGAACCGAACTTCCGCGCGTTCGAATTAGGCCGCGCTTACGCCGAAGCCAACATTCCACCGATCGGCCTGCACGTGAATCGCAGCGACAAGGTCGGCGATCGCATTTTCGCGGAAGGCAACGACGCCGCCGCCCTCGGAGCCGTCTATGGCGGCGCCACGTTCTGCGCCTGGTACCCAATCACGCCGTCGACGTCGCTCGCCGAGAGCTTCCAGAAATACTGCACGATGCTGCGCAAGGATGCGGATGGGAAGAACCGCTTCGCCATCGTGCAAGCCGAGGATGAGATCGCCTCCATCGGCATGGTGATGGGCGCCGGCTGGGCAGGCTCGCGGGCGTTCACCTGCACCTCCGGCCCCGGCATTTCGCTGATGAACGAATTCGTCGGCTTCTCGTATTATGCCGAAATTCCTGCCGTGATCTTCGACGTTCAGCGCGGCGGCCCCTCGACGGGCATGCCCACGCGCACGCAGCAATCGGATCTGTTGCTCGCAGCCTATGCGTCGCACGGCGACACCAAGCATCCGATGCTGTTTCCGGGAAATCCGACCGAAGCATTCGAGATGGGCGCGCAGGCGTTCGATCTCTCGGATTTCTTCCAGACCACCGTGTTCGTTATGCTCGAACTCGATATCGGCATGCAGGAATGGCTCACCGAGCCGTTCAAATGGGATGAGAAGCGCCGGCTGAACCGCGGCAAGGTGCTGACGTACGAGCATCTCGAGCAGGGCGTGCCGTTCGGCCGCTATCGTGATGTCGATGGCGACGCGGTGCCGTATCGCACCTATCCGGGCACGCACCCGACCAAGGGCTCGTATTTCACACGCGGCTCCAGCCACGACAAAGACGCACGCTATTCCGAGAAGGGCGAGGATTACACCGAGGGCATGGAGCGCCTGCTGCGCAAATGGGAGACGATGAAATCCCATGTGCCAGCGCCGATCATCAAGAAAGCCAAGAAGCGGACGCCCGACGGCGTGATCTATATGGGCTCGACCGATCCCGCGATGGAGGAAGCGCTCTGCGCTATGGAGAGCCACGGCATCCATCTCGATGCGCTGCGCGTGCGCGCCTTCCCGTTCAACAACGAAGTGTTCGACTTCATCCGCGACCACGAGCAAGTGTTCGTCGTCGAGCAAAACCGCGACGGGCAGCTCAAGTCGCTGCTTGTGAACGAAGGCGGCGTGCATCCCGCGCGCCTCGTTTCTGTGCTGCATTATGACGGCACGCCGATCACCGCGCGCTTCATCATCAAAGACATCACCGAAAAGCTGCAGGCTGGCCAAGCCGCCGCGCTGCCGGAGAAAGCGAAATGACCTATATCGCCAAACCGTCGCTGCATCACCCGTCGCTGGAGCGCAACGCTGTCGGCTTCACACGCCGTGATTACGAAGGCCGTATCTCCACGCTCTGCGCCGGCTGCGGCCACGACTCGATTAGCGCGTCGATCATTCAAGCCTGCTTCGAGATTGATCTCGAACCGCACCGCCTGGCGAAATTCTCAGGCATCGGCTGTTCATCTAAGACGCCGGATTACTTCGTCAGCCCCGCGCACGGCTTTAACGCTGTGCACGGCCGCATGCCGTCAGTGCTGACGGGCGCGAACATCGCGGCGAAGGATCTGATTTATCTTGGCGTCTCCGGTGACGGCGATAGCGCCTCGATCGGTCTTGGCCAATTCTGCCACGCGGTGCGGCGCGGCGTGAACATGACCTATATCTGCGAGAACAACGGCGTGTACGGCCTAACCAAAGGTCAGTTCTCGGCCACGTCCGACAAAGGCTCAAAAGCCAAGAAGGGCGCGGAGAACAAGGATAGCGCCATCGATCTCGTCATGCTCGCACTGCAACTTGGCGCCACTTATGTGGGCCGCTCATTCTCGGGCGACAAAAGCCAACTCGTGCCGCTGATCAAAGGTGCACTCTCGCACAAGGGCACGTCGTTCATCGACGTGATCAGCCCGTGTGTGGCGTTCAACAATCACGTCGGTTCAACGAAGAGCTTCGATTATGTGCGCGAGCACAACGAAGCCGTGAACCGCATGGACGTGATCAGCCCGCGCGCGCCGATCCGCGCCGATTACAAGCCAGGCGAGCTGAAAGAAGTTGTCCAGCACGACGGCTCGATCCTGCGTCTGCGCAAGCTGGAAGACGATTACGATTCAACCGATCGCAATGCCGCGCTCGGCTATCTCGCGCGCAAAGCGGCGGAAGGCGAGATCGTGACGGGTCTGCTCTATGTCGATCCGGAAGCAAGCGATCTGCACGATAGCCTCAACACCGTGACGTGCCAGCTCAACAAGCTCACCGATCAAGAGCTGATCCCGCCGCTCAGTGCGCTTGAAAAGATCAACGCCAGCTTGCGTTGATCGCTATTTCAACATCTCAAGCATCGTCATCGCGGCGGCTGGATTGCGCTCTTTTGCGCCGGAGATGAAATAGAGAAACACGTCGCCGCTCTTCTCCCAATCGCGCGCCGTCTTTAGCCATTTCTGGAGCGCTGACTTTGGGTATCCCGTCGGCTCGTCAGCCTGCGTCAGTTCCAAGCGCGCGTACGAGAAATCCGCCGTCGGTTCGACGATCAGCGGATGCTTCTCTGACTCCACTGTGACGACAGCAATGTTTCGCTTGCGCGCAATCGCTTTGAATTCATCGCAATCGAAACTCGCGTGGCGTACCTCGATCGCATGCCGCAGTTTCAGTTTGCCGAGCTTTGCCGGCAGCATGTCGAAATAGGCATTGATTTCATCGGCATCGAATTTCTTGTAAGGCGCCATCTGCCAGAAGATCGGGCCGAGCTTTGAGCCGAGTTCACCCAAGCCGCTGTTGAAGAACCATTCGATCGATTGCGCCGCCTCGCGCAAATCCTTGCGCTGCACCGCCGCGCGCGGCGCCTTCACCGAGAACACGAAATTGTCTGGCGTCGACGCCGCCCATTTCTTGAACGAAGCGGCTGTCTGCGTGCGATAGAAGGTCGAGTTGATCTCGATCGCTGTCACTTTGCTGCTGGCGTATTCGAGCTGCTTCGCAGCCGCGAGTTTGGGCGGATAGAAGGTCTCTTCCCACGGCTCGTAATTCCAGCCGCCGATGCCGACACGGATCATGCGCGCCTCCCTCTGGCGTCCAACATTGGCGCTCGGCTGCGTGCGTTCAAGCGCGTTCGTCGCGCGGGAAGACGCGCTCCACCTCAAATCGCCGCGCCGCCTCGCATTCCAATGCAGGCGATGCATTGACGATGATGGCCGCCTTCGCCGTCGCCCACACCTTCAAATCCGCCCGCTCATTGCCCGCATAGACGAAGCCACGCGGAAACGCTCGCCGTAATCGGTCCGCCTTTTTCGCGGACTTGAGATTGGTGCGTCCATCCGAGGCGAAGACGTGATCGAACACACCTAGATGCGCCGCGACGGCGTCCGCGCCGCGCTGATCAAATGCCGTCGCCAGCGCAATCACGCGACCGGCGGCGCGCTCCTCGCGCAGCCACACAACGAATGGCGCATTGTAGGGAAGGGCCGCCGCGTCCACGGGATACAGAAGCGTTAGTCGCTGCTTCGCATACGCCCGACCGCGTGTGAGCCACGCCAGCATCACAAACACATTCCACGGCGCGGCGCCGAAAAAGCGCAGCATCGCGCGCGTGAAGAGGTCAGTGTTGATCAGCGTGCCGTCGAGATCGACAGCGAGCGGCAATTTCGCCGGCATTAAGCGCCGGTGAATTTCGGCGTGCGCTTTTCGGTGAAGGCGTCGACGGCTTCCTTGTGGTCCGCCGTCTCGTGCGCCAGCGCTTGGAACGCCGCCGAAAGTTCAAGCACGTCGCTCAGGCGGCCATGCTGCGCTTCACGCAACAAGCGCTTCGCCAAACGCACCGAACGCGGCGGGTTCACAGCGACGCGCTCCGCCAGCTTCAGCGCCTCATCCAAAAGCTGATCATCGGCCACGACGCGGCTGACGAGGCCGAATCGCACGGCTTCCTCCGCGTCGATCGTGTCGCCGGTCAGCACCAATTCCGCCGCACGCGAGGCGCCGATCGCGTTGGTCAAAATCCACGCGCCGCCGTCGCCGGGAATGATGCCGACCTTCACGAAGCTCGACGCCATCTTGGCCGAAGCCCCGGCAATGCGAATGTCGCAAAGAATGCCAATGTCGAGGCCAAGACCAATCGCGTGACCGTTGATCGCGGCGATGGTAGCGACTTCAACGTCTGCAAGCGCGCGGATCACGGAATGTACGCCACGGCGATAATTCGCACGCGTGTCGTCCGGCTCCTCGCGCGGGCCAATGCCAGTGCGTTCACGGATCGCTTTGAGATCGCCGCCGGCGCAGAAGGATTTGCCCGCGCCTGTGAGCACGACGGCGTTGATCTCGCGATCGTCATTGGCGCGGCGCAGTGCGCCGGCGAGATCGTCGCAATCCTGCTGCGTCGCGATCGCGTTGCGGCTCTCCGGCCGGTTCAGCGTGACGACCGCAACGCGGCCCTTCTTTTCAAACGTCGCGAACGTCATGTGCAGGCTCCAAAATGTGCGCCCGGCTTAGACGATCAAATGCGCGGCGACAATTCCTTACGCTTCGACGTTACCCTGCGGCTTGGCCCTCGACAAAGGCGATGAAGGGCTCGGTCTGCAGCAACGTCCCGTTCTGATAGGCGTCGAGCTGGCCTGTGCCATCGCGGCGGACGGTGACGACGTAGCGCACGCCTTGCGTCTCGAACGAGAACGCCGTGCCCGTCGCATCGGTGACTTCCGCGCCGTCACGCACCTCGGCGCTGAACGCGGTCGTGCGGCCGTTTTCGCTGACATCGATCGGACGCGCGTTCGCAGCCTGAGTGTAATCGTAGGAATTGTAGATCAGATCGCCGCTTTGATCTTCGTACACCACGATGCTGCGACGACCGGTGACGCCAAGCACGCGCGTGCGCGGCATCCAGCGGCAGCTGATGTTGCGGCTGTCCATGTTGATCGAGGTGAACGGCAGGGTGTACGCGGAGCCTGGATTTTCCAGCATGCCCGGATTGAGCTGGCGCACCGAGCCATCGACGCCCATGTCGCGGAAGAGTTCGGTGATGACGCTGCCGGCGGCCCCTTCCTCCGTGCCGACTTCGTAGCCGATGCGTTGCACCACGGCGCCGTTCGGCTTGTCGTACTCGGCGACCTGCACGTTCGCGCCGTCGCGATTGAAGACAAACACGGCTGGCGCATCGATCGCGTCGCAGATGAACCAGGGCGCCGGCACACGGCGCACGATCTCTTCCACGGGCGGCGGCGCTGCTTCTTGCTGACCGCAGGCGGCGAGCGCGGTCAGAGCGGCGAGGGCGAGAATGGTGCTGCGCATGCGTGAAATCTCCTGCGCGTGCTCTAGCATTGCAGCAGCGGGACGCAAGCGTGGAACGCTCAATCGAGCCCGAGTTTGGCGCGCGCGGCTTTGGTGAGCGACACTGCGGAATCCGCGTAGATCGCCCACGGATCAGGCTCTTTGAGGCGTGCGCGCATGTCTTTCAGCTTGAACGCCGATGCTTCTGGAATGGTTTTTAGTTCATCCCAGCTCACGGGCGTCGCGACGGGAGCTGTGGGCCGCGCGCGCGTGGAATAGGGCGCGATCGCCGTCGCGCCGCGGCCGTTGCGCAGATAATCGATGAAGATGCGGCCCTTGCGTTTCGCCTTCGACATATTGGCGACGAAGCGTTTCGGATCGAGTGCTGCGACCTGTTCGGCGAATGCGCCGGAGAAAGCCTTCACTTCGTCCCAATCGTAGCGGCGTTTCAGATTGAGCACGATGTGAATGCCTTTGCCGCCAGTGATCATGGCGAAGGAGGGCAGATCGGCGTTGTCGAGCAGTGCTTTGATGTCGAACGCCGCGCGTTTTACGAAGGCGAAGTCGAGGTCTTCATCGGGATCGAGATCGAACACCATGCGATCCGGCTTTTCGACGTCTTCGTTGCGCGATCCCCAGATATGCAGCTCAAGCGCCGACATCTGCGCGCACGCAACCAGCGCATCGACATTGGGCAGCGTGAGGTAATCTTCCGACTGGCCCTCGGATTCTGTGATGGGGATGGTTTTGATTTCTTTCGGCGCGCCGGCCATCGCGTGCTTCTGAAAGAATTGCTGCCCACCGACGCCATCGGGCGCGCGCACAAGGCTGACAGGTCGGCCGAAAATGTGCGGACCCATGCGGGTGGCGACCATTTCGAGATAGGCGGCGTATTCGGCCTTCGTGATGTCGGCCGCAGGAAAGAGTACGCGGTCGGGGTGCGTGAGACGCACGCGCGATTTGAGGGCGGGGGCTTCGGTTTCGGCGTTCACATCTTTGGCGCTCTTGTCGCCACGCAGGCCGAGAAACACTGCATGCCTCACGGCCCCGTCGGGCGTGATGTCTGCGTACTTAATCTGCGCGATCAGTTTCGGTTCCACCCATTTCGCGCCGCGCGCAGCCTCGCGTGGGATGGTGAGCGCTGGTTTCGCGCGCGAGAGCTTCGCAAGCTGCGACGCGAGCGCCGTCAACGTCTTGTCGTTGAACCCCGTACCGACATTGCCGCGATAGGTGAGCTCGCCCTTCACGCGCTCTGCCAACATAAGCGACGCGAACTGCCGGCCTTTAAGCGAGGGCTGATAGCCAATGACAACGAACTCGCGCTCGTTGACGCACTTGGCCTTGAGCCAGGATTGCGTGCGGCCGGCGCGATAGATGGAATCCGCTTTCTTCGAGACGACGCCCTCAAGACCCTTCTCGGCGAAGACCTCGAACACGTGCGCTCCGTTGCCCTCAAGGTACGGCGAAAGGCGAATGGGCGCGCGCGCGCCTTTCAAAATCTTCTCAAGCCGTGCTTTGCGCTCAAGCAGGGGCGTCTTGCGTAAGTCCGTGTCGCCCTCGGCGATCAGGTCGAACACGAAATACGAAACGCCTTTGGCGTCACCGTTTTCAAGCGAACGCTGCAACGCGGAGAAACTGGTGCGCCCGCTTGCGTCCGCCACCGCGACTTCGCCATCGAGCAGCACGTCCTTCAATCCAAGCGCGCCTAGCGCATTCGCGACTTGGCTGAACTTGCTCGTCCAATCGAGACCAGTGCGCGTGTAGAGACGCACCGCGTCACCGCTCACGGCCGCTTGCATGCGATAACCGTCATATTTGATCTCGTGAATCCATTTGTCGCCATCGGGCGGCGTCTGAATCGGCGTGCAGAGCGCCGGTTCGACGAAGCCCCATTTCGGCGCTTTCGTCATCGGCGCACGCTCGCCGCCCTTGCTCCAGACGCGGCCACCCTTGGCTTTCAAATCTTCAACGGTACGGCCTGTCTTAATGCTGGTCACTGCGCGGGTGGGATCGTCCTTGCCGGCATGTGCATCGCGCGATTTGAACAGCAGCCACGGTTCGCTGCGTTCGCCTTCGCGCGGCTTGATCTTGACCATGTGAAATTCGCCTTTGAGCCGTTCGCCGCTCAACACGAATTTCAGTTCGCCTTTCTGCATCCCCTCAGCTGGATCGTTGATCCATCTGAGCTTGCCGTCGTCCCAGATGATCACGGCGCCCGCGCCATACTCCCCCTTGGGGATCACGCCTTCGAATGCGCCATATTCGAGCGGGTGGTTTTCCGTGCGCACCGCAAGGCGCTTCACAGTGGGATCGAGTGACGGGCCTTGCGGCACGGCCCAGCTCATCAGCACGCCGTCATGTTCAAGCCGGAAATCGTAGTGCAGGCGCGTCGCCGCGTGCTTCTGCACGACAAACATCCCGCCGGCGGTTTTGAGTTTGCCGCCGGGCGGTTCGCTGGTTTTGTCGAAATCGCGTTTGCGATTGTATTCAGCGAGGCCGCCTATTCCGTTGGACGCCGCCGCTTTCTTTGCGCCGCTTTTGGCGGGCTTCTTCATTTCTTCGCGCGTTTAGGCGCGGCCTTGGCCGGCGCTTTTGCGCGCGGTGCGGCTTTGACCTTTTCCGCGGCTGCGCGTGGGCGCTTGGCGGGTTTAGCGGGCGCTTCCTCTTCGTCGTCATTCGCGGCCGCCGCTTTGCCTGCGGCCTTCTTCGCGAGCGATTTCTTCAGCGCATCGACCAGCGAGACGACGTTGTCGCCATAATCCGGCGAAGGCTCTTCTTGGTCTTCCAACACCAATTCGCCATGGCGTTCGATCTTCTTTTTCACCAGGCGCTCAACGGCGGCGGCGTATTCGTCCTCGAACTTGGCGGGATCGAATTTCGCTTTCTTGCGATTGATCAGCTCTTCAGCGAGATCGACCAAATCCGGATCGGATTTGCCGTTCGGGATTTCATCGAAGAAGCCCTTCGCCGCGCGCAGCTCTTCGGCGTAGTGCACGGTCTCAACGATGAGGCCGTCTTCGTAGGGCTTCACGGCGGCGATGTAGGAGCGCCCGCGCATCGTGATTTGCCCCAAGCCCACCGTCTTCGAACGGCGCAGCGCATCACGCACCACGCGATAGGGCTCATCGGCAAGCTTGCCATCGGGCAGCGCGTAATAAGGCTTGTCGAAATAGATCGGGTCTATCGTCTCGGACGGCGCGAACTGCACCATGTCGAGCGTCTTCTTCGAGTCGACCTTCAGCGCATCGAACTCCTCGTCCGAGAAGAGCACGTAGCGGCCCTTGGAGAATTCGTAGCCTTTGACGATCTCGTCCTTATCGACCGCGCCTATACCCGGCACGACCTTCTCGTATTTGATGCGTTGCTTGGACGGCTCATGGATTTGGTTGAACGAGATCTTCTCGCGTGAATCCAAGGCGGAATAGAGCTTCACCGGCAATGCCACGAGGGCGAGCCGGATTTGCCCAGTCCAAACGGGACGAGCTGGAGGTGGCATGTGAGGCAAACGCCCTTGTATGACCCGACGTTCCGCAAGCGTAACATTTGCCTGACATCGCGGCAACGCACGGTGGAGCCGTTTACCTTGTTTTGCGACGCGCAGCGCCGTACGTCGCGCGGACGGCTTCCACGAACGCGCTTGGCGCGCTTTGATCGCGCGCGCGATCAGAGAAAACGAGCCCGATGTCGCGGGTGAGATCGAAGCCGTTGAGCTTAATGGCGGTGAGCCCAGGCTGCTTGAAGCTCAAAGGCGCGACCGTGATGCCGAGGCCTGCGGCGACCATGCTGAGCGCGCGATCGTCGCTCAGCGTGCGCAAGCTGAACGAGGGGCGCACGTCGCGGTTGGTGAAATAGCGGCTGATCTCCGGCAGGCCTTCGCATTGGCGGCGCACGATCATGGTCTCGCCCGCCAGTTCGCCGCCTTCGATGCTCTCGGCCTGGGCCAGCTTATGGCCGGCGCCGACGAAGAGCACGTAGGGCTCGGCGCGCAAGCTCTCCTGCGCGAAACTCTCCAAGCTGGGCCGCAGAATGGTGAGCGCCGCGTCGAGGCGGCCATCACTTAAACGGTTGGCGATGTCGCGCTCGGTGGAATCCAGCAATTCCAACGCCTCGCCGCTGGCGTGCTTGGCATGATACGCGACCACGCGCTCCAGGTCGCGCGCGGGGATGGTCGAGAGAATGCCGGCGCGCACCCGCTTTAGCCGCGGCGCCTCGGCGACGTCTCGGAGGGCTACTTCGTATTCTTGGGTGATGCGCCGGGCGTGACCGAGGAAGCGGCTGCCGGCGGGCGTCAGCGACACGCGCCGTGTCGTGCGCTCAAACAGGCGCGCGCCCACCTGCTCCTCAAGCTTGGCGATGCCGACCGAAAGTGTCGGCTGGGTCACGTTCACCCGCGCGGCGGCCTTAGAGAACGAGCCCAGTTCGGCCACCGCCAGGAAGTAGCGCAACAGATAGCGATCCATAGATGATATCTATCAGTTCTGTTCTTCCGGTTCAATTTCTATCGGCCAGGCAAATCAATTACGGTCTTTGGACCGCCGGCTTCCAGCCGGCCTTTGGCGTTTCAAACGCCCCGGAGCCGCGCCCCGTGACTGACTCCTACCAACTCGATTTCCAGCTCGGCGAAACCGCCGACGCGATCCGCGACACGACCCGCCAGTTCGCCGCCGATCGCATCGCGCCGATGGCCGCCGAGATCGACGCGACCAACAAATTCCCGCGCCAACTCTGGCCGGAAATGGGTGAACTCGGCCTGCACGGCATTACTGTCGCCGAAGAGGATGGCGGGCTAGGGCTTGGCTATCTCGAACACGTTGTGGCGATGGAAGAGGTGAGCCGCGCCTCGGCCTCGATTGGCCTTTCCTACGGCGCGCACTCCAATCTTTGCATCAATCAAATCCGCCGCTGGGCGACGCCCGAGCAGAAGCGGAAATACCTACCGAAGCTCATCAGCGGCGAGCATGTCGGCTCGCTCGCCATGAGCGAAGCAGGCGCCGGCTCCGATGTCGTCGGCATGAAATTGCGCGCCGAGCACAAGGGCGATCGCTATGTGCTCAACGGCACGAAATTCTGGATCACCAACGCGCCGGAAGCCAACACGTTGGTGGTCTATGCGAAAACCAATCCCGAAGCGGGCTCCGGCGGCATCACCGCGTTCCTGATCGAGCGCGGCATGAAGGGATTCAGCGTCAGCCAAAAGCTCGACAAAATGGGCATGCGCGGCTCGGACACCGGCGAACTCGTGTTCGAAGATTGCGAAGTGCCGGAAGAAAACGTGATGGGCGGCGTGGGCCGTGGCGTCGGCGTGCTGATGAGCGGCTTGGACTATGAGCGCGCCGTGCTCTCGGCCGGCCCGCTCGGTATCATGCAAGCCTGTCTCGACGTCGTGTTGCCCTACGTGCGCGAGCGCAAACAATTCGGCCGCGCTATCGGCTCGTTCCAGCTGATGCAGGCTAAAGTCGCCGACATGATCGTGGCGCTCAATTCAGCACGCGCGTACGTCTATGCCGTCGCGAAAGCCTGTGACGCCGGCAAAACCACGCGCCACGACGCGGCCGGCGCCATTCTCTACGCTTCCGAAAGTGCAGTGAAAGTGTCGCTCGAAGCGATCCAGGCGCTCGGCGGCGCCGGCTACACCAAGGACTTCCCAGTTGAGCGCTTTCTGCGCGACGCTAAGCTCTACGACATCGGCGCCGGCACCAACGAAGTGCGCCGCTTCTTGATCGGGCGGGAAATCATTGGCGCGGGCTAGGTTTGCCAATCAGATGATTGGATTCGCGGATTTGCCGCCCTTGAAGCAGGTTCGCGCGCACGTCAAACACTAATCAAATCTGAGAATTGGCGTCCATGAAGCTTAAGTCCGCAATCGACACGAACTCTGAAGCGTTCAAGAAGAATTTCGCGCATCACAAAGCGCTTGCCGATCAATTGCGCGCGCGCACGGCGGAGATTGCGCTGGGTGGTCCTGAAGATAGCCGCGCACGCCACGTCAAGCGCGGCAAGCTCTTGCCGCGTGATCGCGTGGAACGCTTGCTCGATCCCGGTGCGCCGTTCCTCGAAATTGGCGCGTTGGCCGCATACGACCTCTACAATGGCGAAGCGCCGGGCGCGGGTCTCATCACCGGCATTGGCCGCGTGTCAGGCCGCGAAGTCGTGATCGTCGCCAACGACGCGACGGTGAAGGGCGGCGCGTATTTTCCGATCAGCGTGAAGAAGCATTTGCGCGCGCAAGAGATCGCGCAGCAAAACCGGCTGCCGTGCGTTTATCTCGTCGACAGCGGCGGCGCGAACCTGCCGCACCAAGCGGAAGTCTTCCCCGACCGCGACCATTTCGGCCGCATCTTCTACAATCAAGCGCGCATGAGCGCGGCGGGCATCGCCCAGATCGCGTGCGTCATGGGCTCGTGCACGGCGGGCGGCGCTTACGTGCCGGCGATGAGCGATGAGACCGTGATCGTCCGCAACCAAGGCACTATCTTCCTCGGCGGGCCTCCATTGGTGAAGGCGGCGACCGGCGAGATCATCAGCGCTGAAGATCTGGGCGGCGCCGAAGTTCACGGCCGCAAATCCGGTGTTGTCGATCACGTCGCGCAGGATGATGCGCACGCGCTGCATCTGGTGCGCCGCATTGTCGGCAATCTGAACACGTCCAAGCATGTCGGCCTCGATCTGCGCGAGCCGCAGGCGCCGCTTTATGATCCGAGCGAAATTTACGGCATCCTGCCGCAAGACGTGCGCACGCCGTACGATGTGCATGAGATCATTGCACGTATTGTCGATGGCAGCGAGTTCGACGAATTCCGTCCGCTCTATGGCTCGACGCTTGTTACGGGTTTTGCGCGCATCTGGGGCTATCCGGTCGCGATACTTGCGAACAACGGCATCCTCTTCGGTGAGAGCGCGCAAAAGGGCGCGCACTTTATCGAGCTCGCCTGCAAGCGCGGCATTCCGTTGCTGTTCCTGCAAAACATCTCAGGCTTCATGGTTGGCGGCAAATACGAAGCCGGCGGCATCGCCAAGGATGGCGCAAAGCTGGTGACGGCGGTCGCGTCCGCCGAAGTGCCGAAATTCACGATGATGATCGGCGGCTCATTCGGCGCCGGCAATTACGGCATGTGCGGCCGCGCTTACTCGCCGCGTTTCCTGTTCTCGTGGCCGAACTCCCGCATTTCCGTCATGGGCGGCGAGCAGGCGGCGTCGGTTTTGGCGCAAGTGAAGCGCGACGGCATGGAAGCCAAGGGCGAGACCTGGGCCAAGGACGACGAAGAGAAGTTCAAAGCGCCGGTGCGCGCGCGCTACGAAGCCGAAGGCGATCCCTATCACGCCACCTCACGCATGTGGGACGACGGCATCGTCGATCCCACCCAAACGCGCGACGTGCTTGGCCTCTCGATCAGCGCCTCACTCAACGCCCCAATTCCAGAGACGCGCTTCGGCGTGTTCAGGATGTAATGATGCTTAAATCTGTTCTCATTGCCAATCGCGGTGAAATCGCGCGCCGCGTGATCCGTACGGCCAAGCGCTTGGGTGTGCGCACGGTTGCGGTCTATTCCGACGCCGACGCGAAATCGTTGCATGTGCGCGAAGCGGACGACGCTGTGCACATCGGCCCCGCCGCGGCGAAGGAAAGCTATCTGCGCGGCGAGAAGATCATCGCCGCCGCCAAGCAAACAGGCGCCGAAGCGATCCATCCGGGCTATGGCTTTCTTTCTGAAAACGCCGACTTCGCGCAGGCTGTCATGGACGCCGGCCTCATCTGGATTGGGCCGCATCCGGATTCGATCCGCGCGATGGGCTTGAAGGACGCCGCCAAGAAATTGATGGCCGAAGCGGGCGTGCCGACCACGCCCGGTTATTTGGGCGAAGATCAAAGCGAAGAGCGCTTGCAGAAGGAGGCCGACGCGATCGGCTATCCGGTGCTGATCAAAGCTGTCGCCGGCGGCGGCGGCAAAGGCATGCGAAAGGTCGAGAAGAAGGGCGAATTCAAAGCCGCACTTCAATCAGCCAAGCGCGAAGCGGCGGCGGCGTTCGGCGATGATCGCGTGTTGCTCGAAACCTATGTGCAGCGCCCGCGCCACATTGAAGTGCAAGTGTTTGGCGATACGCATGGGCAGGTCGTGCATTTGTTCGAGCGCGATTGCTCGCTGCAGCGCCGCCACCAGAAGGTGATCGAAGAAGCGCCCGCGCCGGGCATGAGCGAGGACGCGCGCAAGGCCGTCACCGATGCCGCCGTGCTCGCGGCGAGGGCCGTGAACTATGTCGGCGCCGGCACGATCGAATTCATCGCCGACGCCAGCGAAGGCCTGCGCGGCGATCGCATCTGGTTCATGGAAATGAACACGCGCCTCCAAGTCGAACACCCGGTGACCGAAGAGATCACGGGCCAGGATTTGGTCGAATGGCAGCTCCGCGTCGCCAGCGGCGAAAAGCTGCCGCTGAAGCAAGAAGAGCTGCGCATCAACGGCCACGCGATCGAAGCGCGGCTTTATGCGGAAGACCCAAGCACGGGCTTCTTGCCTTCGATCGGCAGACTCGAAATTTGCGCCCTGCCGGACGCGATCGATGAGGACGTCCGTGTCGATACGGCCGTTGAGCAGTCGGGCGAAGTCTCGCCGCACTATGACCCGATGATCGCTAAAGTGATCGTCCACGCAGCTGATCGCGCTGCGGCGACGGCCAAGCTCGCGGACGCTATGGGCAGCGTCGCCGTTTGGCCGGTGCGCACCAATGCGGGCTTTGTATGCCGGTGCTTGGAAGAGGCGGCCTTTGCCGCCGGCGATGTCGACACGGCCTTCATCGGCGCGCGAGGCGATACGCTGACAGCCGTGCCGCGGCCGAGTAACGATGTTCTCTCGACGGCCGCGACGGTCTTCCATGAAGCAAGCGCCGCCGCTGCATCACGCACACAAACCTCGCAGACCTCGCCGTGGACGCAATTGATTGGCTTCCGCTCGAATTTGCCGGCGTCAACGCGTGTGGGGGTGCTCTGGAAGGGAGAGCGCTTTGAAGCGGAGATCGACGAAGGCGCAGATGCGTCATGGTCGCTGGAAGGCGACACGTTGGTCGCGTTTGAAAACGGCGAAGCCTACGAGTTCACGCTCGATAGCGGCGAGCGCGCCGAAGGCGAGGCCGCGGCTGGCGACGGCGCGATCCTTTCGCCGATGCCAGGCAAGATCGTCACCGTCGCTACGAAAGCTGGCGCGAAGGTGAAGAAGGGCGATGCACTCGTGGTGCTTGAAGCCATGAAGATGGAGCACACGCTGACCGCGCCGTTTGACGGTGTGGTGGCGGAGCTCAAGGCGAACACCGGCGATCAGGTCAGCGAAGGCGTGCTGTTGGCGAAACTGGAGAAGCAAGCCTAAGTGCTCCCCCGTTTACGGGGGAGCTGTCAGCGAAGCTGACTGAGGGGGCGAGGCACGCGCCACTGCCCCCTACGTCTCGCGCTTCGCGCGATCCACTTCCCCCGCACGGGGGGGGGGGAAGATCAATCAGCTCATCGCAAATTGCGCTTCTTCCTTGTCCGGATGGCGCGTCGCGTCACCGTAGCTTTCGTTGACGTTGACGACGGCAAGCGCGGGAATGTTCGCGTTGTGCGGCACGCTGGCGCCAGGGCCTACACGCGCGCCGGCGCCGATGAAAGCATACGAGCCAATACGCACCGGCCGCACCAGCACGCGTGAGCCTGCGCCGTCGGTCTTCTGACGCACATGCGCGCAAAGTTCGACTTCGCGCGAGAACACGACGCGATTGCCGATGTCCATCAAATGCCGGTCCAGCACGTCCATGCGCACCGGCCATTCGACGCCATAGCCGACACGCGCACCCCACATGCGCAGCCACATCGAATAGAAACCGGGAAACACGCGCAGCAGCGATTCAAGATAGGGCAGCGCGTCGTAGAAGGCTTGAATGTGATGTGCTGCAAGCCAGGGCGAAAACGTGCGCCCGTCGATCGGCGAAATGCCGTGCTTCAAAGGCGCCCAGCGAAACATGATCCGCTGCACCATTGGCGGCAGCAAATAGATCACGAAGATCAGCAGCGCCACGCTCCCGATCGACGGCCATTGCGCAAACACGCCGAGCGCCGTGAGCGACGCGACCGTCATCATCAGCGGAAAGTACGAGAACAGCCTGTCGGCCGGAGTCATCATGCCGCGTCGCTGTGCACAGCGCCCGCGATCAGCGCGTAGAGCTCGTCGCCACCGCGCGCTCCGCGCAGTTTCTCGCGTGTGTCAGCGTGGCGGAAGAAACGCGAAACGCGCGCCAGCGCCTTCAAATGATCGCCGCCACGGTCCGGCGGGGCCAGCAGCAGAAACACGAGATCAGCTGGGCGGCCGTCGAGGGCGCCGAAATCCTGCGGCGGGTCGAGACGCGCGAACGCGCCGATCGGGCCTTTCAGCCCGGCGACCGGCGCGTGCGGAATAGCGACGCCTTCGCCAACGCCAGTGCCCGAGAGGCGCTCACGCAGCAGCACAGCGTCAAACGCCACGCGCGCGTCGATGCCGGCGGCTTTGGCCAGCGCCTCGCACAGCATCTGGATCGCCTGACGCCGGGATGTGGCCAAGGCGCGCGGCAGAATCGCTTCCGGCGCGACAAGATCGCTTAGATCGTTCATTCCCTCACCCAGTTTGACGCGACCCTGCACGGATCGCGCCAAAACGTAATTTGAACCCCCAGGTTCCCTTAACCGGTCCCGTTTGCCTTTGTGTGACCATTGGCGCGTTCGGGGTCGATCCAGCCGATGTTTCCGTCAGCACGCCGATACACAAGGTTAAGACCGCCGTTTGCCGCGTTTCTGAACATCAGCGCCGGGCTTTCGGACAGGTCGAGCTGCATGACTGCCATCGAAACGGTCATCGTACGGACGGAAACCGCGTTTTCGGCGATTACCAGGGGCGCAGGATCGTGCCCATTCGCCGACGCGGTTTCGTCGGCCTCTTCGTCATCGTTTAACGGGGCGAGCACATACGCGGTCGCGTCCTCGGCGGGAAGGGGGGATTTGTTGTCGGCGTGGTGGTTTTTCAGCCTACGCTTGTAGCGCCTCACACGTTTTTCCAGCTTCTCCATTGCGTCGCTGAAGGCCGAATGGGCGTCGCCCGCGTGACCCTGGGCTTGAAGCGATATGCCGGAAGAGAGATGCACGGTGCAGTCGACCTCGACGCCGGCGCCGCCATTTTTGCCGACGGTGACCACCGCATCCGTCGCACGATTGAAATACTTACCTACTCCGCTTGAAAGCTCGCCCTCTATTCGGGTTCGCAGCGCTTCGCCGACATCCATCTGCCGTCCGGCGACTTGTATGCGCATATAGGAGCCTCCTTAAGTTGCGCCTTTCGGCGGGAGCGCTCGGGGCTTCGCTCCGCCCCCAAGAGCGCCCCGATGCCTGTAGAAAAAGGTATGCCTCGGAACAGGTTGGGTCAACGACGAGAGCCCGAAAAGGGCGCCAGAAAATGGTGTCAGCAGAAGCGGCGCCCACATCTGGACAGTGTCAAAACGGCGCCCCATCTCCCGTCAACGTAAACGGCGCGATTGAGACGCGGGTTGCGTGAGGGGAATGCGCCATGAGCGCGGAAACAAGCCTTGGCGCAGAGCCTGCGGCGCAACCGCAATGGGTCGATCTGATCGCAATCATCGTGTGCACGCTGGCGTGGGGCACGACCTGGTTTGCGATCACGCTGCAATTGGGCGTCGTCGATCCTGTTATCTCGATTACATATCGCTTCGCGCTCGCGGCGGTGTTGTTGTTTGCGTGGTGCGCGCTGCGACGTGAGAAGATCGCGCTCAATCGCGCCCAGCACATGGCCGCGTTCGGCGTCGGTATTTTCACGTTCTTGCTCAATTACGTTCTGGTCTATTGGGCTGAAGAGCGCGTGGCTTCGGCGGTCGTCGCCGTGCTCTTCGCCGCGCTCGCCTTCTTCAATCTGATCGCGTTTCGTTTGGTGTTTGGCCAACGCGCGCCGGCGCTCGCGTGGGCCGCGGCATGGCTCGGCATTCTCGGCGTCGCCTTGCTTTCGTGGGAGGAGCTGGCGTCGGCGCAGATGAGCGACGCCGCCCTGCTGGGCCTTGGGCTCACCTTCGCCGCCGTGCTCTCTTCCGCCGCCGGCAACATCTACGCACGGCGCGGCGAAATTGCCGGCGCTGGCGTGGCGACGTTCACCGCGTGGTCGATGAGTTACGGCGTCGCCATCCTCATTCTGTTTGCGCTCGCCACGGGCCGCGCTTGGACATTCGAGCCCACCTGGTCCTACGTGCTGTCGCTGTTGCACCTGTCGATCGTCGGCTCGGTGCTGGCGTTTCTCTTGTATTTTGGCCTGGCGCGCCGGCGCGGCTATGCGACCGCCGCCTACATCTCCGCACTCACGCCGCCCGTGGCGATGACAGTCTCGACGGTGTTCGAAGGCAAGACCTGGGGCATGCTTGCACTTGCCGGGATCGTGCTTGTGCTGCTCGGCCAAGTCTTGCTGCTGCGTGCAAGGAAGACGGGCTAGGGCAGCGCACGGAGTGCAGCTTCGAGGCCCGGCAACATCGAATTGTCTTCCGCGTTCTCGCTGAGCTGCGCATTGAGATGGATCGTCTGCAGGAACGCCTTCGCATTGTGGATGCGCGCCAAGCCCGCCTGCGATGCGTACGGGTTGTCGCCGACATCTGCGAATTGCGCGAAATAGGTGGTCCATTGCGCTTCCCTGATCAGGCCACGTTGCGCCATGAAGATGATCGGTCGCGCGAGCCGCTCGCTTTCGCCATAGATGTAGAAATGGCCCTCCGGCGTCACCTGCGTCGCGATGGCGTCGGCGATGCGCTGCACATCGGCTGCGCCGAGCGCTGGGTTCAGGCCGAGCTGCAACAGTAAGTCTGAGCCGTGCGCCACGCCGTGGCGCCAGCCTTCGCCTTCATCAAAGCCACGATAATCGCGCACCTGCGTGAAATAGCGCAGCGCGCTATCGAGCATGCGCTGACGCGACGCTTCATCAAGATACGCCTCAATCCGATCCGCGCGCGCGACTTCGCTCAGCACCAGCGCCGCGAACGGTTGCTCGAAGCCGTTGGGATCGCTCGCGAAGAGCCGCGCTTCCAGATCAATCGCCAGCGCCCGCATCGTCTGTGGCGTCAGCTGTCGCGCCCGCAACCAATGCGCATACGCCTCAAACGCAATCCCGTCACGCATCGTCGGATCGAGTGAGGCGAGGCAGGGCGTGAACGCGAGCGCTAAGCGATTGCGCGCGCGGTCATTCGGTATGGCCCATTCGCTGACCTTCAGCGCATCCAGCTGCGCGCGATCATAGCCCGGTGGCGGGCACGACGGCGTTTGCGCCTGCGCGCTGGCGCAGGCGGCGAGAACAAAAGCGGCGGCGAGCACGAGGCGTTTCATGCGTCAAGCTCACGACGCCACACGACGATGGGCAAAGCCGATGCGACGAAATGCAGAAGAGGCGGGACGGGAGGCGTCAGTCTCAGCGCAATTTAACGATGGTAAGTCCATCCGCCTTGGCGCGGTCCTTGGTCGATTCCTCGCTGCGCGTGAGCGCCTTGGCGATCGCCTTCAGCGACATGCCCTTGCCCGCGAGCGTGTGCAGCTTACGGATTTCGTCCTGTGTCCAAGGCTGACGATGCCGCTCAAACCGTTCCGCCATGTGATGATCCTTTGCTGTGCGCATCGTCGCACAGCTCCGGCGGCTTGTCGCGGGCGTTAGATCCCGTGCGCCAGCTTCCGCTTTCGCTCCACGCTGCTCGGGATGCGCAAGCTTTCGCGATACTTCGCGACGGTGCGACGGGCGATATCGATGCCTTTTTCGCGCAGGATTTCGACGATGCGGTCGTCGCTCAGAATTTCTTCCGCGTTCTCGCCGTCGATGAGGCCTTTGATCTGGTAGCGCACGGCTTCGGCCGAGTGTGCTTCGCCGCCATCGGCGGCATTGATCGAGGCGGTGAAGAAATATTTCAGCTCAAACACGCCGCGTTCGCAGGAGAGATATTTGTTCGAGGTGACGCGGCTCACCGTCGATTCATGCATCTCGATCGCGGCGGCGACAGTTTTCAGATTGAGCGGGCGCAGATGCGCGACGCCTTGCACGAAGAACGCGTCCTGCTGGCGCACGATCTCGCGCGCGACTTTGAGGATCGTCTTGGCGCGCTGATCGAGGCTCTTGACCAGCCATGACGCGTTTGCGGCGCATTCGGTGAGGAATTGCTTGTCTTCTTCGCGCTTGGCCGTCTTCGACACGGTCGCGTAATAGCGCTGGTTCATCAGCACGCGCGGCATGGTGTCGGAATTCAATTCAACGTGCCACGTGCCGTCCGGCGCTTGCTTCACATAGACATCGGGCGCGACCGATTGCACCGCGCCGCCGCCAAACCCTGCGCCGGGCTTGGGCGTGAGCGCACGCACTTCGGCGATCATGTCGGTCAGATCTTCGCGGTCGACGCCGCACGCCGTCATCAAACGATCGAAATGGCCTTTGGCGAGCAGGTCGAGATTGCGCACGAGCGCTTCCATCGCCGGATCGAAGCGGCCGCGCTCTTTGAGCTGCAGCGCCAAGCATTCCGGAATGTCGCGCGCCATCACGCCGGTAGGCTCGAAGCCCTGCATGGTCGTCAGCACGCGCAGCACGTCGGCTTCGGCCACGCCCAGGCGATCGGCCAGCTCGCGCGTGTCGGTGCGCATATAGCCCCAATCGTCCACCGCATCGATCAGCACGCCGCCGATCAAACGATCGACCGCGCTCAAGCCAGCTTCGGTGAGTTGCGCATCGAGATGCTCGGCGAGCGAGATGTCTTGCGTGAGCGTGTCTTCAAGACCGGGCAGATCATCGAAGCTCTTGCCCGACGACGCCTTCGACCAATCGGTGAGGGGCGCCGCACCCGCTTCAAGCAATTCGCCAGCGCTCAAATCCGGCGCCATGTCGGCGACAGACACATCAAGCGCGGCTTCGTTTGGCGTCATGCCGCTTTCGAATTCAAGCTGCTCGGCGTCGCCGCTTTCCTTCTTCGCTTCGGCCGAGCTCTCTTCGCGCTCCAACAGCGGATTGCGCTCGAGCTCGCCTTCGACGAATTCTTGCAGCTCGAAGTTGGAGAGTTGCAGCAGCTTGATCGCCTGCTGCAATTGCGGCGTCATCACCAGGGACTGGCCCTGGCGCAGCTCTAAGCGAGGGGTCATCGCCATCGGCGGCCCCCGTCCTAGTTGAAGTCTTTGCCGAGATACCTTTCGCGGACGGCTTGGTTCGAGCGCACCTCTTGGGGCGATCCCTCGAATAACACTTCACCGTCGAACATGATCGAAGCCCGATCCACGATCGTGAGCGTTTCGCGCACGTTGTGGTCGGTGATCAGGACACCCAGACCGCGTTCTTTCAAGAACAGGATCAGCTTGCGGATGTCATCGATAGCGAGTGGGTCAATGCCGGCGAAAGGCTCATCGAGCAACATGAACGACGGCCGCGTCGCCAAAGCGCGCGCGATCTCCACTCGCCGACGCTCACCACCCGAGAGGGCGGAGGCGGGCGAATTTTTCAGGTGATCGACGTGCAATTCGGCGAGCAGCCCGTCGACGATCTCGCGGCGCTTTGCGCTGTTGCGCTCAGTCAGCTCGACGATCGACATGACGTTCTGTTCGACAGTTAGACCACGGAAGATAGATGGTTCTTGCGGCAAGTAGCCAACGCCCAATCTGGCGCGCTGGTACATGGGCAGCGTTGTGACGTCCTGGCCGTCCAACAAGATTTGCCCCTGGTCCACGCGCACGAGCCCCGTGATCATATAGAAGCAGGTGGTTTTGCCTGCTCCGTTGGGGCCCAACAGACCGACGACCTCGCCGCGATTGACGTGCACTGACACGTCTTTCACCACGCGGCGGCCGCGATAGGATTTCCCGATCGAGACCGCGCCGAGCCCGCCTTGGGCGGTTTCAGACTTGGTCGAACGGCTTGCAGCGCCCTCGGGGCTCATATCGACTACCTGCCGCTAAGATTTCGTGAAGTCGTGGTTATATGATACCGCAAGGCGCTTAATTGCCTGACCCGCCCTGGGGATTGTTGCGCGGTACGAACACACCGCGGACCCGTTGGCCCGGCGTCGGCCGGATGGTCGTGCGGCGGTTGCCGATCTGCAGAACCAGGGTTTCGCCGCGGATCACGTTCTCTTCGCTGGCCACCACGACATTGCCGGTGAAGGTCACCGCGTCCTGCGCGACCTCATAGATAGCGCGGTTGCCGCGCGCGGATTGGGCCGGGCGGACATAATAGACCTCGCCCTCGGCGATCATGCGCTGGATGTCGCCCGAACCGAGGCCTGCCTGGCCGCCTTGCGCGCCGCCGCCGGAGGACTGGCTGAAGAAGAGCGTGATCCGGTCAGCCCGCAGGCGCGCGTCGTTTTGGACGATGTCGACGTCGCCGGTCAGCACCAAGCGTCGCTCACCGTCAAAATATTCAAGGTTATCAGCGGAATAGGAGACCGGTCCGCCATTCTCGGAGAGCTGGGCGTGCGCTGGCGCGGCCGACAAGGCGGCGAGGAAGAACGCACCGGCGGCAATCACAAATGCTACGGGCCTCATGGCGTCGTTTCCCCATTCTGTGGATCCCGGTCCGGGATCTGTCCCCTGACACCGCCGCGAAGCACCAACGCGCGGTCACTGTCCCGCAATTCATAGGACCCGGCCTGGAGCACGCCAAGGGGGCCTGCGCCGGTCACGCCGCCTCGGCCGGTCAAAGTGCCCTGGTCGAGGTCCACCACCATGCTCGGCGTGGTGAAGCGATTGCCGCCGCTATCGGAGAACAGCACCTCGCCGTCGAACACCACGGTCGCGGCTTGCTCGTCATAGATGCCGCGCGGGGCCAGCATGATGGTGCCGGCTTCGGTGCGATAAACCGGCGAAATCAATTCGATGGGCTGGTTCTCCCCCGGCGCGCGCTCGGCGATCTCGGCCGAAAGCTGATAGGGGCCGCCGCTTTCGGTGCTGCCGATAAAGCGCGGATTGATCATGCGCAGCGGCTCGGCCGCGGAGAGCGAGCCCGCATTGAAGCCGCCTTCGATCGCGTGCAGCCCCATAAACACGAACACCGCCGCCAACGACGCGCCTGCGCCCGCCACGAAAAACCGGCGCAGCGCCCCCACCAGGCGCGAACGGCGACGCGCCGCGCGCAGCGTCTGTGCGCGCTTCGGTTCCCATTCGAAAGTGGCGTAGTGGGCGGTGGCGGTCATGAACGTAACGGCTTTTCGCCCGCCTCAGGGGCGGAAGCAAGGCGGCGCGCCAGAACAGCCTGCCGCCGCGGCGGCTCGACTATTCGTCGCATCAGCGTGGTCGCATCTCTCCGGCGTCCTAGTTCTGGGCTGCCGACAACCGAAGAGGATCAGATGCGCCGCTTGAGCTTCATTGCCGCTCTGCTTTTCGCCGCATGTTCTGGCGGGCAAAGCGACGGCCAGACCAGAGCGGCCGGTGCGCCGGTCGAGCAGGGCGACGCCAACACAGATTATCAACCGGCCTTTGCGGGACAAACGCGCGCGCCCGAGCAGCCGAGCAATGTCGTGATCACCTCCGAGGTGATTGCCAGCGGCCTCGATCATCCTTGGGCGATCGCATTTTTGCCAGACGGCCGCTTGCTCGTGACGGAGCGCGCCGGGCGCTTACGGGTCGTCACGCGAGACGGCGCGATGTCCGCTCCCGTGGCTGGAGTGCCGGAGGTCGATGCGCGTGGCCAAGGCGGATTGCTCGATGTTGTTGTGAGCCCCACCTTCGCCTCGGACCGCTTGATCTATTGGAGCTATGCCGAGCCGCGCGGCGGCGGGGCCAACAGCACAAGCGTCGCGCGCGGTCGTTTGAGCGAAGACGCAGGCCGTCTTGAGAACGTGCAGCGGATTTTCCAGCAGAACCCAGCTTGGGCCTCGCGCGGGCATTTCGGTTCGCGGCTCGTGTTCGATCGCGAAGGGAATCTCTTCGTCACGCTCGGCGATCGCCAACAGAATGAGTCGCGCGAGCTGGCGCAGGATTTGTCCGTGCATATCGGCAAGGTGGTCCGCATCAATCTTGATGGCGCAGCGCTCGCCGACAATCCGTTCGTGGGCCAAGCCAGTGCGCGTGCGGAGATTTGGTCGTACGGCCATCGCAACGTGCAAGGCGCCGACCTGCATCCGGAAACTGGCGAGCTTTGGACGATCGAGCACGGCCCGCGCGGCGGCGATGAACTCAATCTTACGCGCGCCGGCCGCAATTACGGCTGGCCGGTTGTCTCTTACGGCATCGAATATCGTGGCGGCGCCATCAACGCGGGGATCACGTCGCAAGAGGGTATGGAACAGCCCAATTATTATTGGGACCCGGTGATCGCGCCTGGCGACATGGATTTCTATCGCGGAGAGCTCTTTCCGTGGCGCGGCGATCTCCTCATCGCGGGCCTCACCACGCAATCCATTGTGAGATTGGCGCTCGATGGCGAGCGCGTGGCGGGTGAAGAGCGCTTTGCCCTTAATCTTGGTCGCGTGCGCGATATCGCTGAAAGCGAAGACGGTGCGCTCTGGATCGTCACCGATGAAGCCGACGGGCGCTTGCTGCGCTTGACGCCGCAGCGTTGATGAATGGCCCCGAAGCCGGCGCTTCGGGACCTTGTCAGAGATTTATTGTTGCGAAGGCGTTTCGGCGGCCGCAGGGGCCGCGGTGCGCGCGGCATTGATACGCGCCTGCAGCGCCGTATCGGTTTGCGCTTGGGTGGCGATCGCGTTGTAGGTGGCGGCGTCCAAGTTGTGGCGTTGCAGGATCGCGCGGATTTGCGTGGCCCCTTCCGTGCGCTGCGCTTCCGTCGCGTTGGCGAGGCGTTGTGAGATCGGATCGATCTCCGTGCTCGCCGCTGCGAACGCGGTAACTTGCGCGTCGGTGAAAGTCGTCGATGCTTGGGCTTGCGCAGGTTGTTCCTGCGCGAACGCAAGCGTCGGCGCGGTCATGCCGAGCGCAGCCACAAGTGCGGCTGCGCCAAACAATGAAGATCGCGTCATAAAGTGTACTCCTCACTACGCCCCAATCCAGCCGGATGGGCGACGCGCGAGCGGTGCAACGGTTCCGAACAATCTTGTGAAAGCGCAGTAAGTTCAGGGAACTCACAAGGCGCGTGCGGCAACCAGCAAACGATCGAGCAGTGCGTCTAAGTGTGCCCGTTCCTTCGTGGAGAGTGCGCTAAGCAATTTCTCTTCGCTCGCGAGCGCAATCGGCGCGATACGGGCGTGCACGTTTTCACCTTGTGCGGTGAGCGAGAGAATTTGTCGGCGCGCATCGTCGCGATCGGCGCGCGCCTGCACGCGTTTGGAACTAACAAGCCGCGCCACAGCCCGCGAGACGGCGACCTTATCCATCTCCGTCGCTTCGGCGATCTCCTTGGCGGTGAGGTTCGGCGTGCGTCCCAACACAGCGATCACGCGCCATTCCGGAATGGAGAGATCAAAGGTTTCTGCGTAACGCGCCGCGATCGCACGACTGACCCGGTTGGAGAGGATCGAGAGCCGGTAGGGGAGGAAATCCTCCAGAACTAGAAGTTCCGCCGGGCTCGGTTTCCGCTTTGCGCTTGCCATTGGTTACAGATGAAACTAAATCGGGACAGACGCAAGCTTCCGAGGAAACGCCATGGCCGATTTGTTCGAGAATCCGATTGGGACCGATGGTTTTGAGTTCGTCGAATTCACTTCGCCCGAACCAGAAAAGCTTGCCGCGTATTTCGAACAAATCGGCTTCACCGCAGTCGCCAAGCACCGCAGCAAGAATGTCGTCCGCTACAAGCAGAACGACATCAATTTCATCCTGAACATGGAGCCGAGTGGTCAGGCCGCCCAGTTCCGCTCCGAGCACGGGCCCTCGGCCAACGCCATGGCGTTTCGCGTGCGCGACGCCAAGCACGCTTTCGAGGAAGCGGTGAAGCGCGGGGCCGAGCCGGTCGAAGGCAAAGTCGGGCCCATGGAACTCAACATCCCGGCCATCAAAGGCATCGGCGGCGCTTACATCTATCTGGTCGATCGCTACGGCGCACAGAGCATTTACGACATCGACTTCAAGCCGATCGAAGGCGCCGACGAATCCAAGAATAGCATCGGCCTCACCTATCTCGATCACCTCACGCACAACGTCTTCCGCGGCAACATGAAGACGTGGGCGGACTATTACGAGCGCATCTTCAATTTCCGCGAGATCCGCTATTTCGACATCGAAGGCAAAGTCACGGGCCTCTTCTCGAAAGCCATGACAAGCCCGGACGGCAAGATTCGCATTCCGCTCAATGAGTCGAAAGGCGAAGAAGGCAAGGTCGATCAGATCGAAGAATATTTGCAGCGCTACAAGGGCGAGGGGATCCAGCACTTGGCCTTTGGCACGGACAATCTCTATGAGGTCGTCGATCGCCTGCGGGCGCGCGGTGTCGAGCTGCAAGACACCATTGAGGCCTATTTCGACCTCATCGACAAACGCCTGCCGGGCCACGGCGAGCCAGTTGAAGAATTGCGCAAGCGCCGCATCCTGATCGACGGTGCGCCCAGCGAAGGCCAAGGCTTGTTGCTGCAGATTTTCGGCAAAGACGCGATAGGCCCGATCTTCTTTGAGTTCATCCAACGCAAGGGCAATGAAGGCTTCGGCGAGGGCAATTTCAAAGCGCTGTTCGAGTCCATCGAACTCGACCAAATCCGCCGTGGCGTGTTGAAGGCCAGCTGATGCGCGCTCTTCTTGCGCTCGCATTGCTCGCGCTCGCCGCCTGCGCCACCGGGGCAGAACCTGCGCCACGCTGGTCCATCGTTGTGCACGGCGGGGCGGGCGTGATCGAGCGCGCCAATCTGATGCCGGACGTCGAAGCTCAATACCGCGCCGCCATGCAGCGTGCGCTGGATACGGGCGGCGCTATTCTGGAACGTGGCGGCTCATCGCTCGATGCCGTCGAAGCTGTCATCCAGGAAATGGAAGACGATCCATTGTTCAACGCCGGCCGCGGCGCGGTCTTCACCGCCGAAGGCCGTAATGAACTCGACGCCTCGATCATGGACGGCCGCACGCGCGCCGCAGGCGCCGTCGCGGGTCTCACGCGCACGCGCCATCCGATCAGTGCGGCGCGTGCGGTGATGGAGGATAGCCCGCACGTTATGTTGATCGGCGAGGGGGCCGAAGCGTTCGCGCGCACGCAAAATCTCGAACAGGTCGATCCGTCCTTTTTCTTCACCGAGCGTCGCTGGCAGCAGCTTGAGCAAAATCTGCAGCTCAACAATTTGCCAATCCCGCAACGCCCAACCGGTGCGCCACAGCGCGAGGCGCGCGCGACGTGGCCAGACGATCACCAATTCGGCACGGTCGGCGTCGTGGCGCTTGATACGCGGGGCGACATCGCAGCCGGCACCTCGACGGGCGGCACCACCGGCAAACGCTGGGGCCGCGTCGGTGATGCGCCGATCATTGGCGCCGGCACATACGCACAGAATAACGTGTGCGGCGTCAGCGCCACCGGCACGGGCGAGTTCTTCATTCGCATCGGCGTCGCCCGTGATATCTGCGCACGCATGCAATTCAACGGTGAGAGCGCCCAGCAAGCCGCCGATCGCGTCATCGCGGAAGTCGGCGCACTCACCAACGCGCGCGGCGTGGCCGGCGATGGCGGCGTTATCGTGCTTGATGGCGAAGGCCGCCCCGCCTGGGCGATGAACACGCCAGGCATGTACCGCGCTTCGCTTCAGGCGGGTGGAACGCCGGTCGTCCAAATATTCGCAGACGAGGAATAAGCTCATGGCGATAACCAACGGCATCCATCACGTGGCTTATCGCTGCAAAGACGCTAAGCAGACGGTCGAATTCTATCGCGACGTCTTCGACATGGATTACACGACCGCGTTCGCCGAAGATCACGTGCCGTCCACGGGCGAGTATGATCCGTACATGCACATCTTCCTCGACGCCGGGAACGGCAACGTGCTGGCCTTCTTCGAACTGCCGCAGCAAAAAGAGATGGGCCGCGATGTGAATACGCCGGCGTGGGTGCAGCACATCGCGTTTCGCGTGAACAGCATGGACGAATTGCTGGCGGCGAAGGTGCGCGCGGAAGCCAAGGGGCTCGACGTGCTCGGGCCCACGGATCACGGCATTTTCAAATCAATCTATTTCTTCGATCCCAACGGCCATCGCTTGGAACTGACCGCTGACACCGGCACGCCGGAAGAATTGGCGGAGCTGAAGCGCGTGGCGCCCGACATGCTCGAAGAATGGAGCCGTACCAAGAAGGCGCCGCAGCATGCCGCTTGGCTCCACGAAAAAGCCCGCGCCGAACACGCCGCGAAAGCGCGGCTCGGCGAATAGCGCATGACGGCGGCCCGCCGTCGCGCTAGGGTTTGCGTATGCTGAAGCTCTACGATTATTGGCGATCATCCGCCGCGTATCGGGTCCGCATCGGGCTCAATCTGAAGGGCCTGGATTACGAGAGCATCCCGGTGAACATCATGCCGGGCACGGACGAGCAGATGCGCGAGCCGTACCGTTCCAAGAACCCGCAGATGCGCGTGCCCGCGCTCGACACGCCGCAGGGTTTGCTTACGCAATCCGTCGCCATTCTCGAATGGCTCGATCAAACCCATCCCGACCCGCGCTTCGTGCCCGCCGATCCGTGGCTCGCTGCGCAAGTGCGCGCCTTTGCGCTCACCATCGCCGCGGATATCCATCCGCTCAACAACACCAGCGTGCTCACACGCATCAAACTCGAATTCAGCGCCAGCGAAGAGCACGTCGGCGAATGGTATCGCCACTGGATCAAGCTCGGCTTCGCAGCTCTTGAGCATCAGGCTGAACAACGCGCTCAAACCGCTTTTGTGTTCGGCGATGCGCCCACGCTCGCGGACATTCTCCTCGTGCCTCAAATGGCCAATGCGCGCCGCTTCAAGACCGATCTGTCGCCATTCCCGTGTCTCGTCGCGTGGGACGAAAATGCGCGTAAGCATCCCGCTTTCATCAAGGCGGCGCCGGAAAATCAGAAGGACGCGGTGAAATCATGAAACTTGCATCGCTCCGGCACGGCCGCGACGGCAAGCTGGTTGTCGTCTCAGATGATCTGGCTTGGTACGCGCACGCCGGCCCCGAAGTGCCGACGCTGCAGGCAGCACTTGATGATTGGACGCACGCCGAACCGCGTCTGCGTGCGGTCGCTGAAGGCGTCAATGCGGGTACGATCCTGCGCGAACGCTTCCACGAACGCGAAGCTGCGTCGCCATTGCCGCGCGCGTATCAATGGGCCGATGGCTCAGCCTATGTGAACCACGTCGCACTCGTGCGCCAAGCACGCGGCGCCAAGATGCCGGACGCGTTCTGGAGCGATCCGCTGATGTATCAAGGCGGCAGCGACGCATTCCTCGGCCCGCGCGATTCCATTCCACTGAAAGATGAAGCTTGGGGCTGCGATTTCGAAGCGGAGGTGGCGGTTGTCGTCGACGATTGCGAAGCCGGCATCAGCGCTGACGAAGCCCGCAAGCGTATCCGCCTCGTTATGCTCGTCAACGATGTGAGCCTACGCAACCTTATCCCGGCCGAATTGGAGAAGGGTTTCGGCTTCTTCCAATCGAAGCCTTCGTCCGCGTTCTCGCCCGTCGCCGTGACGCCGGATGCGCTGGGCGATGCTTGGCGCGACGGCAAATTGCATCTTCCGATGCATGTCAGCCTGAACGGCAAAGCCTTCGGCGCCGCCGACGCCGGCGAAGACATGACTTTCGATTTCGGCCAACTCATCGCGCACGCTGCAAAGACCCGCGATCTCGCCGCCGGCACGATCATCGGTTCGGGCACAGTTTCAAATCGCGGTGAAGACGGCGGCCCAGGTAAACCGGTCAGCGAAGGCGGACGCGGCTATTCCTGCATCGCCGAGCAACGCATGATCGAGACGATCCAATCCGGCAAACCAAGCACCAGCTTCTTGAAGCACGGCGACCGCGTCGAAATCGAAATGCGCGATGCCAAGGGCCATTCCATCTTCGGCCGCATCGAGCAGGACGTGGTGAAGGTTTAGGCCGGGCGCATCATTTCAGCTGCGCGAGAAACTCCGCCGCATCGCGCGCGATCTCTGCGCGGCGCTCTTCGCTCAAGCGATCCAGCGTGCGATACATCGGCGCCACGCGCGGATTGTTGGCGAGCGTCGTTCGGTTGCGCGCCAAGAAATCCCAATAGAGGTAATTGAACGGGCACGCCTGCGGCCCGTTCTTCTGCTTCACGTCATAGACGCAGTGTCCGCAATAATCGGACATCCGATCGATGTAGGCGCCGCTCGCGGCGTAGGGCTTGGACGCCAGCGTGCCGCCGTCCGCAAATTGGCTCATGCCGATCGTGTTGGGCGCCTCGACCCATTCGTAAGCGTCGGCATAGACCGCGAGATACCATTCGTGAACCTGGTGTGGATCGATCCCCGCCAACAGCGCGAAATTGCCCGTCACCATCAAGCGTTGAATGTGATGCGCGTAGGCTTCGCGCTTGGTTTGCCCGATGGCGGCGCTGAGGCACGCCATCTCGGTATCGCCACTCCAATAGAACCAGGGCAGATCGCGCGCAGCACCGAGCGCGTTTTCGTGAACATAGTTTGGTCCATGCAGCCAATAGATGCCGCGCACGTACTCGCGCCATCCCAAGACCTGACGAATGAAGCCTTCGACGCAATTCAGCGGCGCGCGGCCAGCGCGATATTCGGCTTCAGCGCGACGGCAGACATCGAGCGGATCGAGCAGTCCCGCATTGAGATACATCGAGATCACGGCATGATAGAGGAAGGGCTCGCCCACCAGCATCGCGTCTTGATAATCGCCAAAGCGCGGCAACGCCTCGCGCAGGAAATGCGCGAACGCTTGTTCGGCGTGCTCATGCGTCACGCCAAACCAAAACGGCTCCAAATCGCCAAAATGATCCGGAAAGCGGTGCGCGACCAGATTGAGCACGTCGCGCGTGCGCGCGTCAGGCTCAAAGCGCGGCGGTTGCGGCATGAAGAAATCGGCGCGCGCAGGCTTGCGATTCTCCGCGTCGAAATTCCAGCGCCCGCCCGTAGGTTTGCCCTCGTCCAGAAGCAAACCATGCGCGACGCGCATCTCGCGATAGAAATATTCCATCCGCAATTGGCGCCGCCCTTGCGCCCAGGTGTGAAACGCAGCGTGCGGACAAAGAAAGCGCGTATCCTCACGCACCTCGACAGGCACGCCGAGTTCCCAATCCGCCATCGCGCCCGCCAAGCGATGCTCGCCCGGCTCCGTCAGCACGATCTCGCGCGGCCGAAGCGTCTTCACGGCGCGCGCGAGTTCAGCCTCCAGGCTGCCGGCATTGTCCGGATCGTCCAGCTTAACGTAACGCACGCGCACGCCACGCGCGTCGAGGTCAGCCGCGAACGCGCGCATGGCCGCGAACAGAAAAGCGATTTTCTTCTTGTGATGGCGCACATAGGTTGCCTCCGCCGCCACCTCGGCCAGCATGACGACATCGCGCGCAGGATCGAGGTCGCGCAGCGAAGACATGCGCGAAGACAATTGATCGCCAAGGAGAAGCCGCAGCGTCTGAACCACGGAGCATGTACGCGCGTATCGCCTTTACGGATCGGCGCGACGAGGCGAAGCAAGTGGTCAAGAACGCCAACGGAAAGCGCATGGACAAGGCTAATCTGCCGCAAAAGACCTGCGCAACCTGCGGCCGACCGTTCTCATGGCGAAAGAAATGGGCCCGCGACTGGGACGCGATCAAATACTGCTCACAGCGGTGCCGCGACGCCTCATGAGTGCGCGAAGATGTCCGTTTCTTCCCAGCCCGCCAGATCAAGCGCTGCGCGCGTCGGCAGGAAATCGAAGCAGGATTGCGCGATCTCGGTGCGGCCTTCGCGCGCCAGCATCGCGTCGAGCTTTTCCTTCAGCGCATGCAGGTGCAACACGTCAGACGCTGCATACGCAAGCTGAGCGTCGCTCAATTCCGGCGCACCCCAATCGCTCGATTGCTGATCCTTGGAAATGTCGCGACCGAGGATTTCCTTGGTGAGATCCTTGAGGCCGTGACGATCCGTGTAGGTGCGCACCAGCTTCGAAGCGATCTTGGTGCAATAGAGCGGCGCGGTGATGATGCTCAAATCGCGCATGAACATGGCGATGTCGAAGCGCGCGAAATGGAAGAGCTTCAGATGCGCCGGATCGGTCAGCACGCGCTTCAGATTTGGCGCGTTGTAGCTGGTGCGGTCGAGCTGCACGAGGTGCGCTTCGCCGCCGCCATCCGAGATTTGCACGAGGCAAAGCGGGTCGCGGATCAGCGACAGGCCCAAGGTCTCGCTGTCAACGGCGACCGCGCCGTTGAACGTAACGGTGTCGGGCAGGTCGCCCTTGTGCAGATAGACCGAGATATTCTTGCCATCGACGGTCAGGGAAAGCTTACGTGTCATCGGCCAGGGGCTTAGTGCAATTTGTCCCCAGGCGCTAGCCGGGGCGCCCCGCGACGTACTGATCTCGCAATTCGCGCTTGAGAATCTTGCCGATATGGCTGCGCGGCAGCTCATCGATCAGGATCGCCTCGGCGATGCGCTGCGTCTTGCCCAAGCGTGCATTGGCGAAAGCGCGAATGTCCTCGGCCGCAGCGCCGCGCGAGACGATGAACGCCACCGGCGTCTCGCCCCATTCCGCCGACGGTGCGCCGACCACGGCGACATCCGCCACATCCGGGTGCTGGCGCACGATGGCTTCGATGTCGCTCGGATAGATGTTGAAGCCGCCGGAAATGATCATGTCCTTCTTGCGGTCCATGAGTTCGAGGAAGCCGTCCGCATCAAAGCGGCCGACATCGCCGGTGCGCACGAAGCGTTTGCCGTCCGGCGATATCCAGATCGCCGCCGACGTCTGGTCTGGGCGATTGTGATAGCCGTTCATCGTCAGCTCCGAATGGCCGACGATCTCGCCCACCCCGCCGCGGGGCAGCTCCCGGCCATCCTCATCGATGATGCGAATATCGTGGCCCGGCGCCGGCTGGCCGACCGTGTGCAGCTTGTCTGGATAGGCATGCGCGACGAGCATGCAGGTGCCGCCGCCCTCGGTCATGCCGAAATATTCGACGAGCCCACCCGGCCAGCGCTTCAGCACGTCCGCTTTCAAAGCTGCTGAGAAGGGGGCCGAGGTGCAGAATTTCATCACGAAGCTGGAGAGATCGAACGAGTCAAAATCCGGCCGCGCCATCAGACGCGAATATTGCACCGGCACCAGCATGGTGTGCGTCACGCGGCGGCGCTGCGCGATCTCCAGATATTTCGCGGCGTCGAATTTCTTCATCAGAACAACCGTGCCGCCGAGGCCCAGCGTCGGGAAGAAGGCGACAAGCGTGGTGTTCGAATAGAGCGGCGTTGACAGCAGCGACACCGCTTGCGGTCCATAACCCATCGCTTGCGCGCGGGCGATATGGCCGAAGCGCATGCCGTGGCTCTGCACGATGCCCTTGGGCGCGCCCGTCGTGCCCGACGAATAGATGATATTGAACGGCATCTTCGGATCGATCGCGACCGGCGCGGGCTTCACGCCCGCGGGCGCCAACCAATCGGCGAAAGCCTGACCATGCGCGCCGCCATCCAGCGCGACGATTTTCGCTTTGATCTGATCCTTCACGCCCGCCAACGTCTCCGCCACCTCCGCGTCCACGAAGAAGAGCGGCGCGCCGGAATCGTCGACCATGCCGACGATGCTGTCCGGCGTGGACGACGGCGCGATCGGCGCCACAGCCACGCCCGCGCGCAAAGCGCCAACAAAAAGCGCCGCATACTCGATCGACGTCATCGCGCAGATGGCGATACTGGCGCCTGGCTTCACACCATCACGCTGCAGCGCCGCCGCGACGCCATCCATCAGCGCGTCCAGCTCGCGATAGGAGACCTGCCGCTCGTCTTGGATCAGCGCCGCCCCGTCAGGGCGCTCCGCCGCGTGCGCGGCGATCATGTCGGAAAGAGTGCGGAAGTCTTCGGACAAAGGGGCCTCGTTTCATTTCGCGAATGGACCGGCGTCGGCGCGTGGTTCGGTCCCACAAGTGGGGGTGCGCAGCGCGCGCGGTCGCGTGCAGGCGTCTCCCTTGGGACAAAGGAGCTAGCCTAATGATTGATCGTCGTCATCTCTTGACGCTTACCGCCGCTGCGGCCGCCAGCGCCGGTTTGCCTGCGTGGGCGCAAACAGCCGCGCCAGCGGTCGAAGTGTCGAACGCGGCCGCATTGCGCGGCGTAAGCCAAGCTGTGGTGGCGTCCTTCGCGATCGGCTTTGTCACCAACCGCACCGACCGCGCGCGCGCGGGCGGCGGCTTGCTCGGCTCAGGGTTCGGTGGCCGTTCCACCGCGCGCAGCGCGTTGGAGGGGTTGACCGATGCGGATTTTCAGGCCGCGACCGATGCGGCCTATGACATCTTTGTTGAGCGGATGGGCGCAGGCGGCGTGACGCTTGGCGATCGCCAGCCGCTGCTTGATGCGTTCGGGACGCGCGTTCGTCCGGTCGAAACCGAAGAGCGCGATCTTGTTTATGGGCGTGACGATCGCGGCAAGGTGCGCATTTTTGGGCCAAGCCAACTTGGCGGCGGCGCCATCGTCATGCGCGAATGGCTCGGTATGATCACTGGCGGCGGCATGAGCGGCAATGCGAGCGCCGTTCAGGCCAGCATGGGCGCGCAGAATTTTGCGCGCGCCAACAATCAGGCTGTGCTGGGGTGCATGCTGATGCTCGATTTCGCCAATGCGGAAAGCTACGGCGGCTGGCATCGCAATATGTCGGCGGTTGAGGTGAACTCGAGTCTCGGCGCTTGGCCAGAATTGACACAGCTCAACGTGTTCGCGGCCGGCAATGGCCGTCAGGGGACGGTCGCCCTGGAAGACCCGATCGGCATCGGCGGCGATTTCGGCGTGTTCGCGGATTCCACGACCGGCGGTCAGCGCGCCGCTGAGACGGCGGCCAACGTCATTGGCGTGCTGGGCGGCGTCGGCACGAACTCGACGCGGCGTTACACCATGACCGCCGACCCGACACGCTGGCGCGCCGGTGTGAGCGAAGTGGCGCGCGAAGCGATTGGTGCGCTCGCGGGCGGCCTTTCAGCTTAAGCAGCAGACGGCGCGTTCGCTCAGGGCTGCGCGCCGTCGATCGCCTCGTACGTCACCAGGGTAAACCGCGTGCGCTCGCTCTCACGCATGCGCGTGGCGATCACTTCGTGCAACTCCGGCCGCCATGTCGTCCAGCGATCGACGAATGCGTTGGCGGCATCGCGGTCGCCGGCGCGCTGGATCGCGAGCACTTCGCGCAACAGACTGGTCACCGCCTCCGGGTAGCGGCGGTAATCGATGCGCAGGCGGCCGTCTTCGAAGCGCAATGCGCCGCGATCCATGAACCAATTCCATTGGATGAGCTGCATCGTGTTGTACGGCTGCTCGCGACGCGGCCGGTTCTTCTGCAACACGCGGCGAACACCCGATGCATAGATGCCGCGCAGCTGATCGTCCGTGATGCGGCCGCGCTCATTCAAGATGCGCGCCGAGGTGAGCGACACGAGATCGGCCTTCATCTCCTCCAACAAGTCCGCCGTATCCTCCAACGCCGCATCGAGATCACGGCCATCTGACGTTTGATCGACGCCGAGATAATGGCCGATCTCGTGCCAGAGCGTGCGATAGAAGCCGCCCTCCGGCGTCAGATCATTCGCCTGGCTCTCGACCACCGCCGCGCTGAACGCGCGGTGCGTCTCCTGGAAGATATCTTCGTTCAACAAAATATTGCCGCGCATCAGGATCGTGCGGCCGTACTGGCGCGCGAGGTAAGCTTCATTCGGTAGGATCGTCGCCGTATTGGCGCCGCGCGCTTGGCCAAAATCGGCGATGATGTTGTAAACGCCGACCGGAATGTCGGTCCGCACTTCACGGTGGTTCGCATAGGGCAGCGCATTCTCAACGTTTTGGATGTCGGCCAGCGCCGCCTGCAATTCCTCGCTGCGCGGGCGATCGCGCACCAGAAGCGAAAGCGAGAAGAACGTCTTCACGCCGTAAAGCGCATCGTCATAGGTTTCGTACGAGCCAATCTGCGCATTGAGATTGCCCGTGAAATCACCCGTCACCCAGGCCGCGTCGCCGCCTTCGTAATTGTCAGCGAGCAAATCACGCGCCCGCAGCCGCAGATAGCGTGCAAAAGCCGGATCGCCGCTCTCCACGAGGTCCGCCGCCGCATTCAGGCGGTCGAAGATGAAGAAGAAATCTTCTGCGTAAGCGACCGAATAGGGCACAGCGAGATACGTCTCGCTCGTTTGCAAACGCGCGCGCAGGCCAGGATGCAGCGTGTCGAGCGCGGGATGGCGATCGAGCGCGGACAAGGCGCGGCGGCGGTTCTCCGGCGTTGCCGCCCACACGACACCGCGATCATCCAACAATTCATCACGCCGCTCGGGATGCGTTGCGAAGAACGCATCCAAAGTCGCGCGCGTCGTGCCCGACGGATACATATTCCGCGCCGGCGCCTCGGGCTGCACTGAGAGGAACGCTTCGCGGGTATTGTCCAAGGTCGAGGTGATCGGGCCGCTATTCATACGGAAGAGATCACGCTCTCCACTGAGCTCCGGATGCGCCTCCAGATACGCCGCCGCCGCCAGCGCCTGCGGGTGGCGCTGATCCATATAGAGACGCTGCATCCGCTCGCCCGCCGCCAAGAGCTCTGTCACGGCCGCGTGCTCGCCCGGCGTCAGCGCCGAAAGGTCAGGCGCCAGATGCAGCCTTTGCGTCCGCGCCAGGATCTGTTCGGTACGAGCGGCGTCGAAGCTCGGCGCAATGCCGGCGGTGGAGGGGCCGGAGGGCGCCGTGGCGCAGGCGGCGAGGCTGAGAGCTAACGCAAAGGGGGTCAGCGCAAAGGTGAGCTTTTTCATAGCCCACGCCGCTACCAAGCCGGGCCTATGCCTCCCAGGCGGAAGCGACGAGCCGGCCCGCATTGACGCCGCCCGCCCGCTCGCCTAAACCCCCCGCCTCGGATCGCGCCGCAAGGTGCGCCCGATGCCCTGGTGGCGGAATTGGTAGACGCACTAGTTTCAGGTACTAGCGGGTAACTCCGTGCTGGTTCGAGTCCAGTCCTGGGCACCATCTTTCGAAAAATCTATCCTACACCCCTGCGGCAGCGCCTAAGCTTGGCGTTGTGGGCGGGCTGATATACGCACCGGCCCCATGACTCCCCGGGACAAGATCCGCAATTTCTCGATCGTGGCGCACATCGACCACGGCAAATCGACGCTTTCCGACCGTTTGATCCAGCAAACCGGCGGCCTCTCCGCGCGCGAGATGACCGAGCAGGTGCTCGATAACATGGAGATCGAGAAGGAGCGGGGGATTACGATTAAGGCGCAGACCGTGCGCTTGGATTACCGGGCCAAGGACGGCCAGGACTATGTTCTGAACCTCATGGACACGCCTGGGCACGTGGACTTTGCCTATGAGGTGTCGCGCTCGCTGGCGGCGTGCGAGGGGGCGTTGCTGATCGTGGACGCCTCCCAGGGCGTCGAGGCGCAGACTTTGGCCAACGTCTATCAGGCGCTCGATCTCGATCTCGAGATCGTGCCGGTGCTGAACAAGATCGATCTGCCGGCGGCTGAGCCCGATCGCGTCAAACAGCAGATCGAGGACGTGATCGGCCTCGACGCCAGCGACGCCATCCTCGCCTCCGGCAAAACCGGCGAAGGCATCAACGACCTGCTCGAAGCCATCGTCACCCGCCTGCCGCCGCCCAAGACCGGCGACCGCGACGCGCCCCTCAAAGCCATGCTGGTCGACGCCTGGTATGACGCCTATCTCGGCGTCGTCGTGCTCTTCCGCGTCATCGATGGCGTGGTGAAGAAGGGCATGCGCGTGAAGCTCATGCAAACCGGCGCCGATTACAACGTCGATACGCTGGGCGTGCTGCGCCCCAAGCGCGAAGAAGTGGCCGAGCTCGGCCCCGGCGAGATTGGCGTGTTCACCGGCTCGATCAAGGAAGTCGGCGACGCGCGCGTCGGCGACACCATCACCGAAATGCGCCGCGAAACCGCCCAAGCGCTGCCGGGCTTCAAGCCGGCGCAGCCTGTTGTGTTCTGCGGTCTCTTCCCGACCGACGCCGCGAACTTTGAAGACCTCCGCGCCGCCATGTCGAAGCTGCGCCTGAACGACGCCAGCTTCAGCTACGAGATGGAAACGAGCGCCGCCCTCGGCTTCGGCTTCCGCTGCGGCTTCCTCGGGCTTCTGCATTTGGAAATCATCCAAGAGCGCTTGAGCCGCGAATTCAATCTCGACCTGATCGCGACGGCGCCCAGCGTCGTCTATCGCGTGCACATGAACGACGGCGAGATAAAGGAGCTGCACAATCCGGCCGATCTGCCGGACGTGGTCTATATCAAAGAGATCGAAGAGCCGTGGATCAAGGCCACGCTGCTCACGCCCGACGAATATCTCGGCGCCATCATCAAGCTTTGCCAGGATCGCCGCGGCATCCAGAAGGAGCTGAATTATGTCGGCTCGCGCGCGATGCTGGTTTATGAGCTGCCGCTCAACGAGGTCGTGTTCGATTTCTATGATCGCCTGAAGAGCATCTCAAAAGGCTATGCCAGCTTCGATTATCAGATCATCGATCATCGCGTCGGCAATCTGGTGAAGATGTCGATCCTGGTGAATGACGAGCCGGTCGATGCGCTTTCGATGCTGGTGCATGCGGCGCGCGCGGAATCACGCGGCCGCGCGATGGTGGAAAAGCTGAAAGAGCTGATCCCGCAGCATATGTTCAAGATTCCGATCCAAGCCGCGATCGGCGGCCGCATCATCGCCCGCGAAACCATCAGCGCGCTGCGCAAGGACGTGACCGCCAAATGCTATGGCGGCGACGCGAGCCGGAAGCGCAAACTGTTGGACAAGCAAAAGGCCGGCAAAAGGAAGATGCGCCAATTCGGGAAGGTCGACATCCCGCAGGAAGCGTTTATTGCGGCGTTGAAGATGGATGGGGATTAGTTCAGTAGGGCCGCTAGCGCATTTGGTAAGCTGGCGGCGTAGATGGCTGCAAAGACGATCCCTGGAATTCCCACTGCGTACGCAATCATGTGCGCGCCACCCGAACTCAACATTTGATCGATTGAGTCTTCGCCATCGAAGGCCCCGCCATTCTTGGCGGCCAAGTAAGCGCTTTCGCCTAGCACGCGAGCAAATCCATTGTAACACAATGCTCCGTTCCAAAAAACTTCGACTGCGTTCAGTTCGAGATTGCTGAAACCAACCACGCGAGCTGAGATTTTTGCGGAAGGCGGCGGCGCTCGAAAAGCGCGCGCTGGCGCAGGTGAGCGATGCGCTGGCGCGCGGCAGGCCGGGTGATGCGAAAGTCTTGGCGGCGTTGGCTGAGCAAATGCGCAAATTAGCCGAGGTCGAGTCGGAGGTCGCGAGCGGCGATGAAGACAAAGCGCGCAAAATTGCCGAAGCGCGCGAAGAGCAAATCCAAGCGATGTTCAGTATGGCGGCGTGGCTTGCGTGCGCGATGGTGTTTCAGCCGTGCTCGGCGCCGGTGGGCTTTCTGGTGATGGTCAAACGCTGGCGCGAGATCAATCTGGGCGAGGGCGAGGAAACCGCCGAAGCGAAAGCGCGCGTGTTGGCTGAGGCGAAGGATCGGTTCTTGAATGGGCAATGGGAAGAGAATTTGCCGGAGGGCGCGCGTGCGTATTTGCAACGCCAATGGGAAGACATGCGCCAGCGTTTGGAACGCACGCTCAACGAGGATGCTGGCGCGTGGCGCGCGAGCAGCCCATAAAGAGTGCGCAATCGGGGAGGCCTACATGGTGCGTTGGTTCACGGCTTTGTCCTTGCTCGCGCTCGCCGCCTGCGCGCAGCCTGCGCCTGCCCCTTCGGCGGAAGCGTGTGCGGCGCCGGCGGAGGATCATGCGGTGGCGGAGATGTATTTCGGCCGCAACATCGGGGAGACGTTGGGCGTCACCGATGAGGAATGGCGCGCGTTCGTTGATGGCGAGATCAGTCCGCGTTTTCCCAATGGGCTGACGATCGATGATGTCGACGGTCAATGGCGCGACACTGAAACCGGCGCCATCGTGCGCGAGCCGTCGAAGCGGCTGACATTGGTGCTCACCGATGCGGCGCGCGATCAGGCCGCGCTCGAAGCGATCGCCGCCGCCTATCGCACGCAGCACGAACAGCAATCGGTGATGCTTGTGGTTGAGCATTCGTGCGTGGCGTTTTTGAGCGAATAGGCCGAGTTCCCGGCCTGTGCCGCCGGTCACAGCCCAATAAATCGTCCGCCTTCATTGAAGCGCCGTGGACAAGCCGCGTGGGCCCAATTAGGGGTCGCGCGGGGCAAGTCAGGAGAGGGATCAGCTCAGATGATGCGAAAGATTTTGTTGGCCGCCGCGGCGGCTATGGCGTTGAGCGCGTGCGGCCAATTGTTGGGCGGCGGCAATGGGCCGGCGCTCCCCACGGTGCAAGAAGGCGCGCAGGCGCCGTCGACGCAAGCGCGTCCGACTGGCCAAGTGCAGCGCGCGCAGATCGATGACGCGACGCGCACGCAGCTCATCGCCAATATCGGCGAACAACTCGGCGCGATTTCGCAAAACTTCGCGTCGGGCATGACGGTGGTGGAAGGAACGACCGATCAAATCGTAGCGCTTGAGCCCAGCACGGATCATCGCTGGACGATCGATCTTGCCGCCAACACCGCCTACACGTTCGTCGGCGCGTGCGACGGCGATTGCACCAATGTGGATATCGAGCTCATCAGCATGACCACGGGCGGCGTCGTCGCCAGCGACATGCTGCCGGACGATTATCCGGTCGTGCAATTCACGCCACCGGCGGACGGCCAATACATGGTGCGCACGCTGCTGCAAAATTGCACGGTCGCGCCGTGCTATGTCGGCTCGCGTGCGCTTGCGATGCCGGCCGGCGGCGCAGCGCCGAAGTAATTACGCATACGGGTAACAAGCCTCGCGCGGCAGGTTCAGATGAACGTGCCGCGCGAGCGCTTCGATCGCGCGTTGGTGCGCGATGTAGGGGTCGCCATTTTCCGGCCCGACGATCACGATGCGAAAACCCGCTTGCTCTTGGCCGCCCGGCGGCAGCATCGCCGTCGCAAGCCCCGCGCCATCGTCTGCGCGCAAAGTCACGAACATCGGCATCGCCTTGGCGATGTGATCCTTCAAGCCAATCTCTTGCTCGAACGATGGCGCGCCCTTCGGCGCGCGATAGCTTTCGCGCGCGCTGGCTTCGTGACGGCGGAAATATTTATCGACGGCGTGACGCATCAGCGCCGCCTCTGCTTCCGCTTCCGCCTCGGTTTCAATTCTGAACCAAGTCGCGCCGCCCGGCGCATCGCACACGTACCGCATGCGCGCATGATAGCGCGAAGTTCCGTAGTCTTTAATACGCGTCAGCAGTTTTCAAGCGCACGTGATATGCGCAGCACGCATCAACAGGGCACGTCGACCATGAGATAGCGGTTGGCGTAGCGATCCCATTGCCGTTCGCGGCACATACGCTGCGGGCGCTGATCTTCGTAATAACGTTGCTCCGGCGCGTAGCCGTAATCCTGCTCGTAGGCTGAGCGCCCGTCTTCGTAATAGCCGCCCTGGTCGTAGCCTTGGTTGTAATATTGTGGCGGCGGCGCGCAGCGCTGGTAATTGTCGTAGCATTGCGCCCGCGGCGGCGCTTGGCGCTGGTCTTGGCTGAGCGCTGCGCCAAGCAGGACGCCGAGCGTGAGGCCAACGACGCCCGCTGCGACCGCGTCGCCATCATCGTCGCGATCACGATGGCGACGGCGGTGATCGTAATAGCCATCGTGGCGCCCGCCCCAATAACCGTCGTGACGCCGGTCGCGGGCGTCGGCCGCGACAGGGGTCAGTGTCGTCAAAGCAAAAGCGAGGGTCGCCGCGAGGGCGGTCAGTTTGCGCAACATTGTCATGCTCCCGCCAGAACCGTGCGCCGCGCCAGCTGAATCTTACCTGAATCCAAGCTGAACGCGATTCATCCGCGCGGATTTGTCGGTGGGCGCGACGATTGTTCGTCCTAGGTTGGAGGAACGGAGGAAGACAAATGCCTTATGTTGATGGTTTCGTGCTGGCGGTGCCGAAAGATAAAATGGAACAATACAAAGAGATGGCGCGTCTCGGTGGTGAGGTGTGGATGGAGCATGGCGCGCTGAGCTACGTCGAATGCATTGGCGACGACGTGCCCTATGGCGAACTCACGTCCTTCCCGCGCGCCGTCCAAGCCAAAGACGACGAGGTCGTCGTGTTTTCGTGGATCACCTACGAATCCCGCGCCAAGCGCGACGAGGTCAACGCCAAGGTCATGGCCGACCCGCGCATGAATCAATACGACCAGAGCAACACGCCGTTCGACGGCAAGCGCATGATTTTCGGCGGCTTCGAAAGCTTCCTCGCCCGCTAGGCAAAGAAAAGGGCGCGCACCTTTCGATGCGCGCCCAAGGCTGCGAGTATTTTGGGCTTAGCGCTGTTCGCTGCTTTCACCTGTCGGGAAGCCGCGCGTGCGTAGCAGTGCGTTCACGTCCGGGTCGCGGCCGCGGAATTGGCGATAGGCTTCCGCGCGATCGGTCGTGTTGCCCGGCGCCAGGATGATGTTGCGCATGCCGGCGGCGACCGTGGGATCGAACACGTTGCCGGTTTGCTCGAACATTTCCCACGTATCGGCGTCCATCACTTCCGACCAGAGGTAGGAATAATAGCCGGCCGAATAGGCGTCGCTCGAGAAGAGGTGGCCGAACTGCGGGAGACGGTGACGCATCGCCATTTCACGCGGCATGCCGAGCGAAGCCAGCGTTTCGCGTTCGAAAGCGTCCACATCCGTGATCGCTTCCGGGCGGTTGTGCAGCGACATATCCACCAGCGCGGAGGAGAGGTACTCAACCGTCGCGTAGCCTTGGTTGAAGGTCGACGCGTTGTTGATCCGGTCCACCAGCGCCTGCGGCATCGGCTCGTTCGTACGATAGTGACGCGCGAACTGATCGAGGATGGGGCGCGACAGCACCCAATGCTCGTGCACTTGGCTCGGATACTCCACGTAATCGCGCGGGGTCGTCGCCAGGCCCGGATAGTTCACGGTCGACACCAGATAGTGGATGGCGTGACCGAATTCGTGAAACAGCGTTTGTGCGTCGTCGAGCGAGATGAGGATCGGCTCACCCGGCGCGCCGCGCACGAAATTGTTGTTGTTCGACGCAATCGGCGTGATCTCGCTGCCCATGAAATTCTCATGGCTGCGATACGTATTCATCCACGCGCCTGAGCGCTTACCGGCGCGGGCGAAATTGTCGAGATAGAACAGGCCCTGGAACGAGCCGTCGCGGTCGGTGACCTCGAACACGCGGACGTTTTCTTCAAACACCGGCACCGTACCCGTGATCTCGCGGAACGAGAGACCATAGAGCTGGTTGGCCATGTAGAAGGCGCCGTTGACCATGTTGTTGAGCTCGAAATACTCGCGCACTTCGTTCTGATCGAGATTGTAGCGATCGCGGCGGACTTGCTCGGCGTAGAAATTGTAGTCCCACGGCTCGATCGTGATGTTCGCGCGCTGGCGGTCAGCGATCGCCTGCATGTCGCGCACTTCTTCATGCACGCGCGCCACGGCCGCCGGCCAAACGCGCATCATCAAATCCTGCGCGCGTTCTGGGGTGCCGGCCATCGTGTCGGCCATGCGCAGGTGCGCGTGCGTCGGGAAACCGAGGATCTGCGCGCGCTCGGCGCGGAGCGCCAGGATTTCGGCGATGATGCCATTGGTGTCGTTCGCGTCGCCATTGTCGCCGCGGTTTTTGAACGCCGTCCACACGCGCTGACGCAGCGCGCGATTGGTCGAGAAGGTCAGGAACGGATCGACGCTGGAGCGCGTGTTGACGACAGCCCATTCGCCGGGTCGGCCGCGCTCCGCGGCGGCGGCGGCAAGCGCTGCAACGATGTTCGGCGGCAGGCCGGCGAGGTCGCGGCGGTTGGTGATGTAGATCGCGGTGTTTTCGTCCGCGAGCAGGCGGCGGCCGAAATCGGCGAACTTCGAAGAGAGTTCTTCGTTGATCGCGCCGAGGCGGGCTTGTTGTTCCGGCGTGGCGGCCGCGCCGGCGCGCACGAATTGGTCGCGCGTGCGCTCAAGCAGACGCAGCTGTTCGGCGGTTAGGCCGAGCGTCGTGCGCGTTTGGTAGAGTGTGTCGATGCGCTGGAAGAGCGCGCGGTTGAAGGTGATGGCGTTGTAGGCGGCCGTGATGCGCGGCGACCATTCGGCTTCTACTTCTTGCACCGCCGGGGTGGAGACGTTGTCTGTCATCACGCCGAAAATCGTGGTGGCGCGGTCGATGTGGCGGCCAGCGTCCTGCATCGGCACGATCGTGTTGTCGAAGGTGGGCGCCGCCGGATTGGTGGCGATGACCTGAATTTCCGCTTCCTGCAGCGCGAGGCCGAGTTCGAGCGCTGGCGCCAGCAATTCAACCCGCGCTTGGTCCCACGGCGGCACGCCGCCATGCGGGCCGGTCCACGGCTTCAACAATGGGTCTTGATTGGCTTGCGCGGTCAAACGGGCAACCTCGGTTTGCGCCGCCTGATGCGCGGCCGCGGCTTCGGCGCTGATCTGCGAACCGGCGGTGGCGCAAGCGCTGAGCGCCGGCGCACTGACGGCGAGCAAAAGCGCCAGGATATGAGACTTAGTCATGAAACCCCCAAAGGAAACGCGCCGGCGGGGCCGGCGGTTGGTTGGGCCAGACTTTGGCCGGGCGGGGGGCGCCGGGGCAAGCGGAACGGGCGCCGCAGCCGAACAAAGTCTCGTCAATTTGCGACGAACGCACAGGGTTTCGGGATGGGCGGCTGGCTGCTAGTGAGGCGGCCAGGGACGTCTCGGAGGATCGCTCATGCGTGCAGCAATTTTGGCTCTGGTTTCGGTTTGCGCCTTGGCGGCGTGCAATCCCAGCGCCCCGAGTGGTGAGAATGCAGCGCCGTCCGTCAGCGACGTTTTCCCCAACCTGACCTCCGCCTCCTATCGGGCCGAGGCGACCATCACCCGCGAGGGCCAGACCATTCCAGTCGTGATGATCCGCGATGGCCAGAAGCTGCGCATGGAAATCAATGCGCCGCAGGGCCAGAGCACGATGATTACCAACGCCGAAACTGGCGAGAGCTTCATTATTGCCACCGCGATGGGACAAACCCACGCCATGCGGCTCCAGCAGCAGGATAACGAAGACCCGGCGGCAGATTGGCAAGGTGACATGGGCGCGGCCACCCGCACCGGCTCTTGTTCGGTGGCTGGGGAAAACGGGGCCGAATGGACGCGGGAAGAGAATGGTGCGCCGCAGACCGCCTGCGTCACCAGCGACGGCATCATCTTGCGCGCCACGGAAGGCGGGCAGACGGTGTGGGAAACCACGAGCGTCCAGCGGGGGCCGCAAGCAGCCGAACTCTTCACCTTGCCGCCTGGCGTCCAGGTGATCGATCTGAACAATATGGGCGCGGCCATGGAGGACATGATGGCCCGCGCGCGGGCGCAAGCCGGCCAATAAGCCGACGCATTCTCCTCGCAAGAGAGGCGGCGCCCGGGGGAGACTCAGGGCGCCGCAGCCCGTTGTGCGACGCCGCACGGCGGGCTACAGGTCAAGGCTCGGCTCGGGACGGCGGACGTCTAAATGGTTAATTTTGCAGAGGCTAGTGCGTTTGCGCCGGAGATTGCGTCTCAGGTGATGCGCCTGTTGCCGCGCGAATTCCAAGACGCGTTCGTCCAATCGCCGAATGTTTTCATGTTCTTCATGTCGATGGCGCTGGCCGCGGTTTTGATCGCCGCGTTCTGGATGCTCACCGGCATGGGCCGCGCCTCCAGTTTGGCGCGCATCGCGCTGCGCGCGCAGGCGCTGAAGCGCAACAAAGATCACCGTGCGCTGGTGTTGATCGCGGAAATTCCTGGCGGCGGCGGCGAGTTGCGCCAGGAAATGAAGGAAGCGATCGAAGACAATTTCGGCATGTTCTCGTTCGAGCAGGACGTGCAAGTCGACCTCTTCCCAATCAAACTCAAAACGCTGTCGCCGAAAGCGCATCCGGAAGCGCGTCGTCGCGTCGCTGTCGAAGCTGCTGAAGCGCTCGAGCGCTCCGCCGCCGATGTGATCATCTGGGGCAAGCGCAACATGCTCGGCAAACTCGACCTGCGTCTGATGACGCTGCCGGGTTATGGCCGCACGCACGATGTGCAGGATTTCCAACTCGGCTGGCGCACGGGCCGTCCAGACGAAATCGTGCAGCGCGCGCTGGCGTTTGCGCTCGCGCGTAAAGCGCGCCCCGTTCTGCATCGCCCGCAAGATTACAAGCCGGATCGTCTGCAGCCGATCGTTGAATCGCTCGACAAGATGGTCGAAGCGCGCGCTGAAGAGATCAGCGACAATCTCCAGCTCGACATTCTGTCGGACTTCGCGTCCGGCGCGCTGAGCCTTGGTGAGCGTGGCGGCCACATCAAGTATCTAACCAAGGCGCTCGATGCGCGTCAGCGTTATCTCGACGCCGTGGATCGTTCGACCGATCCGGGCGCGTGGGGTGCGGCCCAACAAGAGATCGGCCGCGCGCTGACTGCACTCGGTGAGCGCGAAGGCGCACGCGACAAGCTGGAAGAGGGCGCCGCGCGCTTACGTCTGGCGATGGATGCGCTGCGTTCGACGGATTCGCTACAACAAGCGGAAGTGGCGCTGCGCGCGCTGCAACGCGCCGAGCAGACGCTGCAGCAACGCCGCCGCGTCGGCCTACGCTGGCCGGGCTAATCAGACTAACGAGTCGAGCGTTTCACGCACGCGGCGCGCCAGCTCCGCGAGACGATAAGGCTTGGACAAGAGCATCGCGTGCTGATCGACCTGGCCGCGCCGCGTCAGCGTCTCTTGCGGATAGCCCGATGTGAACAGCACACGCAGGCGCGGCGACAGCACGCGCGCTTGCGCGGCGAGCTCCCAGCCGCTGATGCCGCCTGGCATGACGATGTCGGTGAACAACATGTCCGGCCGCGCGCCGCCTTGAATCAAATTGAGCGCCTCGCGCCCGTCGGCCGCAACCAGAATGCGATAGCCCAAGGTCTCCAGCGATGAGATCACGTGGCTGCGCACGAACGGATCATCTTCAACGATGAGGATGGTCTCGTCGCCGCCTTCGTTCGCAGCGAAGTCATCGTGCCGCGGAGCGAGGCGCTGATCGTCGTCCGGCTCGGCCGCGGGCAGATAGAGACGCACGCTCGTCCCTAGACCTTGTTCGCTATAGATCGCGACATGACCGTTTGATTGCTTCACGAAGCCATACACCATCGAGAGCCCAAGGCCCGAGCCCTTGCCAACTTCCTTGGTGGTGTAGAAGGGCTCGAAGGCGCGCTCGAGGGTCTCTTTACTCATGCCTACGCCGTCGTCGGTGACGCAGACAGAGACATAGCGTCCAGCACGCAGATCGGCATGCCGACCGAGCGTCGTTCCATCGAGTTCAATCTCTTCCGTCGAAAGCGTCAGCACGCCGCCGGATGGCATCGCGTCTTGCGCGTTCAGCGAAAGATTGAGCAATGCCGATTCCAATTGCGCCGGATCGGCCATTGCGAATACAGGCCCCGGCGTCACAGCGATGCGCAGGTCGATATCTTCGCGCAGCGTGCGCTTTAGCAGTACCTGCATGCTCTCCACGAGCGCGTTGCAATTGATGGCCGTCGGCTGAAGCATTTGCCGGCGGCTGAACGCCAGCAAGCGTTGTGTCAGCTCCGCGCCGCGCTCTGCGGCGGTGACGATGGTCTCCGCGACAGTGCGCAAATCCGCGCGCGCTTTGAGGCGCGCTGAGAGCGCTTCGGCGTTGCCCAGGATCACGGTCAGCAGATTGTTGAAATCGTGCGCGATGCCGCCGGAGAGTTGGCCAACCGTTTCCATTTTCTGCGCTTGCACCAATTGTTCTTCGGTGCGTTTGCGCGCGGTGAGATCGTGAATGATGCCGACGAAAATAGATTCATCGTCCTGCTTGGCCTCGCCGACCGACAAATCCATCGGGAAGGTCGTGCCGTCCTTGCGTTGGCCTTCCACTTCGCGGCCAATACCGATCACTTTCGGCGCGGCAGTGCGAAGATAATTGCCGATGTAAGAATCGTGTTCGCTGCGATACGGGCTCGGCATCAGCATGCGCACGTTCTGACCAATCACTTCGCGCCCGCTAAAGCCAAACAAGCGCTCGCACGCCGGATTGAACATCAACACCGTGCCGCTTGAATCGATTAGGATCACGCCATCCACGGCGGTTTCGACCAGCGCGCGCAAACGCTCCGCGCCTTCGCGCAGCGCTTGCTCGGAGGCTTTGCGCTCGGTGAGATCGCGGATCATGCCGACATAGATCGGTTCGCCGTTTTCCTCGGCTTCGCCGACGGAGAGATCCATAGGAAACGTCGCGCCATTGCGCTTGCGGCCCATCACTTCGCGGCCAATGCCAATGATCTTGCGCTCGCCGGTCTCACGATAATTGCGCAGATAGCCGTCATGCCCGCTTTGATAGGGCTCCGGCATCAGCATCTTCACATTGCGGCCGATGACTTCGAACGCGGCGTAGCCAAACAGACGCTCGCAAGCGGGATTGAACACGAGAATAATCCCGCGCGCGTCGATCAAGATGACGCCATCCACCGCCGTGTCGACAACCGCTCGAAGGCGCGACTGCTCGTTGGCGGCGTTCATCGCTCTATGAAGGTGATCCTCTGCGTTCGGCGATCAAACGCTCAAGCACCTCAGCAAGTTGCCTCGCCCGGAAGGGTTTCGACAGCGCCGCATTGGCGCCGCGCTCGCGCGCGATGTCAGTGATGGCGCGGCCGTCGATGACGGTGGCGCCGGAGATCGCCACGATCGGCAGATCGGGCCATTGACGGCGCGCTTCAGCGATGAGTTGGGCGCCATCCGTGCCGGGCATGTTCATGTCAGTGACGATGGCGTCAACTTGGCGGCGATTGGCGATGTCGAAACCCGCCGCGGCGCCTGGCGCTGTCAACACCTCAAAGCCGGCGTCGCTGAGCCCCAGCGCCAGCGCGTCCCGCACCATGATGTCATCGTCGATCAAGCAGATGACCGGCATGCCGCCCCTCGAAGCACCCTGAGCCAAAACCGTAACACGGGAATGCTTGCGCGTCTCGGTTGCGATTTCGGTAATATTCACCAGAGAGATGGCGCCGTGCGCCGGGAAACCGCAGCCCTTTCGTCGGCCTCGCTGGGCGGGAGCGCAAATCGAAAGGCGGCGGCGGCAAAGATTCGCCGCCCCGCCGCCTAAAGATTTAGTCGACCCCGACACCGATCGGGCAGCTCACGCCGGTGCCGCCGATGCCACAATAACCGTTGGGATTCTTCGCCAGATATTGCTGGTGGTAATCCTCAGCATAGAAGAACTCGGGCGCGTCCTGGATCTCGGTCGTGATTGCGCCATAGCCTGCCGCGCGCAGTTTTTGTTCGTACGCCGCCTTAGCCTGTTCGGCGGCGGCCTTTTGCGATGGCGACGTGGTGTAGATCGCCGACCGGTATTGCGTGCCGATATCGCCGCCTTGGCGCATGCCTTGGGTCGGATCGTGATTCTCGAAGAAGAGCTTCAGTAGATTGCCGTAGGAGATGATTTTCGGGTCGAAGATCACCCGCACCACCTCGGTGTGCCCGGTGCGGCCCGAGCAGACCTCTTCGTAGGTCGGGTTCGGCGTCGTGCCGCCGGCATAGCCGGCCGAGGTGCTGAACACGCCCTTTTGTTGCCAGAACTTGCGTTCCGCCCCCCAGAAGCAGCCCAGGCCAAACACGGCCTCTTCGAGCCCCGCTGGGAAGGGGGGCTTCAGCGGCGCGCCATTGACGAAATGGGTGGCCGAGGTCGGGATCGGATTGGGCCGGCCGGGCAGGATTTGGTCGGCGCTGGGCATGGTGGTGGATCGGGCCATGAGAACCTCGCTGGAATTGGGATTGAATGTAGGTCGCCCGCGCGCCGCGCGCACCCCCGCGGAGGGGTGGCCTTGAACCTGGCGCGCTCGGGTGAACGCAGGTGAATACGCCGCTCCCCGCCAATCAGTTACGCGCCTTGCGCCGGAACGCGGCCCCGGCCATAACCCGCCGCTCCGGACAGGTGGCCGAGTGGTTGAAGGCGCACGCCTGGAACGCGTGTATAGGTGAAAGCCTATCCAGGGTTCGAATCCCTGTCTGTCCGCCACGCCTCAGCCCGATCCAAATTGAGACGACCGCCAGACCGGATGTGTGCGGCATCGATTGATGACGATAGGAAGTGTTCTGCGTCAAGCGCGCGCGGCGCTCACGTATGAGTGCTTGTGGCATCCATCGCTGCGCGCCCTCCGCTTTTGGGCGGCTAAGTTCGCGTTTCTGAAATGCGGCCAACGGTTGAACTAAAGAACGCGCCGCTCGCTTGCACCCCAGCGGGTGGCGCGCACTGCGACGAGTGTGAAAAGCCCCTGCGCGACCATGGCGAGTGCTGACAGCGCAAACACGCCCCAGAGCGGCATGGAATTCGCCATAATGAGCCAGCCGCCGATCACGATGAGGGCCAAACGCAAGCTCTGCGCGAGGATAGGGCCGCCGACTTTTCCGGCGCCTTGTGCTGCGAAATACAAACAAAGCGCTAATCCGAAGAAGGGATAGCCGACGCTCGCGATGCGCAGATAGTCACGCGTGACCGAGAGCACCCCAGGCTCATCGACGAAGATTGTCGCCCACAGATCGGGCGCGATCGCGACGATCGCGCCGACAATCGCGAGTGCGCCGGCCGCGAGCGCGCCAGCGGTCCATGCAACGTGGCGCGCGCGCTTGACGTTGCCAGCGCCAATCGCTGCGCCAACCATAGGCACACTGCCGACGCCTATCGCGAACGCGATCGGGATCAATAGAAACTCCAGGCGCGCGCCCACGCCATAGCCTGCGAGCGCGTCGGCGCCGAATTGCGCGACGAGGGCCGTCAGGACGAGCACTGTCGCGACAGATTGAATGGGCGAGAGGCAGGCGAGGAGCCCCGGTCGCAGCACATCGGCAATGATCGCAGGGCGAAACATCGTGGGTGAGAGCGCGAGCTTCACGCGTGCGCGTTGCGATCGGGTGAGGCCCAACATGGCGATGGCAGTTAGACTGAATGCAACAACTTGGCCGAGGGCGACACCAGCTACACCCAGAGCCGGGAGCGGTCCAAGGCCGAACGCCAAGGCGCCGCCCACGCTGATCTGTACGAGTCCGCCGGCGAGCAGAATGAAGGCCGGCGGCGCCATCAAGCCTGTCCCGCGTGCGATCGAAGCAAAAGTGTTGGCGAGCCAAATGCCGATGATCGCAAGCGCTGTGATGTTCGAATAAAGTATGGCTTGATCGAGGGCCGCGCCGCGTCCGCCGAGCGCGCGATAGATGATGGGGCCGAAAGCCCAAAGCAGCGCCGCAAAGACGATGCCGGCCGCCACGCCAATCAAAGCAGCGTTGAAGGCAATCGCTTGCGCTCTCTCATTGTCGCCGGCGCCCAAGGCGCGGCTGATCGCGCCCGAGATCGTGCCGCCCATCGCGCCGGCCGACATCATTTGCATCAACATGACGATCGGAAAGACCAGCGTGACGCCAGCGAGCGCAGATACGCCAAGACGGCCTACATAGGCAGTCTCTGCGATCGTGATGATCGCCGACGAACACAACGCGACAAGATTGGGCGCTGATAGCCCGATCAATGTCCCGAAGATCGGGCCGTGCACGAGTGGGCTCGCCTGCGGCGTCGGCGCGCCCAGTTCCGAGTGTGTCGTGTTCGTCACGCAGGCCTCGTTAAGAATTGTATCAGCGCTGTGGCGCCGAAGTGACAATCACGACGCGCTTTTCATGGTCACGACGATCTTGCCCTTGGCGGGGCCGGTATCAACATAGGCGAGCGCCTCGTTCAGCGCTTCGAACGCGAACGCGCCAATGCGGCCGTCGCGCGGACGGGCGAAGACCTCGTCGCCGATTTTGAAATGCGTCACGCGCGCGCCTATGCCGGCCATTGCACCTGCCAGATCGTGCCCGAGAATGAAGGGCGGCTTGTAGGGTAGGATCGGCTTGAATGCGCCGTCGCGGATTTCGCCGTCGAGTGGATTGAGGCTTGCGGCATGAATCTCGACGAGGATGTCGTCCGGCCCGCACACGGGATCGGGGAGTTGCTTCAATTGCAGTGAAGCGCCTTTGCCGCATCTCTCAACAACATATCCGCGGATCACGCGTCGACCTTGTAACGCGCCGCCGGGATGCTTTGGGCGAAACCCGGCAGCATCGCCATGCGCGTTGCCTGGAAAGCCGTCCACTTGCTCTCATCATGTAGCGGCGGAATGGTGACGGGCTCTCGCCGGTCGAAGCCCGAGAGTGCTGCATCGACCAAGGCGCCCACCTCCATCATCGGCGGCAACGCCGCAGGATCTGCCCCAGCACGCGACCAAATCTCAGTTGCGGTCGCGGCGGGAAGCACTGCTTGGACGTAGACGCCCTTCGGCCCCAATTCGAAAGCAAGACCTTGCGACAGAAACAGAACAAAAGCTTTCGTCGCGCCATAAATGGTCTGGCCGAACTCGGGGACCAGCCCGACCACCGAGCCAATGTTTACGATCGCGCCGTCGCCCGCTTCGGCGAACCGGCCCGACACGGCATGTGCCAGCCGCATCACCGCCGTAGCATTCACGGCGACCAGACGATCGTGATCGGCGGAGGATTGTTTGTCGAATGAGCCCGCAACCGAGATTCCGGCGTTGTTCACAAGTACCCCGATGCTGGAATCTTCGCGCAACCGCTTTTCAACACGGGCGATGTCGTCCGAGATCGCGAGATCAGCACTGACCACATCGATCGCGACGCCAGCCTCAGACCGAAGCCGCGTGGCGAGCGCTTCAAGTCGCCCCGTGTCGCGCGCGACGATCACCAAATCGTGGCCGCGGCGCGCGAACCGTTCGGCATAGGCGGCGCCGATGCCGCTGGAAGCGCCGGTGATCAGGACGGTGGGGAGGCGAGACATGAGGCGCGTGCTCCGGTCCGATAATCATGAGGATCATCATGTAACTTGCTAAATATGATGATCATCATATATGTCAAGGGCGCCGTTGGAGCAGGAATGATGAAAGTCAGTCGGGAGCAGATGCAGATCAATCGCGAGCGGATTCTCACTGAAGCCGCGCGTCTCTTTCGGGAGAAGGGCTTCGAAGGCGTCAGCGTCGCGGAGGTGATGAATGCTGCGGGCCTGACGCATGGCGGATTCTACGGGCACTTTGCCTCAAAGGACGACCTCATCGCCGAGACAGTCGCGCATATGATGGCGAACGGCGCAAAGCTGTCGGCTGAAAATTTATCGGCGTTTGTAAACGCCTATCTGTCACGCCGCCATCGCGACGGCGTCGCGCAAGGCTGCCCGATGGCTGCGCTCGCTGGCGACATTCGCCGCCAAGATGCCGACACGCGGCGCGCGATGACAGTGGGGCTGCGCGCTCAGGTCGATCAGATTGCCGCTTCGCTTGCAGATGATGGATCGAAGCGAACGCAACAACGCGCAGCAATTGGCGTATGGGCGACAATGGTGGGAGCGCTGATTTTGGCGCGAACGACCGACGACGCGGCGTTTTCGGATCAGATCCTTCGAGATGCGAAAGCGTGGCTGTCAGAGCGCATCTAAGCCGTGAAAGTCACGTGCTAGCGCTCGTTCGTGGGTCCGTTATGAGCCGCGGTCGGCGGCAGGTGTTTTCTGGGATATTCGCTGCTCTCAGCCTTTGGCGCTCGGTCGTTGCGCGACTCCGCGCCAGCGATCAAGCCCGATAGGTAGAGGCGCGCGTTGTCGCACGGCGCCATCCAGCAGCGGTTCTTAGCGACGCTTGATATAATTCAAAATCAGTGGGTTTCATCGCGCCGCATTCTGCGGCAAAGGGCGAGGAATGATTGAAGCCATTGAACACAACACTCTTGGTGAGGCCTGCGATCTGCTGGCCAAAGGCTTTCCCTTGCGTTCCAGTGCGTATTGGGAAGACGCACTCCAACGCATCGACACTCTTGGGGAAAATCGTGCGCTCGGGCTGCCGGTGGGGCAGATCATGCGCACGGACGGGCGCGCTCAAGGTGTTGCGCTGACGATCGCTAGCCGCCGCCCCTCTGACATGGGCGTGCGTGTGAATCTCAATTTTGCGGCTTGGTATGTGGAGCCCGATCAGCGTTGGCGCGCCCCCTTGATGTTGCGCGCCTTGAACCGCACGCCCTGCGACGTGCTCACCGATTTGACGCCCTCCCAAGCCGTACAGGCGCTCTTGCCCACATTTGGGTTCAAGCCCATTACGCAGGGTTTTGTGCTTGATCTAGCGGCGTTCCACAAAGGCGGTGGCGAAGTCGTCGATCTAAACGTTGCCGCCACGCCGCTGGGCGAGTTGCTGCATGCGCACCAACGCTTTGGCGCGAAAGCCGTCATGTTGCACACACGTGATGGCGCGCAGCTTCCCCTTTTGTATCGCGTGGTGAAATTCAGGGGGGTGCGCACGGCGCACATTCTATATTGCGGCGCCAATCAGATGCTTCACGATCATATGGGGGCGCTGTCGAAACACCTCCGGCGCCAAGCGATCGGGCTGGTGAAGTTGGAGGCCCCAGTGGAAAGAACGCCGCCGCGTGGCTGGCTCCGGGCGGGACGCGAAATTCGCTTCGCCCGAGGCGCGGTCTCTCCTGATATCACCGATTATCTGGGCTCGGAATTGTCGCTGTTCGATTGGTAAATTCACACACCTGTCGGCTGAATTTCGCTTAAGCATAAGTCGCGCTTGATCGCGCCTTGGGCGCCCGCTACCCATGCCTTGTGCGCACCCTCGTGACACTCCTCTTGGCGCTGTGCTTTTTGATTCACGGCACGATCGCGACGGCCGTCGCGGTCGGCGATCCGTGCGTGTCGATGGAAACGTGCCTGGCAGGGTCTCTCGACGTGGATGGCGACACCGCGGCGGGCTCGGAGCGTGAAGTAGACGCCAAGGCGGACGTTTTCGTGCGCCCAACGCATCATGTCACGCCAATTCCTGCACACTTCTTGAACTGCGCTTGGGGCATGCGGGCCCCGCCTTTCTTGGCCGCCGATTGTCCGCCGCCCACAGAGCCGCCTCGACTCTTCCTCTAACACACACGCCGGCCTTCGCCCGCGTGTAGACCACCAGTGCGCGCCCCACGCGGCGCGGCATCCATTTGTGTTGAGGGAAGATCATGAGCGCCAAAGAGACGGAAATTTACACGGTGATCTGCGAGTTCTTGAGTACTGCGACGTCCGCGCCGCCCGGACTTGTACTTGATCGCGACACGCCCCTCCTCGAAGGCGGCGCCCTTGATTCCTTGGGCATATTGCAGCTCACCGCGCGCCTGGAGGAGGTGTTCGGGCTTCAAGTCGCGGACGAGGACTTCATTCCGGAGAATTTCGAGACGATCGGCACGCTCAGCCGCTACCTCGCCGGTCGGCTCACAGTGGCGGCTTAACGGCGCCATGTATCTCCTGCATCACTTACTGGATCAGCGCAGTGGCGAGCCCGAACGGCTGGCGCTCGTCGATGGCGCGCGGCGTTTAACGTTCGGCCAGTTCGCCGCGTCCGTCGAACAGATGGCGGCGAAGCTTGTCAATGCAGGTGTCGCACGCGGCGATCGCGTGGCGATCTTTTTGCCCAAGAGCCTTGAAGAATGTGTGGCGATCTTCGCCATCAGCCGTGCCGGCGGCGTGTTTGTGCCAATCAACGCCGCTCTCAAGCCCGCCCAGGTGCGCCACATTATCGACGATTGCGGCGCGCGCGTTCTGATCAGCGCGCCCGAATTTCTATCGGGTTTGGAGGAGGCTTGCCCGGATTTGCTTGGGGTCGCATTGGTCGACGAACGGCCAGATACGATGGCGCCCGCGTCTCGCGCCATCGGCGAAGACCTTGCCGCGATCCTATACACGTCCGGATCAACCGGGCGTCCGAAGGGCGTGATGCTCAATCACCGGAACCTGCTCGCTGGCGCGCGCATCGTCCGGACATATCTCGGCATCAATCCGAGCGACCGCATCCTCTCTATTCTGCCATTCAGCTTCGATTATGGCCTCAACCAATTGCTGACGGCGGTTGAGCAGGGCGCGTTGCTGGTGCTCGCGAGCTTCCGCTTCGGCGACGAACTCGTACGCAAGCTTGTCGAGCATGAGATCACCGGCCTGGCGGGCGTGCCGACAATGTGGTCGGTGCTGACGCGCGCCGCGCCGAGCTTGCCGCGCACGCCCTTGCCGCATCTGCGCTACATCACCAATTCGGGCGGCGCAGTGCCGTCCGCGACTGTCGCGAAGCTTCAGGAATTGCTGCCAAAGACGTCGATCTTCCTGATGTATGGGCTGACCGAAGCGTTTCGCTCGACCTATCTTCCGCCGGACCAAGTGTCGATTCGACCAACGTCGATCGGCAAGGCCATTCCGGAATGCGAAGTGTTTCCGCTCACCGCGGATGGTCGCCGCGCCAAGCCCGGTGAGCCTGGCATCCTTGTGCATCGCGGGCCGACGGTTTCACTCGGTTACTGGAATCGGCCGGAGGACACGGCGCAAGTCCTGCGGCGCAATCCGTTCAACGACGCCGTGACGGGCGGCGATATCGTGTGTTGGTCTGGCGATTTGGTGACCGAAGACGAAGAGGGCTATCTCTATTTTGTCGCCCGCGAAGACGGCATGATCAAATCCGCAGGTTTCCGCATCTCCCCGACTGAAGTGGAGGAGGTGTTGATGGCGACAGGCGCGTTCAAGCACGTCGCGGTGATCGGCGTGAAGGACGAGTGGGTCGGTCAGAAAGTTCACGCCATCGCCGTCGCTTTGGAGCCTGACCTCGACACCAAAACGGTGCTGGCGCAGGCGGCGCAGCATCTCCCCACTCACATGATGCCCGCACGTATCGAACTCGTGGACGCTCTGCCGACAACGCCGAACGGCAAGGTGGATTATCAGACGCTGAAGCGCGAGCGCGGGCAATGAGCGCGCACATAGCCTCGCTCGCGGCCGAACTTCTCGCGCGTAATTTCGGTGGGACGGACGAGCTTCTGATCGGCGGCGTGCCGATCTCGCGTCTTGTGCATGAGCACGGCTCGCCGCTTTTTGTTTACGACGCCGACATTGCGCGACGCCGTTATCGGGATTTGTCGGCGGCCGTGTCAGGCTTCGCCAGTGTCTTCTACTCGGTGAAGGCGAATCCCAATCCGGAGATTGCGCGCCTCTTTGTCGAAGAGGGCGCCGGCCTTGAGGTGGCGTCGGCGCGCGAACTGCAGATTGCGCTGCAGGCCGGCGCGCCAGCGTCGCGCATCCTCTTCGCCGGTCCAGGCAAGGGAGAGTCCGAGCTTGAATTCGCCGTGCGTGCGCGCATCGGCGAGGTTCACGTGGAGTGCTTCGAAGAGATTCAGACACTGGGGCGGTTGGCGCAGGATGCGGGTCAACGCGTCCGCATAGGCATACGGGTAAACCCGATCGCGGCGGCCCAGGGCGGCGCTATGCGTATGGGCGGCAAGCCAGCCGCCTTCGGCTTTGACGAAGAGAGCCTCGCGGATGTGATCGAGGCGCTGGCTGGCCAAGCGATGCTCGACTTGGTCGGCGTGCATTTGTTTGCTGGCACGCAGATTCTCGATGCCGATACGCTGCTGGTGCAATGGGGCCACGGCCTGGACGTCGCTGCGCGCGTTGCGCAAATGATTGAAAGGCCGATTGAGACGATCGATCTCGGCGGCGGGCTAGGCATTCCGTATCATGGCGCAGACCGCGCGCTTGATCTTGGTAAGATCGCCGCCGGCGCATCCAGGCTTGCAGCGCGCAAAGCGAGCGATGCGCTTTTGCGCGACGCGCGCGTTGTGCTTGAGCCTGGTCGCTTCCTCATGGGTGAGGCGGGGATCTATGTGATGTCTGTTCGCGCCGTGAAGCAATCGCGCGGCACACGCTTTGTCGTGGCCGACGGCGGCATGCATCATCATCTGGCCGCGTCCGGAAATTTGGGTCAGGTGATGAAACGCGATTATCCGATTGTGGCCGCAACCAAACTGCGTGCGGCGGCTCAGGATGTCGCCGCTTTGGTCGGGCCGTTGTGCACGCCCCTCGACACGCTTGCGCGACAGACTGCACTACCTGTGCTCGCCGCCGGCGACCTGGTCGCCGTGCTGCAATCTGGCGCCTACGGTCTCACAGCCAGCCCCGTGAACTTCCTCTCTCACCCAGCGCCGAAAGAGATTCTGGTGAGCGGCGGGGAGCCTCTGGTCATTTGATGCGGGCCGCATCTGCTTCGTCCGGTAAGCGTGAAGGAAAGCGCCAACGCCACTGCGCCAATTGCATCGCACGCGGCGTCACGTTGGCGAGTCCTGGTGCATTGCAGCAGGGACGCCTATGTTGGCGGCTCGGCCGGAGCGACCCTTGGAAGATCTGAAAGACCCTATGCCGCCTTTCGTGAGCCTCAGGGTTTTCGAGGCGGCGGCGCGGTCGGGCAGTTTTGCCCGGGCGGCGGAGGAGCTGGGCATTAGCGCCGGCGCCGTGAGCCAGCACATCCGCTCGATCGAGGAATTCGCCGGCCAGCCGCTGTTTCGCCGTTTGGGGCGCGGCGTTGAACTCACTGAAGCTGGCAAATCGGCCTTCGCCCACGCCAGCGCCGCGATCGCGGAAATGCTGCAAGCTGGCCGGGCAATGCGCTCGGCGCTGCGCGGACGGCGCATCTCGATTTCGACCGCGCCGTCCTTCGCCTCGAAATGGCTCATTCCCAGATTGAGCCAGTTTCAGGAGCTCTATCCCGACACGGAAGTGCGCATGTCCGCCGACATGACGCTCACTGATTTCTCCGGCAGCGATATGGACCTCGCCATCCGCTACGGACCGGGCGGCTACGAAGGGCTGCATTGCGAGCGGCTGATGACGGAATCCGTTGTCGTTGTGTGCAGTCCGCGTCTGCTCGAAGGCCAAACGGGCGCGAAAACCGCGGCTGATCTGATCAATCTGCCGCTCATCCACGACGATGCGCCCGAGCGCGATCCGTCCTGCCCAACCTGGGGCATGTGGTTCGCCGCGCGCGGTTTGCGCCGCGCCGACGCCGAGCGCGGGCTGCGCTTCAATCAATCGAGCCTCGCCATCGAGGCCGCGATCGGCGGTAAGGGCTTGGCCTTGGCCAAGCGTCAACTCGCCTTGGGCGACATTGCTGACGGCCGCCTGGTGGCGCCGCTCTCGGAAGCCGAGGCGCCGGTGAACTTCGCCTATTGGCTGGTCTGGCCGCGCGGACGCCGGTTCGAACCGGCGCAAATGGCTTTCCTCGATTGGCTCCGCGCCCAAGCAATCGAGGGCGATTCAGCGGCCGACCACACAGCTTAATCTCGACGCTTTAGGTGGGGTATCAGGCTCCCTAAAGCCACGCTTAAGCGGCGCGACCTACCTCGGTTGCGCTGCGGCGCCCATTGTCTGGGCTCGGTGGGCCGTCGCGCGGCCCGTCTCCCTAGGCCGCCTTTGCAATGTACCGCTACGACGCCGTCGACCGCCTCATCGTTGAGGAACGCGTAGCGCAATTCCGCGACCAGACGCGCCGCTATCTCGCGGGCGAGTTGGACGAAGACGCATTCAAGCCGCTGCGGCTCCAGAACGGGCTCTACATCCAGCGTTACGCGCCGATGCTGCGCATCGCCATTCCCTACGGCGTGCTCTCGTCCACGCAGCTGCGCAAACTGGCCGACATCGCGCGCCGCTATGATCGCGGCTACGCGCATTTCACCACGCGCCAGAACCTCCAATACAATTGGGTCAAGGTCGAAGAGGTGCCGGACATTCTGGCCGAGCTCGCGACTGTCTCCATGCACGCGATCCAGACCAGCGGCTCCTGCGTGCGCAACGTCACCACGGATGCGTTCGCTGGCGTTGCCCAAGACGAGATCGTCGATCCGCGTCCGTACTGCGAATTGATGCGCCAATGGTCAACGCTGCATCCGGAATTCGCGCATCTGCCGCGCAAGTTCAAAGTCGCGTTCAACGGCGCCAAGGAAGATCGCGCGGCGACGCCGGTGCATGATCTTTCGTTTGATCTCTATCGCGACGAGGCCGGCGAAGTGCGCCTGATCGTGAAGGTCGGCGGCGGGCAGGGCCGGACGCCACGCCTCGCCTCGATCATCCGGCGCGATCTGCACTGGAGCGAAATGCTCACCTACACCGAGGCGGTGCTGCGCGCGTACAATCGCCTCGGCCGTCGCGACAACATCTTCAAGGCGCGCATCAAGATCCAAGTTCAAGAGCTGGGGGCCGAAGCCTTCGCGGCTGAGGTCGAAGCCGATTGGGCGCACCTGCGCAATGGCCCGAACACGCTGACGCAAGACGCGCTCGACCGCGTCGCGCAATTCTTCATCGACCCGCCGCTCGAAACCTGGTCGGAGCCGGCGTCGAAGACGCTCGCTGTCGATCCGAACTTCCACGCTTGGAAGAAGCGCAATCTCACGGCGCATCGCCACGCGGACTATGCGGCGGTCACGATCAGCCTGAAGCGCGAAGGCATCGCGCCGGGCGATGCGACCTCGGACGAAATGGATTTCATCGCCGATCTTGCGGATCGCTATAGCTTCAACGAAGTCCGCGTCTCGTATCACCAGAACCTGATCTTGCCGCATGTGCCGCGCGCCAAGCTGCACGCGCTGTTCAGCGAATTGGATTCACGGGGCCTTGCACGCGCCAATATCGACATGGCGTCGGACATCATCTGCTGCCCCGGTGGTGATTTCTGCTCGCTCGCCAACGCCAAATCGATCCCGCTCTCCGCCGCGATTGCGGAGAAGCTCGCGCCGATCGAAGAAGAAATTGGCGCTATCGCTATCAATGTCTCGGGCTGCATCAACGCCTGCGCGCACCATCACGTCGGCCATATCGGCGTGCTCGGCGTCGAGAAGGCGGGCGAAGATTGGTATCAGATCCTGCTGGGCGGCCGCCCTGACGGCGTGGGCCGTCTCGGCGTGCTGACGGGCAAATCCGTACGCCAGGAAGATGTGCCCGGCGTGATCGATCGCCTCGCACGCCATTATCTCGATGTCCGCAACGAAGGCGAGAGCTTCATCGCCGCCGTCGAACGCCTCGGCACGGACGCGTTCAAAGCCGCTCTCGCTGAGGAGACTGCAGCATGAGCCTCTTGATCGAACTCGACGCGCAAGGCGCGAAGATAATCGGTGAGGCTGCCGTGCGCGAGTTCACGCCGCCAAAGCCGGCTAATGAAGGCCACGGCGACGTGCGCAAGAAGATCGTGCCGAACGTAAAGCAGCCGACCGAGCCTACCAGCAAGGAATGGGAGGGCGGCCAGTATCTGTCGATGCAGGAATGGCTCGACGGCTCGCAAGAGGGCGGCGCCATCCTGTTGCAGCCGGCCGACGATGTGAAAAAGCTCGACGGCCGCATTGGCAACGCGGCGCTCATCTCCGTCGACTTTCACCGCATCGGCGACGGGCGCGGCTATTCGCATGCTGTCCTGTTGCGCAAGCGTTTGAACTACCAAGGCCGCCTACGCGCGCAAGGCGCGATCACGGCGGACCAGGTCTTCGCGATGGCGCGCGTCGGGTTTGATTCCTTCGCGCTGCGCGCTGACCAAAACGCTGACACTGCGCTCGCGGCGCTGGATACGTTCAGCGTGCCGTATCAAGGCGCCGTCGTCGCCGGCACAGCGGTGGATCGCGCGGATGCGAATTTCACCGCCCGCGTCCGCCTGCTGGAGCGCGCGCTCATCGAGATCGCGCAACGCCACGAGCGCCCGGCGCTGGCCTCGAGCCTCTCAGCCGAGGACATGGTGATCACCGACGTCATCGCGCGCCTCAACTTGCCGATCGATGTTTTCACGCTCGAAACTGGCCGCCTCAATCCGGAAACGCTGGCACTGATCCCGCAAGTGAAGGAGCGCTACGGCATCGAGATCGACGTGCGCCGCCCGGATGAGCACGCAATCGCCGCTTATATCGCCGCGCACGGCAAGGACGGCTTTTATGATAGCGTCGCCGCGCGCAAACTCTGCTGCAACATTCGCAAAGTCGCACCGCTCGACGAAGCTTTGAACGGTCGCGACGCCTGGCTCACAGGCCAACGCCGCGAACAAGCGGTTACACGCGGCGCGCTGCCGGAATCTGAGCGCGACGTCGAGCGCGATATGCACAAATACAATCCGCTCGCGGATTGGAATTGGGCCGATGTGCTCGCCTACGCGACGCGCTTCGATATCCCGATGAACGCGCTCTATCAGCGCGGCTACGTCTCCATTGGTTGCGAACCTTGCACGAAGGCCATTCGTCCGGGCGAAGACCCGCGCAATGGCCGTTGGTGGTGGGAAAATCAGGACAGCAAAGAATGCGGCTTGCATACGATGCAGAACGTGACGCGCTGATGAGCGGCGAAGCTCTTCAAGCGCCAGCGCCGCTGACCGCGTCCGCGCGGCTCGATCGTCTCGAAGCCGAGGCGGTCTACATTCTGCGCGAGCTTTCCTTCTACAAGCGCCCGGCTTTGATGTTCTCCGGCGGCAAAGATAGCGCCGTTCTGTTGCATCTGGCGATGAAGGCGTTCGCGCCGTCGAAGCCGCCGTTCGCGTTGCTGCATGTCGACACTGGGCACAATTTTCCGGAAGTGATCGCCTTCCGCGACAAGCGCGCGGAAGAGACGGGGCTAAAGCTCATCGTGCGCAGCGTGGAAGATTCGATCCGCCGCGGCAGCGTGCGTGTCGCCAGCGAAACCGCCAGCCGCAATGGCGCCCAAGCCGTGACGCTGCTGGAGGCGCAACAAGAGTTTGAATTTGACGCTCTGATCGGCGGCGCCCGTCGCGACGAAGAGAAGGCGCGGGCGAAAGAACGTGTGTTCTCGCACCGCGATGCGTTCGGCGCCTGGCGCCCGCGCGCGCAACGCCCGGAGCTGTGGGGCCTCTACAATCGCCACATCGGCGTCGGCGAGAACATGCGCGTCTTTCCGATCTCGAATTGGACCGAGGCCGACGTCTGGGCCTACATCGCCCGCGAGAATATCGAGTTACCCGAGCTTTATTACACGCACGACCGCGACGTCGTGCGCCGTGAAGGTTTGCTCTTCCCGGTCACCGCGATCACGCCGCCGCAGGCGGGCGAGAGTATTGAGCGTGTGCCCGTGCGTTTCCGCACCGTGGGCGACATCACCTGCACGTGCCCGGTCGAGAGCTTCGCGGCCAACGCCGAGGACGTGCTGTTGGAGACGCTGACCGCCTCCGTCTCCGAGCGCGGCGCGACGCGCATGGACGATCGCGCAAATGCGGCGGCGATGGAGCGCCGCAAGCTGGAAGGCTATTTCTAATGGATAGCGCGAGCTATTTCCCGCCGGCGCAGAATTGGAGCGGCGAACAAGTCCGCTTCATGACGGCCGGCAGTGTCGATGACGGCAAGTCGACGCTGATCGGACGTCTGTTGCTCGATTCCAAAGTGCTGATGCTCGACCAAGCCGCTGGTCTCGATGGCGAGGACATCGACCTCGCCGCGCTCACGGATGGCTTAGAGGCTGAACGCGCGCAGGGCATCACGATCGACGTCGCTTATCGCTATTTCGCGACCCCGCGCACCAGCTTCATCATCGCGGATTCGCCCGGCCACGAACAATACACGCGTAACATGGTCACCGCCGCCAGCGTCTCGGACGTTGCCGTGATCGTGATCGACGTGGCGCGCGTGGAGCAGGGGCAGCTGAAGCCGCAGACGCGCCGTCACGCTGCGGTTGCGGCTCTGATGGGCCTCAACATCATCGTCGCCGTTAACAAGATGGATCTCGTCGGCTGGTCGCAGGCGCGCTTTGATGAAGTGCGTGCGGCGTTCAACGATGTCGCGGGCATTCTCAACATCAAGAACATCGCCTTCGTGCCGGTCTCGGCCAAGCGCGGCGAGAACATCGTCAATCGCGGCGGGCCCGATTGGTACAACGGCCCGACGCTGATCGAATTGCTTGAAGACACTCCGCGCAAGACCTCGCTCGCGAACGCGCCGTTGCGTCTGCCGGTGCAATTGTTGCTGCGTGACGGCGATATTCGGCTCTATGCCGGCCGCATCGAATCCGGCGCCGTAAAGCCGGGCGATAAAGTGCGCGTCGGCCCCGGCGCGTTTGCCGCCACGGTCGCGCAAGTGCGCATCGGCGGCGCAGGCGTGGCCTATGCCGAAGCCGGCGCCTCCGTCGCCGTTGAACTCGCCGAAGATCGTGATCTCGCCCAAGGCGGCGTCATCGCGGATAACGATGTGCGTTATGCGCGCCGCGTCGTGGCCGATCTCTGCTGGCTCGACGAAAATGCTTGGACGCCTGCACGTCGCTATCGTTTGCGCCAAGGCGCGCTCGAAACGCAGGCTTTGATCGAGAATGTCCGCTTCGTGCGCGATGTCAGCAATCTCGACAACGTCCCGGCGAACGAACTGAAGCTCAATGACATCGCCAGCGTTCAACTTGCCGCGCGCGATCCGATCCTGGCTGATCTCTTCGCCGAACTGCCGGGCACCGGCGCGTTCGTGCTGTTCGATCCTGACACCAACCAAACCGCCGCCGCCGGTATGATCCGGGAGATCGTGCAATGAGTGGGACTGTCTATCTCGTCGGCGCCGGCCCGGGCGCGGCCGATCTCTTGACGCTGCGCGCCGCGCGTCTGCTCGCGGAAGCGGATGTCGTGCTTTACGACGCGCTGGTCAGCGCCGATGTGCTTGCGCTCGCGACCAAGGCGAAGCTCTACAATGTGGGCAAGCGCGCCAATCGGCCGTCAATGGATCAGCGCTTGATTTCACGACTGCTGGTGCGCATGGGGCTGCGTTATCAAAACGTCGTGCGCCTGAAGGGCGGCGATCCGCATCTGTTTGGCCGCGCCACCGAAGAGATCGAAGCCTGCCGCGCCGCGGGCATCATTGTCACCACGGTACCTGGCGTTAGCGCGGGCTTCGCCGCGGCATCCGCGCTTGGTGTATCGCTCACCTCGCGCGGCCTCTCGCGCTCGGTCACGTTCGTCACGCCCAGCACAGCAAAGGGTGGGGCGGAGAACATGCATTGGGCGCGCGCCGCCGCTGCTGCCGAAACGGCGGTGATCTATATGGGCGCTATGCATGCCGAGCGCGTGCGCGATGCGCTTACTGATCTTGGCGTGCCCGCCGATCGCCCCGTCGCTTTGATCGAAAGCGCATCGTGGGCTGAACAACGCGTCATGCGCGGCACGCTCTCAGAATTGACGGCGCTCGCGGCTCAGGTGGGCGAAGGACCGGCGATTATGGTTGTTGGCGAGGTCGCGCGTGAAGCACGCGGCGCTCTTGAAGCGGCGAATGCAGCATGATTCCGCTCTATCTTGATCCCGCGCAAACGCGCATCGCTCTCATCGGCCGCGGCGCACTTGGGGTGCGGCGTCTGAATTGGCTCATCCAAGGCGGCGCGGCGCCCGACGTCTGGTCCGACGAGCCGTCGCACGAGCTGCTCACCACCGCGAACGGCCGCTTCGAGCGCCGTCTGCCGAAGGAAGACGAACTCGCGGATTATCACGCCGTGTGGATCGCCGACCTGCCGTATGAGCGCGCCGAGATGGTGGCCAACGCGGCGCGCAGTGCGAACGTATTGGTCAATGTCGAAGACGTGTTGCCGCTCTGCGATTTTCATACGCCGGCGGTTTTGCGTCGCGGTCAGCTGACACTTGCGGCAGGCACGGGCGGCGCAAGCCCCGCTGTCGCGCGCGCGGCGCGTGAGCGTTTAGAGGCGGCGTTCCCGGAATCGTGGGCGCTGGCCCTCAAGGAAATTGCGCAATCGCGCGCGGCGTTGCGGCAGAAGGGGGCAGGCTTCGATGCTTTGGTGGCTGACGCACGCGCGCGTCTTGCCGAGCATGGCCTGACTTAACCGCGCATGGATCCGTTTTTCTGGCAATCTGTTCTGGTCGGCTTCCTCGCCCAGCTCGTCGATGGCGCGCTGGGCATGGCGTATGGCCTTGTCTCGACATCATTCCTCATGGCGATGGGCGTGCCGCCGGCTGCTGCGAGCGCCGCCGTCCACACCGCTGAAATCTTCTCGACTGGCGTTTCGGGCGCGGCGCACACGTGGCGCAAGAACGTGAATTGGAGTCTAGTGCTTCGGCTGGCGCCCGCCGGCATTATCGGCGGCATCGCCGGCGCGATGGCGGTTTCGTATTTGCCGATCGGCATCATCAAGCCGGTCGTGTCTGCTTATCTGTTGCTGATGGGCGTGTTCGTGATCACGCTCGCCTTTCGCAAGGCGCCAGAGAAGCCTGTGTCGCCGAATAGCGGCGCGGCTGTTGGTTTGGTCGGCGGCTTTCTCGACGCAGCCGGCGGCGGCGGATGGGGTCCGATCTCCACCACGACGTTGCTCGGTCGCGGACACGCGCCACGCCAGGCTGTTGGCAGCGTTAACGTGTCGGAATTCTTCGTGACGGCGGCGATCTCCGCGACGTTCTTCTTAACGCTGGGCGGCGTACGCTGGACGGACATCGCTGGGCTCATCATTGGCGGCGTGTTGGCCGCGCCCATTGCGGCGTTCGCTGTTTCGATCGCGCGTCCGCGCGTCCTGATGGGGGTGATCGGCTGCTTCGTTTCGTCGCTGGCGCTGTGGCAGATTGCTGTCGCCATCGATCCTAATATGACATTTGTGGCGTCGCTCACCGCGATGGCGTCTCCGAGCGGGTTCAGCAGATGAGTATCGAAACCTTGGAAGTTCCGGTCGCACCGCCCGCCAACGTCTATGCTGTCCGCGTGACGGCGGTGAAGCATTACACGCCGTTCCTATTCTCGTTTTCGTGCGAGCGCCCCGGCGCATTCCGCTTCCGCTCCGGCGAGTTCGTCATGATCGGGCTGATGAATGGGCCGAAGCCGCTCTTGCGCGCGTATTCGATCGCGAGCCCGGCCTGGGGCGAGCAGCTCGAATTCTATTCGATCAAAGTGCCGGACGGCCCGCTCACCAGCCGTTTGCAGAACATCAAAGTCGGCGACGAGATTCTGCTCGGCAAGAAGCCGACGGGCACGCTCGTGCTCGATGCGCTCACGCCCGGCAAGCGACTCTTCCTCGTCTCGACCGGCACGGGCATTGCGCCGTTCGCGAGCCTCATTCGCGAGCCGGAGACGTATGAGCGCTACGACGAAGTGATCGTCACGCACACCTGCCGCACCACGCCCGAGCTTGAGTACGGCTACGAGCTGATCGAGCAGACCAAAGCTGATCCGCTGGTAGGGGAGGAGGCGGCTAAGAAGCTGCGTCTCGTCACCAGCGTCACGCGCGACCCGCACCCGCTGCAGGGCCGTATCACCACGCTTATAGAGAATGGCGAACTCTTCAAACATCTCGATGAGCCGCCGCTCGACCCAGCGCATGATCGCGTCATGATTTGCGGTTCGGCCGCTGTGCTGCAGGCGATGAAGGAATTGTGCGAGGCGCACGGCTTCGTCGAAGGCTCGAACAGCGAGCCGGGCAGCTTCGTGATCGAGCGCGCCTTCGCGGGCTAGGCTATTGCTCGTCGGCGACGGCGCGTAGGCCGTCGAGGCTCACAATGCGCGTCTCCCGACGGTCCTGCTCGATGAGCCCGGCGGCTTTCAGAACGCGTAGCGTGCGGTTGACGTGCACTGGCGTCATGCCGAGCGCATCAGCCAAGTGTTCCTGTCGCGCTGGCATCTCGAAGGCTTGATCGCGCACTAGTCCACGCTCGGTCAGCCGCTCGAACAATTCGAGAAAAAGCTGCGCCATGCGGCCTTGCGCGGTGCGCTGGCCGATATCGGTCATGCGGCGATACGCGTAGGCTAACTGGCGGTGCGCGAACTCATCAAAGCGCGCGCGCTGCTCCGGCGAGCCCTGAATGATCCCGCGCATCGTCTCGATTGGAAAAGAGCAGACCTCAACTTCGGTGAGCGCGCGTACTGTGAAGCTCGCCGGCCGATCGCCGCCGACCAGAAGTGTTTCGATATCGAAAAGATCGCCGGGAACGTAGAAGCCCAGAATTTGTCGGCGTCCGTCGCTCAGGTGTGCAACGCGCATCGCCCAGCCGCGTCGCAAAGCGTGCACGTAGTTTCGTTTTTCTCCCGCGCGCAGCAGGGCGGCGTTTGCGCGCGCCGTGCTGCTCTGTGCGCGGGACGCAGAGAGCTTTTCGACGTTGGTCTCGCGAGCCTCCGCATAAACCGCGTTCGCGCCAGCTTCGCACAGCTCGCATGCAGGTCGTGCGTCAAAGGCCATTAAGCGTTGATGCATCGCTGCGGCCGCCTTTTTCATTCCTGCTCAGGCAGAATCGAACGGCGGTATTTGAATAATGTTTCCGGATACTGGTCCATGCTTCTGAAGGTCTATGGCCCAGTTCGAAATTTACTCAACTATGCCTATGGCAAAAGTAATATAACCTACGTTTCAGCATGTGTTGTTGATCTAGGTTAGGCGCACTAGTTCCACGAATACTTTGCGATATTTACCACCATTTAAGCGACGGAACCGAAATTAACCCTACGACGCGCAGTGTTGCGCGCCGTGCGATCGCAAGAGCTTGCGCCACCCTTCGGTTGCGCCTCTGCGCGCATGGGAGGCAGGGCCATGAGCTCCGACAAACTACGCGAGCGTTTGGAATTTATGCGGGTGAACGCCGAGACGCGGCAGGCGCTCGGCGGCGCCAAGGGCGCGATCGAGAAAGGGCTCTCCATCGGTCTCGATCAATTCTACGAGCAAATCCGCCGCGAACCCTCTGTTAGCCGCTTCTTCTCCGGCGAGCAGCACATCGACGGCGCCAAGTCCGCGCAGGCGCGCCATTGGATGCGCATCGCGAGCGGCGAGTTCAGCGACGATTACATGGCGAGTGTGCAGCGCATTGGCGAAACGCACGCGCGCATCGGCTTGAAGCCGCAATGGTACATTGGCGGCTACGGCCTGATCCTCGATCAACTCGTGCGCGCCGTCGTTGCAGAGAAAACCAAATCGCGCGGGCCGTTCGGCAAGTTTGATGCTGACGATCTCGCGGATTCGCTCGGCGCGCTGATGAAGGCGGCGCTGATCGACATGGATTTGGCGATCTCCGTCTATCTCGATACCTCGGAGCGTGAGCGTCTGCGGCTTGAGGCGGAGACAAAAGCGGCGGAAGAAGCGCAGCGTCTCGTCGTGACGGCTTTGGCCACGGGCCTTGCAAAGCTTGCCGACGGCGACCTCACGTTCCGTATCCATGAGCCTTTCGCAGGCGATTACGAAAAGCTTCGCGCTGATTTCAACAGCGTGATGGTGACGTTGCAGGAAGCGATGAAAGTGATTGCCGCCAACGCCGACGGTATTCGCGGCGGTGCGCACGAAATCACCAGCGCGTCGGATGATCTTTCACGCCGCACTGAACAGCAGGCAGCTTCGCTCGAAGAAACGGCCGCCGCGCTCGACCAAATCACGGCCACGGTCAAGAAAACCGCAGATGGCGCCAATCAGGCCAATTCCACTGTCGCCGCCGCGCGTCAAGACGCCGAACATTCCGGCCGCGTTGTCGCCGAGACGGTGGCGGCGATGGGGGAGATCGAACGCTCCGCCAAACAGATCAGCCAGATCATCGGCGTCATCGACGAGATCGCGTTCCAGACCAATCTGCTCGCGCTCAACGCTGGCGTTGAAGCCGCGCGCGCGGGCGACGCGGGCAGGGGCTTTGCCGTCGTCGCCTCGGAAGTGCGGGCGTTGGCGCAGCGGTCCTCGGAAGCCGCGAAAGAGATCAAGGGCCTCATCAACGAAAGCTCGCGCCAAGTGGAGGCCGGCGTCGATCTCGTCGGCCGCACCGGCGATGCGCTGGCGCAGATCGTTTCGAAGGTCGCCGAAATCAGCGGGCTTGTGTCGGACATTTCCGCTTCGGCTCAGGAACAATCGAGCGCGCTCGCCGAGGTCAACACCGCCATCAACCAGATGGACCAGACCACGCAGCAAAACGCAGCGATGGTCGAAGAGAGTACAGCGGCCAGCCATTCGCTCACGCACGAGGCCGAAACGCTGACGCAACTGGTCTCGAGGTTCGAAATCGGCGAGGCCACGAAGGCGCCTGCGCAATTGGCTACCGCAAGCCGCCCGGCCAGGCCGTCCAGCCCGGCCAAATCGAAGCCGCCAGCTGCATTCTCCACGCGCGGCGCAACGGCTCTGAAACCTTCTGCGGAACAAGACTGGGAAGAATTCTGAGTCGGGGGGCTCAATGCCGATGCAAGTGAAGCCGGCGATGAAGGGGCTGCTGGCGTGCGCGCCAGCCTCTGTGGCGATGTTGGCCGCCGCCCCGGCGCATGCCGATGACGCGTTCACATGGTCCGTCGCCTACACCGCGGACGTGGTGGCCGGCTGGAGCGACGACGTCAGCACGCGCGGGCGCTTTCTGGACAATCTGGATGTCGTGGGCGATCTCGATCTTGGCCGAACCATTGGTTGGGATGGCGCGACATTGCACGCGCACGTCCTCAACAATTCCGGCGAGATCCCGAACGACGATCTGGGCACCCTGCAGGGTGTCGATAATATCGAAGTCGCCAGTCAGCATTTGCGTTTGTTCGAGTTTTGGGTCGAGCAGGCGCTCGGCGCCGGCAGCGTCCGCGCTGGCCTCTATGATCTCAACAGCGAATTCTATTCGAACGAATCCGCCGGTTTGTTAATCGCGCCGGCCTTCGGGATTGGCTCCGAGCTTGCCGCCACTGGCCCCAACGGCCCGTCGATCTTCCCCTCGACGGCGTTGGCGGTGAGGGGGCGCTTGGAGTTTAGCGAGCGTCAGTCGGTGATGCTCGCCGTGCTCAATGCCTCGGCTGGCGTGTTCGGCGATCCGGACGGCGTCGACACCGATTTCGACCATGGCGTGCTGCTGATCGGCGAATATGGTTGGCGCGACAGCTTCAATTTCAACGTCGGCGCTTGGACCTATAGCGACGATCAAGACGACATCCGCGACCTCGATGGTTTCGGTGATCCAGAACAGCGCCGCGCGTTCGGCGCCTACGCAACCTACGAGCGCCCGCTGACGGAAAGCATGACAGGCTTCCTGCGCGTCGGCTTCTCTGACGGTGACACCACTTCATATTCAAGCGGTTGGCAGGCTGGCGTGCTGATTGAAGCGCCGATCGCGTCGCGCCCCGACAGTCAAATTTCGCTGGGCGCCTATCAGGGCCGCCTTAGCGACAAGCATCGCGATAATGAAAGCGATTTGGGCGTCAACGTCGCCGACGCCGAGACCGGTTTCGAGATCACATACTCAGATCAGATCGCCCCTTGGCTGCGCGTGCAGCCGGACCTGCAGCTCGTGCTCGATCCTGGCGGAGATCAGGACCGCGATGAGCTTTGGGTGGCGGGCCTACGCATTGAAATCACACCGCCCTGGGGAGGGGGCAGTTGATGTCCATGTTTAATTCTTTGAACAAGGTCGCCATGACCGCGAGCGCCTCGATGTTGGCGCTCGTTGCCGTTACAGGCGGCGTTGGCCTCTACGAACAAAACAAGCTGACGGACGAACTCCATAACGCCGAGCGAACGGCGGAATTGCTACGGAGTCACCTAACTGCTGACATGATGCATGACGCGATGCGTTCCGATGTGCTCGCAGCACTTACAGCGCGCGATCCGGCGTCGGGCATCACAATGGCTGAGGTGCGCGCCGATTTCGCCGAGCACATGGCCGAATTCCGCGCCATGATCGCGGAAGAAGGCGAGCTTGCGGAAACTGATAGCGAGCGCGCCGCAGTTGCGGGCGTCGCCGAACCATTAAATGCTTACATCACTGCTGCCGAGCGCGTGATCAACGAAGCGGAGAGCAACCCGCAAGCCGCACTCGCGCAATTGCCGGGCTTTTTCGAGCAATTCCGAGCCCTCGAAGGTGCGATGGAGGAGGTGACCAACGTTATTTCCGCCAGCGCCGAAGAAGCAAAGTCGCAAGCAGAGCGGGATTCCGCGATCGCCTTTTGGTTGCTGATTGCGACTCTTGTTTTTGCGACTGGCGCCGTGGCTGCGCTGGCGATTGGCGCGCGCCGATATCTGGTCAGCCCGCTGCTCAATCTCACCACGCAGATGGATCAGCTGGCGAAGGGCGACAATTCCATCAATCCGCCGGAAGCCGCACGGGGCGACGAAATCGGCGCGATGGGCCGGGCCTTGCTCACGTTCCGCCAAGCAGCACTTGATCGCATCGAAGCGGAGCGTCGCCACGAAGAATCCCGTATTGCCGCCGCCGCCGCGCAAAAGGAAGCCGAAGCGCGCGCGCAACGCGAAGCCGAGGAACTCGTGGTTGGTTCATTCGGCGAAGGCTTGGCCAAACTCGCCGATGGCGATCTGACCTATCGTCTCAATCGTCAGCTGCCGGAGGCGTATCTGAAGCTGCAAGACGACTTCAACAACGCACTCGCGAAGCTCGAAGATGCGATGCAAACCATCGCCTCGAACGCGGACGGCATTCGTTCAGGCACGGGCGAAATCAGCACGGCGTCGGACGGTCTCTCGCGCCGCACCGAGCAACAAGCGGCGACGCTCGAAGAAACCGCAGCAGCGCTCGACGAAATCACCGCGACCGTCGGTAAAACCGCCGAAGGCGCGCGCCAAGCCAACGCCACCGTGCAACACGCGCGCGAGCACGCCGACAAGAGCGGCGAGATCGTCCGCGATGCGGTCAGCGCCATGGAAGCGATCGAAGGCTCGTCCAAACAGATCAGTCAAATCATCGGCGTCATCGACGAGATCGCGTTCCAAACCAATCTGCTGGCCCTGAACGCGGGCGTTGAAGCTGCGCGCGCAGGCGAGGCGGGCCGCGGCTTCGCTGTCGTCGCCTCGGAAGTCCGTGCGCTGGCGCAACGCTCCGCCGAGGCCGCCAAGGAAATCAAAGCGCTGATCTCGACCAGCACGCAACAAGTGGGCGCCGGCGTGAAGCTGGTTGGTCAGGCCGGCCAAGCTCTCTCAGAGATTGCAGCCGGTGTCGCCGAGATTAACGCGCTGATGGCCGACATCACCGCCTCGGCGCAGGAACAGGCCACCGCCCTGACCCAAGTCAACAGCGCCGTTAACCAAATGGATCAAACTACGCAGCAAAACGCTGCCATGGTCGAGGAATCCACCGCCGCCAGCCATGCGCTTGCCCACGAGGCCGAGCAATTGGCGCAGCTCGTCGCGCGCTTTGAAGTGTCGCGCGCTACGCGCGCCGTGGCTGCGCCGCGCGCGCCGACGCGTGCCACGCCATCCGTGACCACGCGCCCCGCACCCGCGCCGCGCGCCACGCCGAAACCCGTCAGCGCTGAAACGCCTGCGCCGAAGCGCGCCAATCCGGTGCTGCAACAGCAAGAACGTCTGGCTGAGTTCGCGGCCGCCAAGCCCGCGCGTCGCGTCGCCATGCCATCGTCCACGCCGACCAAAGTCGAGTCGTGGGAGGAGTTCTAAGGATGAGCCAAGCCACACAGATCAAATTGGCGCCGGCGCTCGATTTCCGAGCCGCTGGCCCATTGCGCGATCAATTCCTCGCCCAGCGCGGCAAGGCGATCGAGATCGACGGCGCCGACGTGCAACGCATTGGCGGCCAATGCATTCAAGTGATCGCTGCAGCCCAGCGGACATGGATGCAAGACGGTGTTGAATTCGCGCTCGCGAATCCTTCGGACGAGATGCTCCGTGCACTCGGCCACATTGGCATGGACAGCTATTTCGCGGAGCCGGCGGCGTCATGAGCATGCGTATTCTCACCGTTGATGATTCCCGCATGATGCGGGAAATGCTGCTGATGGCGCTGAAGGGCGCAGGCTTCGACGTTGTGCAGGCCGAGGACGGCGAGCACGGCCTCGAAGTGCTGGCTGAGCACGGCGCTGATGTGATTATCACCGACATCAACATGCCCAAGCTCGACGGCTTCGGCTTTATCGAGCGTGTGCGCGGCGTCGAAGAACACCGCGCCACACCGATCCTGGTTCTTTCGACGGAAAGTGATGCAGCCAAGAAGGCGCGCGCGCGCGACGCGGGCGCGACGGGCTGGATCGTGAAGCCGTTCGATGCGGCGCGTCTTGTCGAAGCAATTCGCCGCGTATCGGCTTAAGGAGCGCGCGCCATGGATCCGATGGACGCAATCAAAGTCACGTTCTTCCAGGAATGTGACGAACAGCTCGGAGAGCTCGAAGCCGGCCTGATGGCGCTGGAAGAGGGCACGGGCGATCGCGAGACGGTGAACGCCGTTTTCCGCGCTGTGCATTCCGTGAAGGGCGGCGCCGGCGCCTTCGGTTTCGAAGACCTCGTCAAATTCTCGCACACGTTCGAGACCGTTCTCGATTTGATGCGCTCCGATAAGCTCGCGATCGAGCCGGACGTGCTGCACGTGATGCTGCGCGCCAGCGACGTGTTGGCCGATCTCGTGCACGCCGCGCGCGATGGCGGCAGCGTCGATCAAGACCGCTGCGCAGCACTTATGGAAGAGCTTGAGCATCTTGCGCACGGCGGCAGCGCGCCGCCGGCCGCCGCGCCAGTTGCCGCGGCTGCTCCGGCGCCAGTTTCGCCAGGCGCCGACCCCGAGCCTGACGAATGGGGCTTCGTGCCGCTGCGCATCTCGATCGATGAGGTGCCGCTGCTGGACGAGCCGGCGGCGCCCGCGAGCGACGAGGAAATCTGGAAGATCACCTTCACGCCGCGCCCAGCGCTCTACGCCAAAGGCAGCGACGCCACCATTCTGCTGCGCGAACTGGCCATGCTCGGCGAGTGCGACGTCGCGGTGGACGATTCGCTTGTGCCGTCGCTCGACGCGATGGACGTCAACGCATCGTATTTGTCGTGGACCTGCTTCCTCAACAGCGACAAGGACGAAGCCGCGATCCGCGAGATCTTCGAATTCGTCGAAGGCGATTGCGATTTGATCGTGGAGCGCATCGCTGTTTCCACACCGGCGCCGATCGCGGCGCCCATGCCGGTGATCGAACCTGTTGCGCCGCCGCCGGTTGCGGTGGTTGCGCCGGCGCCCGCTCCAGCGCCAGCCGCCGCTGCGCCGCCGCGCGCCGCGCCTGCTTCGAAAGCCGCGCCCGCCGCTGCCGGCGGTGATGGCGAAGCCAAGGCCGCCGCCAACGCGACGATCCGTGTCGATCTGGAGCGTGTCGATCGCCTGATCGATCTTGTCGGCGAGCTTGTCATCAATCAGGCCATGTTGGCGCAGCGTGTCGCCGAAACAGGCGTCGCACGCTCGTCGAACGTCGCCATGGGTCTTGATGAGCTCGAACAGCTCACGCGCGAACTGCAAGACAGCGTTATGGCGATCCGCGCGCAGCCGGTGAAATCGGTGTTTCAGCGCATGCCGCGTCTGGTGCGTGAAATCGCGACGGCGACGAACAAGCAAGTGCGCCTCGTCATGGATGGCGAAGGCACCGAAGTGGACAAGACGGTCATCGAGCGTTTGTCCGATCCGATCACGCACATGCTGCGCAACGCCGTCGATCACGGTCTCGAAAGCACACAGGAGCGCATCGATGCAGGCAAGCCCGCGGAAGGCACGATCCGCTTGGCGGCGCTGCACCGTTCGGGTCGCATCGTCATCGAAGTGTCGGACGACGGCCGCGGCATCAATCGCGAGCGCGTGAGGGCGAAGGCAATCGAGAAGGGCCTGATCGCGCCCGATCTCAACATGACCGACGAAGAAATCGACAACATCATCTTCTTGCCGGGCTTCTCGACCGCATCGGCGATTTCCGACATTTCCGGCCGTGGCGTCGGCATGGACGTGGTGAAGCGCTCGATCCAAGCGCTCGGCGGCCGCATCTCAATCACCTCGAACCCCGGCAAGGGTTCGACCTTCACGCTCTCGTTGCCGCTCACGCTCGCCGTGCTCGACGGCATGGTGGTGAGTGCGGCAGCGCAAACGCTGATCGCGCCGCTCACAACCATTATCGAGACGCTGCAGCCTAAGCCGGGTGAAGTCCGCAGGCTCGGCCCAAACCGCATGGTCATTGCAGTGCGCGACGCGTTCGTGCCGTTGGTGGATGTCGGGGTGGCGCTGGGTTTCCGCAAAGACTCGGCGCAGCCGGATAGTGGCGTCGTGCTGCTGGTCGAAAGCGAAGGCGGCGGCCGCGCGGCGCTGCTCGTGGATGACATCCAAGGCCAGCGCCAAGTTGTCATCAAGAGCCTGGAAGCGAATTACCAGCGCGTCGAAGGCGTCGCGGCGGCGACGATCCTCGGCGACGGCCGCGTGGCGCTCATTCTCGACGTGGATGGATTGATTGCACAGCGCGTCAGCGAAACGCGCGCGGAAACCCAATTGGCAAAGGCAGGCTGATATGACCAACGACGATATCGAATTCGCCCAGAATCGCCTGGAGCTGATCTCCTTCCGGATCGGCGAACAGGAATATTGCGTGGACATCATGGCCGTCCGCGAAATTCGCGGCTGGGCTGCGGCGACGCCACTGCCGCAATCGCCGCCTTATGTCCGCGGTGTGATCAATCTGCGCGGCGCGGTGCTGCCGATCATCGATCTGGCCAACCGCTTGGGCTTCGGCGTCACCGAACCGAACGCGCGTCACGTCATCATCGTCGTGCGCATCGGCAACCGCGTAGTCGGTCTCCTGGTCGACGCTGTGTCGGAAATTCTCACCACGACCGCCGACGCAATCCAGCCGACACCGGACGTCGCCTGCGATGCAGTGAAGCGTTTCGTTAAAGGCATTCTCGCCGTCGAAGGCCGCATGATCTCCTGGATCGTGCTCGACCAGATTCTGCCTGATCAATCGCTCGAGGAAGCGGCATGAGCAATCCAGCCAGGCGCGGGCGCGAAGAAGAGCCGCTCGTACAAGGCGAATACCATTTCACGGAGGCCGACTTCAAAGCGGTCGCCGCGATGCTGCACGCGGACGCCGGCATTCACCTGCCGCCGGCGAAAGCGACGCTTGTGTATTCGCGCCTGGCCAAACGCATCCGCGCGCTACGGCTCGCGGATTTCGCCGCCTACGTTGCTCTTGTTGGCACGCCCGAGGGCAAGGACGAGCGCGTCAATATGCTCGCCGCGCTCACCACCAACGTGACGCGCTTCTTCCGCGAACCACACCATTTCGATTTGCTGCGCACTCAAATCCTTGAACCGCTCGCCGCGAACGTGAAAGCGGGCGGACGTTTGCGTCTTTGGTCCGCCGGCTGCTCGACGGGGCAGGAGCCCTATTCAATGGCGATGACGGTGCTTTCCGTCATTCCGGAAGCCACACGCCTCGATGTGAAAATCCTCGCCACCGATATCGATCCGAACGTGGTGCAAACCGGCCGTCGCGGGATCTACAACGACGATAACGTCTCGCCCGTGCCGAAGGAAATGCGCGATCGCCATTTGAAGCGTGATCGCGAAACGGGTGATTGGGTGGTGTCGCCCGAGCTGCGCGCGCTCATCACCTTCAACGAGCTCAACCTGATCGGCGATTGGCCGATTAAGGGCAAGTTCGACGCCATCTTCTGCCGCAACGTCGTCATCTATTTTGAAGAGCCGACACAAGAGCGCATCTGGGGGCGCTATCGCCAGCACATGCATCCGCATGCGCGGCTTTATATCGGCCATTCAGAACGCGTGAACGACCCGAATTTCGAGACCGATGGTCTCACGACCTACAGACTGAAACGGGGAGCGTGATGAGCATCCGCGTATTGATCGTCGATGACTCGCCCACGATGCGGGCGATGATCGCCAGCGTGCTGAAGAGTGAGCAGGATATCGAAGTCGTGGGCTCGGCCTGCGACCCGCTCGAAGCGCGCGAAGCGATCAAGGCGTTGAATCCTGACGTGGTCACGCTCGACGTCGAAATGCCGAATATGAACGGCATCGAGTTCCTCGAGCGCCTTATGCGCTTGCGGCCGATGCCGGTGATCATGATCTCGACGCTGACGCAGGAAGGCGCCGACGCCACGCTACAAGCGCTTGAGCTCGGCGCCGTGGATTGCATCGGCAAGCCGCGCGACGGTGACATACGCGCTGCCTTCCGCCCACTGCCGGACATGATCCGCGCTGCTGCGCATTCGCGCGTGCGCTCACGCAATTCCGCCGCGCCGACCCCGGCGCCGACATCTAATTTCCGCCCGAACCGCAATCTGGTTGCGATCGGCTCGTCCACGGGCGGCGTCGAGGCGCTGCAAACCGTGTTGCAAACGTATCCCGCCAATTGCCCGCCGACCGTGATCACGCAGCACATGCCGCCTGTGTTCACGCGCAATTTTGCGATGCGGTTGGATAAGACGTGTGCGCCGACCGTGTGTGAGGCCGAAGACGGCATGGCGATTCAGCCGGGGCACGTGTATCTGGCGCCGGGCGGGGACGCGCACCTGAAAGTCGAGGGCTCGGGCTCCAATTTGCGCTGCAAGCTCTTTGCGTCTGGCGCCGTCAACGGCCACCGCCCGTCGGTCGACGTGTTGTTCGATAGCGTCGCTGCTGCTGTGGGCGGTCGCGCTGTGGGCGTCATTCTCACCGGGATGGGCCGCGATGGCGCGGCGGGCCTGAAGCGCATGCGCGACGCTGGCGCGCGCACAATCGGCCAAGATGAAGCCAGCTGCGTCGTCTATGGCATGCCGCGCGCCGCGCATGAACTTGGCGCGGTCGAAAAGCAATTACCGCTAACTCGCATATCGGCAGCCGTGCTTGAGCTTTGCACCGATGCCATGAAGGGAGCCGCCTAATGCCCGCCGCGTCCAGCATTCGCGTGCTTGTCGTCGACGATCAATTGACGATGCGCGCCCTTGTCCGGTCCGCGTTGCAGCAGATCGGTTTCACCGACGTCAACGAAGCGCCGGATGGCGAAGAGGGCTTGAAGGCGCTCGTCACCAAGGGCGCGCATCTTGTGATTTCTGACTACAACATGCCGAAGATGGATGGTCTCGACTTCTTGCGCGCGATCCGCTCGCACGAGCCGACGAAGAAGACCGCGTTCATCATGCTCACGGGCCGCTCGGACAAAGAGCTTGTGCAACGCGCCATCCAATTCGGCGTGAACAATTATCTGACGAAGCCATTCACCACGGCCTCGCTCAAGCAGAAAATCGAAGCGGTGTTCGGCGCGCTCTCTTGAACACAAGCCTCGCCCCCGCTGCCGCGCCGCGCGAGCGTCTGGTCCATGTCATTCAAGGGCAGTTCCAGATCAGCGACGATCCCAACGTGGTGCTCACCACGGTGTTGGGCTCGTGCGTCGCTGCGTGTGTACGCGATCCCGTGTTGGGCGTGGGCGGTATGAACCACTTTCTGTTGCCTGGCTCGAACGACGGCCGCAACGACAGTATGAAGTATGGCGTCTATTCGATGGAATTGCTGATCAACGGTTTGTTGCAAAAGGGCGCCTCGAAGGGCCGTCTGGTTGCCAAGCTGTTTGGCGGCGCGCGCGTCGTTGAAGGGCTTTCCGACATCGGCCGTCAGAACGCCGAGTTCGCCGAGAAATTCCTCGCGGCGGAAGGCATTCCGTGCCTCGGCAAGAGTCTCGGCGGCGACAAGCCGCGTCGCATTCGCTTCTGGCCGCAATCGGGCCGCATGGCGCAGCTCATCTTGGACTCGAACGACACCGAAGTCTTCAAGTCCGAGCGCAAGCGCGCCGCCGTCGTCACCCCCGCACCGGCCGAGGCCGGCGCGATTGAATTGTTCTGAGGGACCCCATGCGCGCCACTGCAGAAAGCCAAGCGCCGATCGCCGAAGCGGAAGCGCAGCAGCCGCTGGGCGAAGTGCTCGCCGCGGCCGCGGTCGAGTTGCAGCACGCGTACGAACGCGGCTTGCTGCTCGAAACCGCGATCCTCGACATGGTCAAGAATAGCGCGACGGCCGGGCCGGCGACGCACGAGCTGCAACATCTCGATCTTGTGCTGCAACACGTCCACGCTGTGAGCGATTTTCTCGGTGAACTCGCGCGCGCGGGCGGCAATCTGGGCGCGGTGTCCGTCACCGAAGCGCTCGGCCGTGTGAAGTTGGCCGACGTGCGTGATCGTCTCGCCGGCACTGTGTCGGAGCCAAAGGATATCGACGACGATATCCTTTGGGGTTAGCCGCATGAGCGGCGACCTCAACCCCAACGCCGCGATCAATCTCACCAAGGCCGTGGTGCTTGTGGTGGAAACCACGACACACGCCGCCGATATACTCGGCCAGATTCTCAAAGGCTTCGGCGTCGCCGAGACGCATCGCACCAATAGCGTGCGCGAGGCGGGCGAGTTGTTGAAACATAAAGCGTTCGATCTGATCCTGATCGACCCTGATGCTGAAGAGGGCGCTGGTTACGCCATGGTGCGCAATCTGCGCGCCTCGATGGTGGAGCCAAATTGCTTTGCGCCTGTGATCCTGATGTCCGGCCACCCGCGTGTATCACGCGTGAAACAGGCGCGCGATACAGGCGCCAATTTCTTCGTCAGCAAGCCGATTGCACCGAACGTGCTGTTGCAACGTATCCTCTGGGTCGCGCGTGATAAGCGCCCGTTCGTGGAAGCTGGCGCGTATATCGGCCCGGATCGTCGCTTCAAGTTCGAGGGCTTGCCGGCCGACACTGACGGCCGTCGCTCAACCGACATCAAGGATCCGCTCGGCGCCGCCAGCGGGCCGGACATGTCGCAAGACGACATCGATAATTTCATGAAGCCGCAGCGGGTGATGATATGAGTGTGGTGCGCCGCTTTCGGCCCGAGAACCGACTCGCGAAATTGCTGGAAACGCCTGGCGGCGTCAGCGTCGGCCAAGCACTGAGCAAGGCGAGCGCAGCGCTCGAAAGCATTCGCGAATCCTGCATGCAGGCGCTCGATCAGAAGCTCGTCGTGCTTGCAAACATGGCTGCACGCCCAGCGAACGCCGCCCGCGACGAAGCGATGTATCTGCTGGCGAACGAGATATTCAACGAAAGCGGCAGCTTTGGCCTGAGTGAGCTCAGCGCCGCAGCCTACTCGCTCTGCACCTTGCTCGATTCCGAGGATCGCAGCGGCACACGCGCGGCGACCATTCGCGTGCACATCGATTCCATGCGCGCTTTGCGTCATCCCGATATGGCCGGAGACCAGGCCGCGCGCGCCGCCGTGCTCGAGGGCCTGCGCAATCTTACCGCGCGCCACATCGAGCCGCTGCTGACCGAAGAGCCGTCGACTTAAGCTTGCGCTTCGCGCGTCTCTGATTACCCCTAGTGCGACAGGGGAGATCGGCATGCGCAATTGGAACCGTAGAGATTTTGGCGGCGTCGCATTTGGCGTGCTGGCCGCTGGCTGTGCGCATGCTAAGGCAGCGCCCGATCTCATCATTCATGGCGGCCCGATCTATACAGGCGTGAGCGCCAATCCGCGCGTTGAAGCATTGCGCATTCGCGATGGCCGCTTCGTTGCGCTCGGCTCTCTCGCGGATGTCAGCGCCAACGCGCGCGGCGCGCGTGTACTCGATCTTGCGGGCGCGGCAGCCTATCCCGGCTTTAAGGATGCTCATTGCCATCTCGGCGGCGTCGGCATGGCGGCGATGGTGCTCGATCTGGTTGGCGTTGAGTCAATCGCTGCACTGCGTGAGCGCTTGCGCACCTATGCGGCCTCGCATCGCGAAGGCGCCATCTACGGCCGCGGCTGGATCGAAACCCATTGGCCCGAGCGCCGCTTTCCCAATCGCGCTGATCTTGACGACATCGTCGGCGATCGCCCCGTGTTTCTGGAGCGCGTCGACGGGCATGCTGGTGTCGTCAACGGCGCAGCACTCGCGCTCGCGGGCATTGATGCGAGCACCGCAAATCCTGCTGGCGGCAGCATTGAGCGCGATGGGCAAGGTCGCGCCACCGGCATGCTGATCGATAACGCGACGAGCCTGGTGCAAAGCCGTCTGCCGGCGCCCACGCCCGCCATGCAGCGTGAAGCGCTGGCGCAAGCGTTGCGGCTCTACGCGTCGCGCGGTTGGACGGGCGCGTCCAATATGAGCACAAGCCTCGCGGAAGCCATGCTGTTGCAGGAATTCGCGGCCGCAGGCGAAGCGCCAATCCACACCGATATTTACCTGACGCCCGAAGATTCCGAGATCGTCTTTCAGCGCGGGGCTTTCGCTATCGGCAATGCCTCTGTGCGCGGCGTGAAGCTCTACATGGACGGTGCGCTGGGCTCACGCGGCGCTGCATTGCTCGCCCCGTACTCGGACGCGCATAGCGATGGCTTGCTTGTCACGCCGCCAGATCAGCTCCGCGCGTTCCTCACGCGCGCGCGTGCAAGCAATGTGCAAGTGGCCACGCACGCCATTGGCGATCGCGGCAATCGCTTGGTGCTTGACGCTTACCGCGACGTGTTCGCCAATGATGCAGCCGCTTCACGCGCCGCGCGCTGGCGGATTGAGCACGCGCAGGTGCTCGCGCGCGAAGACATTCCGCGTTTCGCAGCCCAAGGCGTGATCGCGTCCATGCAGCCCTCACACGCGATCAGCGATTTGCATTTTGCGCCGTCACGTCTTGGTCCCGATCGGCTCGCGGGCGCATACGCGTGGCGGTCGTTGCTTGATAGCGGCGCAATCATCGCGGCGGGCAGCGACGCGCCCGTGGAGAAGGGCGATCCGCTGATTGAGTTTTACGCGGCAGCGTACCGCCATGACCTCAACGGTTTCGCCGGCGACGATTGGCGGCTGGACCAAGCTGTCGGTCGCGCGGAAGCGTTACGCATGCTTACCTGGGCGCCGGCCTTTGCGTGCTTTGCCGAGGCTGAGCGGGGCACGATCGAGGTGGGCAAACGCGCGGACGTCAGCGCCTTCTCGATCGACCTCATGAATGCCGAAGCGCCCATGATTTCAACGGCGCGGGCCGTGTTGACGGTATCGGATGGACGCGTTGCGCACGAGGCGCTGTAACCTGGCGCCAGCCCAAGTGGGGCGCAAACGCAACAGAGAAGGGGCAGAGTTTCGCCAAAAGGGAGGATTGAGCTTGCCAAGGGGACATTTCGTGTCCTATTCGTGAAATAGACACCGGTGGCAAAGACCAAGAAAACGGTGTCATGGGATCGAAACGCGGCCGGAGAGGGTGGGAAACCGCCGATCGTCCAGCCTGTCGGGGAGGGAGCGTGATGGCGGTGAAGTCGTCGAATAAACAGCGTTGGACTTTGAGCGGCACGTCGTTGGCCGCGCTCAGCATGGCCGTCGGCATGGGTGTAGGCGGCGTCGCTTTCGCTCAGGACGAGGCAGCCGAAGAAGAAGAAATCGTCGTCACGGGTTTCCGTGGCTCGCTCGCGGCCTCAATCGACATCAAGCGTGACGCCACGACCATCGTGGATTCCATCAGCGCCGAAGACATCGGCGATTTCCCCGACCTGAACCTCGCTGAATCGCTCCAGCGCGTGCCGGGCGTTCAGATTGACCGCGACGGCGGCGAAGGCCGCTCCATCAACGTGCGCGGTTTGAGCGCCGATTTCGTCCGCGTTCAGCTCAACGGCATGGAAGCATTGGCCACGACCGGCGGTCGTGACGGCCGCGCCAACCGCAACCGTCAATTCGATTTCAGCGTTTTCGCTTCTGAACTCTTCAACAACGTCACGGTGTCCAAGTCCCAGGAGGCGGCGGCCGATGAAGGCTCGCTTGGCGCCACGGTCGGTCTGCGCACCGCGCGTCCGTTCGATTTCGATGGCTTTGAGTTGGCGTTCGGCGGCCAAGCTTCGCACAACGATTTGTCTGAACAAACCGATCCGCGCGCGACCTTCCTGATCAGCAATCGCTGGCTGGATGGTGATCTAGGCGCGCTGTTCTCGATCGCGGTCGCTAACCGCAATACGTTTGAAGAGGGCTCAAGCTCGGGTCGTTTCCGCGTGCCAGCCGACGACGGCTGCGCTGGTCCGAACTACGTTAACATAACGCGTTGCTACCAATCGGTCGGCACCATCACCGACGCCGATGGCAACGTGCTCGTCGGCGCCGCTGCGCGAACCGCCGCCGCCAACGGCTCGCACCCGCGCATCCCGCGCTATGGCCGCATCGGCTATGATCGCGAGCGGCTTGGCGCGACGCTTGCTCTGCAATGGGACCCTGCGGATTCCACGCGCGTTTCGCTGGACACGCTCTATGCGCAGTTCAGCCAAGAGCGCACGGAAGAATTCCTCGAAGTCATCAGCTTTGCCCGTGAAACCGGCGTGCAAGGGCTTCGCGCCGTCGATCTTGTGAGCGGCGTGCTCGATGACAATCGCAACCTGGTATCCGGCACGTTCAACGACGTGGATATCCGCTCAGAGCAGCGCATTGACTTGCTTGAAACGGAGTTCATCCAGAGCTCGCTCAATATCGAGCACGACTTTAGCGATCGCTTCAGCATGAGCGCGCTGGTCGGCCTGTCGCGCGCCATGGGCCGCAACCCGCAGCAAACGACGATCTCCTTCGAGCGCTACGACGTTGACGGCTATTCCTACGATTATTCGGACCCGAACCTCCCCGAGTTTGACTACGGGTTCGACGTCACCAATCCTGCCAATTGGGTGTACAGCGCCTCAACGGCCGCAGGTGACGCTTCTCTTATCCGCCTGCGTCCGAACAAGACGCTGAACACCTACGAAACTGCGCGCGTCGATTTCGAGTATGAGATCAGCGATGCGTTGAGCTTGAGCTTCGGCGCATCTACCAAGGAATTCGGCTTCGACGTCCAGGAATGGCGTCGTGCGTCGGAAGCCTTGCCGGCGAGCGTGCTGACGCAATTGGGGCTCAACGGCTACACCATCGCCGACTACTCGACGACAGTGACCGGCTTCGGCAGCGGCATGGATCTGCCGGCCGGCACGCCGACAACGTGGGTCGTGCCGGATCTCAACGCGCTCAACAACATCATCGACTTCGACTGCAATTGCATCAATTCCTACGGTGACTTCCGCCTGGCGCCGCACCCGGCCGAGACGCGCTCAGCATACGAGCGTTCGAACGGCGCCTATGTCCAGCTCGATTGGAATACGGAACTCGCCGGCATCGGCGTACGCGGCAATGTCGGTGTGCGTTATGTCGAGACCAATTTGACCTCCACCGGCATTCTCAGCGGCAACGAAATTACCGTTGAAAATTCCTACAGCGACACGCTGCCGTCGTTGAATTTCGTGGTCGAGCCGGTCGACAATCTGCTCATCCGCTTCGCGGCGGCGAAGACGATGGCGCGCCCATCGCTCGACTCTTTGACGCCCGGCGGCTCGGTGGACGCCAGCCCTCCTGGATTGACGCTGAACACGGGCAATCCGTTTCTCGACCCGATCCGATCGACCAATCTCGACTTGAGCATCGAGTATTATCCGTATGACGAAGCGCTTTTCTCGGTCGCCTTCTTCAGCAAGGAAATCGACAGCTTCGTCCAGCGTCTGCGTCGTAACGTGCCGTACTCGGACACGGGCTTCCCGCTCGATCTGCTGCCGGTTGGCGTGACGGGAGCGGACATCTTTGAGGTGACGTCCTGGCTCAATTCGCCCGGCGGCGACCTGACCGGTTACGAGATCACTCTGCAGACACCGTTCTCGTTCTTGCCAGCGCCGTTCAGCGACTTTGGCACGGTGCTGAACTACACCAGCATCGAGTCGGAGTTCGACTACATTACCGATCCGAACACCGGCAACACGGTTACGGAATCGCTTGTCGGCCAGTCGCCGACATCCTGGTCGGCCACGCTCTATTACGAGCATGGTCCCTTCGAGGCACGCGTTTCGGGCACCTATCGTGACGAATATCTGACGCTGGTGCCGGCGCAGAACGGCAACGATGTGGAGGGCAAGGCCGAGCAGATGAACGTCGATTTCTCGGCGTCCTATGATGTCAACGAGCGCCTGACCTTCTCGTTCGAAGCGCTGAACCTCACGGATCAGTACGACGAGCGTTGGATCAACACCCAGCGCAAGAACAGCCTGAACTACGAGCATACGGGCCGCGAATTCGTCGTCGGCTTCCGCTACAATTACTAGGCACATTGAGGGCCGCGTCATCGCAAAGGTGACGCGGCCTTTTCATGTTTCGAGGTTGCCGCCATGACCACGCGTCGCTTGTTTATCGCGGGGGCAGGGGCAAGTTCTTTTAGCGTATTGTCAGGCTGCGCCAGTACAATTGCGGCGCCGACTGCCCCACGGCGTGAAGGAGAGATCACCAGCGCTGGTCTCGATTGGGCGCATCTTGAATGGCGCCGCGGCTTCGAGGGCCAGCGCCGCGCCGATCTTAGCGACGGCACATTTCTCAATCCGATTTTCTCCGGCGACCGTCCGGACCCGTCGATCATCCGCGACGGCGACATCTATTACATGACGTTTTCGTCGTTTGACGCGTATCCAGGTCTGTTGATCTGGGCGTCGCATGACCTGGTGAATTGGCGGCCGCTACAAGCGGCGCTGCGCACGCCGATTGGTTCTGTCTGGGCGCCGGATCTCTGCAATCACGACGGCCGCTATTATCTCTACATTCCCGCCCGCACGCCGCAGCATCGCTCGATCTATGTGATCCACGCGGAGAGCATCGAAGGGCCGTGGAGCGAGCCGATCGATCTGGGTCTGCCGCGTCATATCGATCCGTGCCACGCCGTTTCAGAAGATGGCCGGCGTTTCCTCTTCTTGAGCGGTGGCGATCGCGTCGAACTCAGCGCCGATGGTCTCTCGCTCGCCGGCGCGGTTGAGCATGTCTATGATCCGTGGCGCTATCCGGAAGATTGGACCGTTGAGAGCTTCTCGCCGGAAGGTCCGAAGATCACGCGCCACGGCGACTATTTTTACATGATCACCGCCGTCGGCGGCACGGCTGGTCCGCCGACGGGGCACATGGTCATCGCTGCGCGCGCGCGATCGCTGCATGGGCCGTGGGAAGATTGCCCGCATAATCCGATCCTGCGCACGTGGTCAGCGCGCGAGAAATGGTGGTCGCGCGGGCACGCCACTTTGATCGATGGCCCAGATGGCGGCTGGCATCTTGTCTATCATGGCTACGAAAACGGGTTCTGGACGCTGGGTCGCCAAACCTTGCTCGAACCCGCGGAATGGACGAGCGACGGCTGGTTCAATCCGCGCGGCGGCGATCTTTCGCGCCCATTGCGCAAACCGCTTCCGCATCTGAGCGCCGATCACGGCGCGCCGCTCAGCGATGACTTCAGCACCGATCGTCTGGGCGTTCAGTGGGCCTTCTACGATCCGGGCGCGAACGAAGCGCAGCGTTTGCGGCGCGGCGATTTTGGTCTCGGTATGCGCGGAAAGGGGACAAACCCTGGTGATTGCTCGCCGCTCGCTTTCATCTGCGGCGATCTCGGTTATGAGATAGAGACTGAGATCGAGGTCGATGACGGCGCCGAAGCGGGCGTGCTTCTGTTCTACAATCGCCGCCTCTATGCGGGACTTGGCTTTGACGCGCGCGGTCTCGTCATGCATCGCTATGGCTTGCAGCGCCGTGGCGCTGCACCCGGAGGTGACAATGCCCGCCGATTGTTTCTGCGCCTGCGCAACGACCGCAACGTCGTCACCATCCACCATTCACGTGACGGCGCGAATTGGACGCGCTACGGCGTGCAGATGGAAGTCTCGGGCTATCACCACAACACGATGGGCGATTTCCTGAGTCTGCGCCCGGCGATCTACACCGCCGGCGCAGGCGAAGCGCGCTTCAAGCGTGTGACGTACCGAGCCCTCTAGCGCGGCACGCCACGTTCTAAATCCCAGCGCGCGGGATCGAAGGGCGCGCCTACTTCTGCATAAGTCGGATAGCCGCCGACTTCGTTCTGGCTGTCGATCACATCGCCGCGCCCGGCCTCGACATCCGCGATCAAGCGCGCATCGATCGGATCGCGCGCCCAAGGTCGCGCGCCTGCATTGCGCAACACCGAGGCAGCGACGCTGCTCGATGGCTGCGCCTGCAAACCTTGCGGCCACGGTGTTTGCGCGGCGACTTCGATCAATTGCGCTGCGCCATCGCCAAAGCGCCCGAACAGAGCAGGGGCTACAGCGCCCGGCGCAGCACTGACGAGATTGTCGCGCGCATGCAGCTCAAGTGGGCCTTGCCCACCGAGCGCGATCGCGATCGATTCCGCCGGTGTTGATGGACCCGCGCGAAATTCATTGCCTACGATGGCGATGTTGCCGGTCTGGTGCGGCTGACCTTCCCATTCGGCGGCGTGCAGATTGTAGTGCAGGAAGCGCCGGCCGGGATTGTAGATCAGGTTGTTGACCACCGCCCCCGAGGCGCCGCCTTTGAACAGCGGATTGCGCTCACGGTTGTTCATGTAGAGGTTGCCCGCGATCAGCACGTCCTGAACATTGTCGTGGATCAGGCTGCCCTTTGAATGCTCGCCCTTCGAATGCGTCGCGTTCGAAAGCCCTTCGGCGACGATGTTGTTTGTGAAGCTGATCCGATGCGATGTGCTTTCGCGCCATTCGGCAGGCGTGGCGCCATCAAAGCGGCGGCCTGAAGCGGAAAGATTCTCATCGGTCGCCCACGTGATCGAGCAATGATCGACGATCACGTCATAGGCCCCAGCTTCGGTGACGATCCCGTCGATCTCCCAGCCGCTTTGCGGCGCCCGGCCGGCATCGCCAGGGCGGACAAAGAGGTGACGCAGCAAAACATTGTGCGTGCGAATGCGCATGCCGCCGCGAATGAGCGTGACGCCAGGGCCGGGCGCGGTTTCACCAGCGATGGTGACGAAGGGCTGGCGCACCTCAAGCACTTCGCCGTTCAGATCGATCACGCCGCCCACTTCGAACACGATGATGCGCGGGCCTTCCTCGCGTAGCGCCGCGTCCAGCGAGCCTGGACCTTCCGTCGCGAGCGAGGTGACGCGCACGATCCGTCCACCCGCGCCGCCATATGGCCCACGCACCCAGCCGTGTGATGTTGGCGCGGGTGCGGGAATTGTCGCGCAGGCGGCGCTTGGGAAGGCGGCGGCGCTGGCGCTGAGCGCGAGCAGGGTGCGGCGAGAAATCGGGCTGTGCATGCGAGCACATGACAACGGTGGCAATGCCTAATCAAGTGGGTTTTTAGTGAACGCCTGCCGCACGTGCCGCTTGCGCCAAGCTCGGTGGGGAGAGGGGGCCGTGGCGCAGCATCGCCGCGTGGAAATCGCGTGCGCTTAAGCGGCGCCGCGTTTGCGTGCGTAGTTCTGCAATCCGCATCGCCGCCAGCCCTTGCGCCGCCGCCGCGCCGGGTTGGGCGCACATGCGCAATACGTCTTCCTCGATGCTCACGAATGCGATGCTGTCGCCTTGCAGGTCGCGCAGCTCCTGCACCGCGCGTTCGCGACTCCAGCGCATCGCATGAATGCCGGTGTCCGCGACGATGCGGCCGAAGCGAAACAGCATCCATTGCAGATAGCCGATGCGGCTCGCGGGATCGTCGGCGTAGGCGCCGACCTCATCCGCCAAACGCTCCGCATAGATCGACCAGCCTTCGCTGTAGCCGCTCGCGTAGCGTGTCTGCAGTGCAGGCGCTTGTGCGGCGTGCTCGAATGGCGCTTGCAGAATGTGGCCGGGTACGAGCTCGTGATACGCGACGGTCGCCAGCGTCCAGCGCGGTCGCGATCGGATCGCGCCAAAGTCGACGTGATACACGCCGCCCTCGCGCCGACCGGCCATGCCGTCCGCTTCCGCCTCCGGCGGCACGAGTCGCACCTCGGCGGGCGCATCTGCGCCATCCAACACGTCGCGCAGCAAGGGTCGCAAACGCGCGAGCGCCGCGTTCATGTCGGCCACGGCATGCGCTTTACCGTCGGCGCTGTCCGCATAAAGCTGCCGCTCATCCGCTCCGAACGCGCGCAAACGCTCGCCCACGGAGCCGCGCGTCAGCCCTTGCGTGCGCAGCAGCGTATCGGCCTCGCGCTGCAGCTCGCGGCAATAAGCCTGCGCCTGCCGATGCGTGGTGCGCGGCGAAATCTCTTCGCCGAGCTGAAATTGCAGGGCCAATTCATAGAAATCGGCGCCGCCCGGCAGCGCCCACACGCCGGCCTCGATCCGCGATCGCGGGCGCAGCGCGGCCAATGCAGCACTTTGCCGACGCATTGCATCGGCCGCCGCGCCGCTTGCGCGCCCCGCCGCCGCGTCGACCGCCGCAATCGCGGCGTCGAGCACAGCGCCTGGCGCTATTATGCCTGCATCGGCGTCAGCACGGAGTTGCGTGGTCTCCGCATCGATCGCCGCCGCACTCGCATTCGCGCGGCGGTACGCACCGTAGCGGTGGCTGACGACGTATGGCGTGCCGCTGCGCCCCCACGGAAACGCCGCGAGCAAACCATCGGCCTGCGAACCTTGCGCAATCGCGTCATAGAGAATGCGCCCCTCGGCGCTTAGCCGTTGTGGATCGAACGCCGCGATCTCAACCGCGCGCTCGCGCCGATCAGCTTGCGCCCATCCGTCGACCAGCACGCGGAAATCGCCATCGCTCATCGGTTCGCCAGCAGGCGGCGCTGTCGCGCAAGCCGAAAGCGCGCTGGCGCCAGCCAGTAAAAGAGAGCGGCGATCCATCATGGCGCCGACCCTAAACGAACAACGGCCCACGCGCATCCGCATGAGCCGTTGTGGCGATTCAATTGTAAGCGAGGAGGGCGGTTACGCCGCCGCGACGCCCGACGTCACGGTCGCCGTCGAGCCCATCTCTTGCGGGTCGCGCAAGACATAGCCGCGGCCCCACACCGTCTCGATGTAGTGCTCGCCGCCCGTGGCCGCCGCCAGCTTCTTGCGTAGCTTGCAGATGAACACGTCGATGATCTTCAGTTCCGGCTCGTCCATGCCGCCATAGAGATGGTTCAGGAACATCTCTTTGGTGAGGGTCGTGCCTTTGCGGAGCGAGAGCAGCTCCAGCATTTGGTATTCTTTGCCCGTCAGATGGACGCGCTGGCCGGTGACTTCGACGGTCTTGGCGTCGAGGTTCACGGTGATGTCGCCCGTTCTGATAACGGAATGAGCGTGACCCTTCGAGCGGCGGACGATTGCGTTGATGCGGGCGATCAGCTCGTCCTTGTTGAAGGGCTTGGTCATGTAATCGTCGGCGCCGTAGCCGAGGCCGCGGACCTTCGTGTCGATATCGGCGGTGCCCGAGAGGATCAGGATCGGGGTGTTCACCCGCGCGACCCGGAGTTGCTTCAACACTTCGTATCCGTGCATGTCGGGCAATGTGAGGTCGAGCACGATGATGTCGTAATCATAGAGCTTACCGAGGTCGATACCTTCCTCGCCAAGATCCGTTGAGTAGATGTTGAAGCCTTCGGACTTGAGCATCAGCTCAATGCCCTGCGCCGTCGCGCTATCGTCTTCAATCAACAAGACTCGCATTACATGCTCCCCGTCGGCGCAACATCTCGGCAACGTTAATCCACAGAATCGTTGCGACCCGTGATTAAAACGTTAACGGCGGTAAGATTTCTTACCTGCGCGCTTGCTTTGTTTGTTTGCGCCCGCCCTCAGCAACTTCCGTTAAGACGTGTGAATCAGTGTTCGCGTGTGCGAGCAAGAGTCACAAACGGACTAGAACACATTTTTAACCGCGACGTTTTGAATCGGCGCACGAACGAGCCATGCAGCACAAGCGCTGCGCATTAGGTTTTGGTTCACCATAAAAATGCAGAAGGTGTGAGGAAACACGCGGGCTCAATGCCAACACTTCTCTCACGCATCGCTGCAGACATCGACGCACTCGATCCGCGCCGCTTCGAAGGGCGCGTGACAGGTCTGTCAGGGTTCCTGGTCGAAGCGACCGGCCCGCAGGAAGCGCTGGCGCTCGGCGCGCGCGCGACGATTCACGGATCGCAGATCACACGCGGCGAGATCGTCGGCTTCCGCGGCGATCGCGCTTTGCTGGCGCCTTATGATTCGATCGAAGCCATTCGCCCCGGCGCCCGCGTCACGCTCGAAGGTTCAGCGCCGATGGTGCGCCCGTCGCGCGCGTGGCTTGGCCGCGTCATCGATTGCTTCGGTCAGCCTGTGGATGGCGCAGGGCCGCTTCCGCAAGGCTTGAAACCGCGCCTCGTGCGGGCCGCGCCGCCATCCGCGCATGGCCGTGCGCGCGTGGGCGATCGACTGGATGTCGGTGTGCGCTGCCTCAACATGTTTGCCGCCCTCTGCCGTGGACAACGCATGGGCGTGTTCGCGGGCTCCGGCGTCGGTAAGTCGGTGCTGATGTCGATGTTGGCGCGCGGCGCCAAGGCGGATGTCATCGTGATCGGTCTGGTCGGCGAGCGCGGCCGCGAGGTGAAGGAATTCATCGAGGATACGTTAGGCGAAGAGGGCCGTGCGCGGTCCGTTGTCGTTGTGGCCACGTCGGACGAAGCCGCCGCCCGTCGTCGCCTCGCGCCGCACATGGCTTGCGCTGTCGCCGAACATTTCCGCGACGAAGGCTTGGATGTGTTGCTGCTGGTGGATTCCGTCACCCGTCTTGCAATGGCGCAGCGCGAGATTGGCCTCTCGGTCGGCGAGCCGCCGACGACCAAGGGCTACACGCCGTCCGTCTTCGCCGAATTGCCCAAGCTGCTCGAGCGCGCTGGGCCTGGACACGAAGGCGAGAAGGGGTCGATCACCGCGCTCTTCACTGTGCTCGTTGATGGTGACGATCACAACGAACCGATCGCCGACGCCGTGCGCGGTATTCTCGACGGCCACATTGTCATGGAACGCGCAATCGCCGAGCGCGGCCGCTATCCGGCCGTGAACGTGCTGAAGAGCATCTCGCGTCTCATGCCGATGTGTCACACGGACGAGGAAAATGCGCTGCTCTCGCGCGCGCGTGCGTCGCTTTCGCTCTACGAAGAGATGGAAGAGCTGATCCGCATTGGCGCGTATAAGCCGGGCGCCGATCCGCAAGTGGACGAAGCCGTGCGCGTGCGCCCGGCGTTGGAGCGTCTGCTCAGCCAAGGCCGCCACGAGCAAACCAGTTTCGATGAGAGTTTCGCCATGCTTGCTGAGGCGCTGCAATGAAGGCTTTCCGCACCCTCCTGAAGCTCGCGCGTCGCGATCTCGACACGCTGCAACGCGCTTTGGCCGATCAGATGTCGCGTCTGCGCGATTGCGAGGAGCGTATGCTTGGCCACGAGCAGACGCTGCGCGCAGAACAGCAGCTCGCCATGCTCGATTACGATTCCGCGCGAGCCTATAGTGGCTTCGCTGTGCTTGCCGCCCAGCGTCGCCGCGCGCTCGAAGCCGAACGCGTGGTGATCAATGAGGAGATCGAGCGTCTGCGTACCTTGATCGCGGAAGCACACGTCGAAGCGCGCAAATTCGAACGGCTGATCGAGCTTGAGGAGAGGCGCCAAAAGCTCACGCAGGAAAAGCGCGAGTCCGCGGAGCTGGATGAGTTCGCGACGATGCGGGCGGCGCGGCAGCCGAACGGCTAGACGCCGGCGTTCAGCGTTTCCACAACGCGGATAACGTCTTCATACGCCTGGCTCTGCGGATGGCGGATCGGCAGCGGTGTTTGTGCGCGGATTGAATCAGGCACACGCGGGTCGCGGGTGATTGCGCCGGCGAATTTCGGCTTGAAGCCCAGATACTCGTTACAGGCGAGGGCGAATTGGTCGAAGACCTTTTTGCCCTTCATCCGGTTCTCGGCCTGATTGACGACGACCCACGGCACGATCTGCGACCCTTGCAGGCGCATGACCTTGATCATGGCGTAGGCATCAGTCAGCGCCGTCGGTTCTTCGTTCGTCACCAGGATCATTTTGTCCGCGGCGCGCGCAAAGCGCAGCACGGTCGGGTCGATGCCGGCGGCGAGATCGAGAATGATGCGGTCGTAGTGCGCCGAGATGTCGTGCAGCTTCAGCGCGTTGGCGATGCGCGCGACTTCTTCAATCTTGGTGGCGCCGAGTTCGCCGGTGCCAGAACGGCCTGCGATCAGATCGAAGCCGCCATTGCGACCCGGACCGCCCAACACCGGCGTCACCGCCGCGTTCAGTTCATGAAAGCCGCGAATGACGGAAGCGAGGTCGTGCTGCGCGCGGATGCCGAGCTGCACGTCGACGTTCGCCAAGCCCAGATCGCAATCGACCAGCAGCGAACGATGGCCCGCACGGCCGAACGCGATCGAGAGCATGGTCGACAGCCACGTCTTGCCGACGCCGCCCTTACCGGAAGCGACGGCGTAAATCGGCGCTGCGCGCGTGCGCGGCAGCGGCGTTTCGGACATGGCGGTTGCGCCGGTCATGCCTCGATATGCGCTGATAAGGGTTCACTTACCGTTAGCGCGGCTAGTTCTTTTGGTTAACGCGCGCTTAATTGCGAGTGATGCTGCGGCTCAGACTTGGCCCATCGCTTTGAGCCGCACCTTCGCATGCACTTCGCCTTGGCCGAGCACGGCCGTTGACGGGCGGAAGCGTTCGATCAACGAGCGCACGAAGGGGCGGATGCCAGGGGAGGTGAGCAGCACCGGTGTTTCGCCAGCCTTCGCCGCACGCTCGAACGCAGAGCGCACGTCGGCGACAAAGTCATGAAGCTTCGACGGCGGCAAAGCGAGCTGGCGGCTTTGGCCTTCGCCCACGACCGATTCCGAGAATGCCTGCTCCCAAGTTGGTGAGAGCGAGATGATCGGCAGCGATCCTTCGCCGTTGCGATGCTGGTGGCAGATCTGGCGCGCGAGGCGGGCGCGGACGTGCTCGGTGATGAGCACCAGATCGTGCATCGCCGGCGCCGCTTCGGCGATCGCCTCGATGATCGCACCGAGATCGCGAATGGAAACGCGCTCTTTGAGCAAGTTTTGCAGAATGCGCTGCACGCCGGACCATGAGATATGCGCTGGCGCGACGTCGTCGAGCAATTGCTGCGTGTCCTTCGGCAGCTCTTTCACAAGCTTCTTCACTTCCGAGAACGTGAGCAGCTCGTTCATGTGCTCCTTGATGATCTCGGTGAGGTGCGTTGCGAGCACGGTGGCCGGATCAACCACGGTGTAGCCGCGGAAGCTCGCTTCTTCGCGCGCGCGCTCGTCGATCCACACCGCGTCGAGGCCGAATGCCGGTTCTTTCACTTTGTCGCCCGGAATGGCGATGCCGGCGCCAGTCGGATCCATCGCCAACAGGCCGCCCATCTTCAGCTTGCCTTCACCGGCTTCCATCTCGCGAATGCGGATTTGGTAGCGATCGGCGGCGAGTTGCACGTTGTCCAGGATGCGCACGCTCGGCATCACGAAGCCGTATTCTTGCGCCAGCGTTTTGCGCAACGCCTTGATCTGATCGGTGAGGCGACGGCCTTGGACATCGTTGATCAGTGGCAGCAGCGAGAAGCCGAGTTCGATGCGCACATCGTCCATCGCCAGCGATGCTTGCGGTGTTTCCTCAATCGGCGCTTCAGCGGGCGAGGCCGCAGCAACAGCCGCCGCTTCCGCCGTCACGCGGCTCGCTTCACGCAAGCGCCACGCGAGCAGGCCCGATGCGCCTGCCAAGATCCAGAATGGAATGATCGGCATGCCCGGCAGAATGCCCATCGCGAACGCGCACGCCGAAACTACGCCCAGCACGACAGGGTAGGAGGCGAGCTGCTTCACCAGCGCCTTGTCCGCTGCGCCATCGACGCCGGCTTTCGTCACCAGCAGGCCTGCGGCGACAGAGATGATGAGCGCGGGGATTTGCGACACCAGGCCGTCGCCGACCGTGAGCAGCGTATAGGTGTGGCCGGCCTCGGCGAAATCCATGCCGTGCGAAACGACGCCGATGATGATGCCGCCGATGATGTTGATGAACACGATCAACAAGCCCGCGATCGCATCACCGCGCACGAATTTCGAGGCGCCGTCCATCGCGCCGAAGAATGCGCTTTCGTCTTCGAGCGCCTTGCGGCGTTCGCGCGCCTGCGTGTCGTTGATCAAGCCAGCGGAAAGGTCGGCGTCGATCGCCATCTGTTTGCCGGGCATCGCGTCCAAGGTGAAGCGCGCCGCGACTTCGGCGATGCGCGTCGAACCCTTGGTGATAACGACGAAGTTCACGATCACCAGGATCGCGAACACGATCACGCCGATCACGAATTCGCCGCCCATGACGAATTGCGCAAACGCCGCGATCACGTCGCCCGCCGCATGTTCACCGCTTTGGCCGTTGCCCAGGATCAAACGCGTTGTCGCGATGTTCAGCGCCAACCGCAGCAGCGTGGTGAGCAGCAGCACGGCCGGGAAGGCGGTGAATTCCAGTGGCTTCTTGATCATCAACGCTGTCATCAGCACGAGGATCGAAGACGTGATGGAGATCGCAAGCAGGAAATCCAGCAGCAGCGGTGGCAGCGGCACCAGCATGATCGCCAGAATGCCAAGCACGCCAACGGCCAAGCCGATTTCGCCGCGCATGACAAAGCCACGCAGAATGTCGAACGAAAGTGCCTGGCCCTGAGGTTGCGCTGCGTCAGTCATTTAGTTGTCGTTTCTTTGTTAGGCAGCTTGACCGGTCGGCGGCGGCGGGATGCGCAGGCCTTCGTCCGAATATTGCTTCAGCTTGTTGCGCAGCGTGCGGATCGAAATGCCAAGGATGTGTGCGGCATGCGTGCGATTGCCAAGGCAATGCGTCAGCGTTTCCAGGATTAGATCCTGCTCCACTTCCGCGACCGTACGACCGACCAGATGGCGCGCCGCTTCCTGCGCCGCTTCGATCGCAGCACCGGTTGCATCACGTGCGCCAACCGGGGCGCCGTCCGGCGCACGGATCGCGTCGGCGCCGACATCTTCACTGTTCGCCAGCAGAACCGCGCGGTGCATCGCGTTTTCGAGCTCGCGCACGTTCCCCGGCCACGAATGCGCTTGGACTTGGGCCAGCGCTTCCTTGGACAAGCGGCGGGCAGGGCGGCCGTTCGCACGCGCATATTTGTCGATAAAGAATTGCGACAGAGCGGCCGCGTCGTCCTTGCGCTCGCGTAGTGGCGGAATGCGCAAGTTCACGACGTTGAGGCGATAGAGCAAGTCTTCGCGGAATTCGCCGGCGCGCACCATCTGGCTCATGTCGCGGTTTGACGTGGCCAGGATGCGGATGTTCACCGGCACCGGCTTTGATCCGCCGACACGATCGATCACACGTTCCTGCAATGCGCGCAGCAACTTCGATTGCAGCCGTAGATCCATCTCCGAGATTTCGTCGAGCAGCAGCGTGCCGCCATCTGCTTCCTCGAACTTGCCGATGCGTCGCGCCACAGCGCCGGTGAAGGCGCCTTTCTCGTGGCCGAACAATTCGCTCTCCAGCAATTGCTCCGGGATCGCTGCGCAATTCACGGCGATAAACGGCTTATCTTTGCGCTTGGACTTCTTGTGCACGTAATGCGCCACGACTTCCTTGCCGACGCCGCTCTCGCCGGTGATCATGATCGAGGCGTCCGAACCTGCGATCTGGTCGGCGAGCGCGATCACCTGTTTCATCGCCGCGTCTTCGACGATCATGGGCTTATCGTCGTCGCAGACGGCCGCGAGTACGGCGGCGATCAGCTCTGCATCCGGCGGCAGGGAGATATATTCGCGCGCGCCTTGGCGGATCGCACGCGCCGCCATCATCGGATCGATTCCGACGCCCGCGGCCACCACCGGTACGACGATATGTTCGGCCTCGTTCGCCGCGATCAACGCCGCGATATCGAGCCGCGCATCTACCATGAGCAGATCGGCGCCCTTGCCGGCGCGCAAGGCTGTTGTTGCTTGTTCGATCGTATCGACATGCGCGACCTTGGCGCCATGCTTCATGGCGATCTGCGTGGCGGCGGAGATTTGTCCTCCGAGCGGGCCAACGATCAGCAAACGCATACTCATTCTCCTCGAGATCCCGACCCTTAGGCGGAATCGCCGTCCTTGATGATTTCCGTCATGGTCACGCCCAGGCGATCATCGACGACAACAACTTCGCCGCGCGCCACGAGGCGGTTGTTCACGTAAATGTCGATCGCCTCGCCAACCTTGCGATCGAGTTCGATCACCGAGCCGCGCGAGAGACGGAGCAGGGACGCGACTTCCATGCTGGAACGGCCGAGCACCGCTTGGATGTTCACCGGCACGTCATAGACGGCGGCGAGATCGGACGCGGAGCGCTCCATGCTCTCGCCGACGGGCGTGTCCATCGGTGTTGGCGCAAATTCGTCGAGCTTCAAATCACTCATGTCGTCCTCACGAATGCGTCGTCGGGGCCGCAAGCGCGGCTTCGATCAAATCTTCAATGTGTTTGGCGGTGTCGTCCGGGTTCATGCTGATGATCCCGTCCGACCAATCGATGCTCACTTCACCCGCGCGCATGCCTGGCTGCGCCCGCACCAAGATAGCGCCGCCATAGCCATGCTGATCGGCCATCGCCTCGATGCGCGGCTTCAATGTCTCGCAGGCTTCGGGCGCCAGCTTCACGATCAGGCGCGGATTGTGCCGCAGCGAATCCATCACGGCTTCGATCGCGCTGATCGCGCGCTCTTCGCCATAGGCGTCGAGGGCTGCGCCGGCGATCTTGCGGGAGGCCGCCAGCGCCACACGCGCCGCCTCTTCGCGCATCGCGCGACTTTCGCCCTCGAGCTTGGTGATGATCGTCGTCATCTTGTCGGCGAGCGCTTGCAGCGCCGCCGCCGTTTGTCGCTCCGCTGCGGCGAGCGCGTCATCGGCGCCCTTCTTGTACGCAGCTTTCCGTTCAGCCTCCACCTCTTCGGCCTCGAACTTCTTCGGCGCCGTACTGAGGATGCCGCCATCCGGCGTGAACTCAGTGTCGAAGGCGTATTTGCGAATGTTGGCCATCAATAGATCAGCTCGTCTTCGGCCTTGCCGTCGGACAAGACGATCTCGCCGCGCGCCGCGAGGTCCTTGGCCAGCGCGACCATGCGCGTCTGCGCGGCATCGACATCCTTCAACCGCACCGGACCCATGCCGGCCATTTCTTCCTTCAGAATCTTGCCGCCGCGTTCGGACATATTGGAGAAGAAGAGGGTGCGCAGCGCATCCGACGCGCCTTTCAGCGCGATGGCGAGATCGGATTTGTCGACCGAGCGCAACAATGTTTGCACGCCGCCTGCGTCGAGTTTGTTCAGGTCCTCAAACACGAACATCAGCGCGCGAATACGGTCGGCGGCTTCGCGATTGCGTTCTTCGAGCGCGCCGATGAAGCGACCTTCAGTAGCGCGGTCGAAATTGTTGAAAATCTCGGCCATCATTTCGTGACTGTCGCGCTTGGAGGTGCGCGCCAGGTTCGACATGAATTCCGTACGCAGCGTGAGCTCGATCTTTTCCAGAATTTCGCGCTGCACCGGCTCCATCGCCAACATGCGTTGTACGCACTCGGCGGCGAAGTCTTCCGGCAGCTCGGCGAGTACCTTTGCCGCGTGTTCCGGCCGCACCTTCGCCAACACGACCGCGACCGTTTGCGGGTATTCGTTCTTCAAATAGCTCGCGAGCACGGTCTCGTTGACGTTGGCCAGCTTGTCCCAGATGTTGCGGCCGGCCGGGCCGCGGATTTCTTCCATCAGTGTCTCGACCTTCTCCTTCGGGAGAAAGGCCTGCAGCATGCGTTGCGTCTGCTCGTAGGAGCCCATCAGTGCGCCCGAGCCGGACATCTTCGTCACGAACTCGATCACCAATGTCTCGACCGTCGCCGCAGGCACCAAGCCCAGCGACGACATCGCTTGCGAGACTTCCTTGATTTCTTCTTCGTCGAGCATCTCCCAGAGCGGCTTGGCGGTTTCGCCAAGGCACATGAGGATGATCGCGGCTTTCTCCGCGCCGGTGTAGCGCGAAATATCCGGCTTGCCCTCGGTTGCTGCGGGCTTGGCGACTTCGGTCGCAGCGGGTTTGGCGACAGCGTTCATGATTACAACGCGTTGTTGAGCCAGCCGCGAATGATTTGCACCGATTCATCGGGGTGCTTCTCAACCACGTCGGCGACCTTCTTGACGGACGATGCGCGCACGCGACCCTGAATCTGGGCGATATCGATCGCGTCGTCTTCGGGTTCGGGCGGCGGCAGGGCTGCCGCGGCGCCGGCAGGGCCGGGCAGCGCGGGCGCGGCGCCCGGCAAACTGGCCGGCGCGTTTTGGCCGCCACGCATCAGGCCGGTGATCAGCGGGCGCAGTACGAAGAAGACGAACGCAAGTGAGGCCATGAGAGCCGCAACCAGCTCGATGATCCGCATCGTATCGAAATTGTCGAGGAAGCCCGGCTCGGCCGGCTCTTCGCCCACCGGCATGCGCGCGAATTGTGTGTTGACGACTTCGACCACGTCGCCGCGCTCGGCGTTGAAGCCGACGGCCGAGCGCACCAACGCGAGCAGGCGCTGCATCTCTTCTTCCGAACGGGGTGCGTAGCTCGGTTCGGCGCCGTCAGCGCCCGGCGTTGTCACACCGTCAACGGCGACCGCAACCGAGAGCCTGCGGATGCGTCCGCCCTCGCTCACTTCCGTGCGCGTGGTGCGCGAAATTTCATAATTGACGGTTTCTTGGCTCGATTCATTCGTATCCTGCGCGCCGTCGCCGGAGCCCGCGCCTGTTGGGTCTGGCACGTTTGCGCCGGCTGTTGCGGCCTGCGGGCGATCGCCGCTGGAGGAGGTTTCTTCCGTCGTCGAGGTCGAGCGCACCACGCGACCTTCAGGATCGAAGCGCTCGGATGTTTCGCTGACGCGGTTGAAATCCATTTCTGCCGTGACTTGCACGCGTGCATTGCCTTGGCCGACGACGCCTTCAACAATGTCCGTCACCGTGCGGCGCACGCGCTCTTCCATCGCCGTCTGGCGGGAATCGATGCCTTCCGCGACCGCGCCTTCTTCGGTTTGCGCGGCAGCGAGCAGGCGGCCCGTCTCATCGACGATCGTTACGCGGCTTGTGGTCAGCCCCGGCGTGGCGCTGGCCACCAAATTTCGGATGGCGCGCACTTGGCTGGCGTTGAGTTCGTCGCGGCGTAGGCGCAGCACGATCGACGCGGAGGGCTGCTCAGTTTCGCGCGAGAACAATTGCCGCTCCGGCAACACCAAGTGCACACGCGCTGCGGCGATGCCGTCGAGCGAACCGATGGTGCGCGCCAGCTCGCCTTCGAGTGCGCGCAGGCGGTTGATGTTCTGCTGGAACTGGGTTTGGCCGAGCGCATCCGGCTCGTCGAAAATCTCATAGCCGATCGAGCCCTGAGAGGGCAGGCCCTCGGCTGACAGCATCATCCGCGCTTCCAGCACGCGCGAGCGCGCCACGAAGATCGAAGAGCCGTCGCCGCGCAGCTCGTAGGGAATGTCGGCGGCTTCCAGGCGCTGCGTGATCTCGCCGGCTTCGCGCATCTCCACGCCAGAGAAGAGCAGGGCTTTCTCTTCGGCGCCCATGCGCACGACGAGCGTGAAGATGAGGGCGGCGGCGACAGCCGTGATGCCGAGCGCCGCGATCAGCCGCGTCGGTCCCGCTTTCAGAATCAGATCGAAAAATCCGTTCACGCCCCAGCCTCGTCCGCAAACACGCGCGGGACCGCCCCAAATCAGGTGGGCAAATCTCGCCGGTCGGCAGAAATTGCCCATCGGGGCGTGAAGAGATCGTTAAGCATAATGTTTGCGCGCAAAGGCCCCCGCCGGTGAGGCGAGGGCCCTGTAGAAAAGCGTGATCGGAGAGGCGCTCCGCGCGCGACTTATTGAGTCGGCGCGCCGCGATAATGCTGGATGCGCGTCGTGCGCAGACCCGGCAGACCGTGCTTCTCGATCGACTTACGCCAACCGTCGAACTCTTCTTCAGAGAGGCCGTAACGCGCGCAAGCGTCTTCCATCGTCAAGAGACCGCCGCGCACAGCAGCGACCACTTCTGCCTTGCGACGGATCACCCAACGCGTGGTGCCAGCCGGCGGCAGATCGTCCAAAGTGAGCGGGTTCCCATCAGGACCCATCACCATCCCATCATAGCGGCGTTGCTTCTGCATGGCGCCTTTCTCCTTGTTTCTTCCACACCACCATAGATTGGATGGGCTAAGAAACGACTAAGATCAGAGATGAAATCTGATAAGGCGCGTGTCCTAAATTAGTACACGGATTCTCTTACTCGTTTCTTACCTCAGTTCTTTTGTTTTAGCGTTTCACCATCAGAAGCTCTTCGAGCATTTGGTCGGCGGTGGTGATGATGCGTGACGCGGCGGAGTAGGCGCGTTGTGTCGTGATGAGGTTCGTGAATTCCTGTGCGAGATCGACGTTCGACGCTTCAAGTGCGCCCGACACGATGCGGCCTGCGCCGCCCGCGTTTGCGGCGTTGATGTTGTAGAGGCCGGAATCCAAGGTGGTGCGGAAGGCGCCGCCTCGGTCAGGCGCCAAGCCGTTCGGGTTCACAAACGTGGCGAGCGGGATTTGATAGAGCGCGCGGGCGCGACCGTTCGAGAATTGCGCCGTGAGGAAGCCGTCGCCTTCGAGGATGAGGCCGACGAGATCGCCCGGCGGCACGCCGTCCACGTTGACTGAGGTGATGCCGAAGCTCTTGGCGTTTTGGGCCACGCCAGACACGTCCAGGCTCAGATCCTGCGGCGCAGCGCCGGTGCTGGTCGCCCAGTTGATGGTGAAGTTTTCCAGGCCGGGATCGACCGTGTTGACCGTACCGTCGGTGTTGTAGGTGACCTGACCGGTCGCCAGCAGACCGCCTGTGGCGCCGCCGCCTGTGATGTTCGAGTCCGGGCGGGCATAGACTTCAACTTCCCACTGGTTCGGGCCCGTCTTCAGGAAGCCGAACGAGATCGTGCGCGGCGCGCCGAGCGAGTCATAGACTTCGAGCGAACTCTCGAAATGCGGCGTGACGTTGCCCAGCGCGAGATCGCCGGCCGTGTAGGCAGCGGCATAGGCGGTCTGGTCCGAGTTCAAGTTCGCGTTCAGGCGTACATTGGCTGACGCTTCAGCCAAACCGCCGACGCCCGAGATGTTGATCGGCTCGATCGCCGACAGCGACGTGGGCGAGGAGATAACGCTGCCGTCGCTGTTGACCGGCCAACCTTGCAGATACATGCCCTGCGCGTTGACCATGTAGCCATCGGCGTCGATCGTGAATGAACCGGCGCGCGTGAACAACACCGAGCCGCCATTCGAAAGCTGGCTCGAGTTTGGCGAAACGATAAAGAAGCCGTCGCCCGAAATCGCCAAGTCCGTCGTTGAGCGCGATTGCTCAAGCGAGCCCTGCAGCGAGATTTGCTGACGCGTCAGCGGCAGCACGCCACCTGCGTTGTACGTCGTGTTGGAATTCTGCGCGTTGACGAGCGCGGAGAATTCCACGCCCGAGCGCTTGTAGCCAACAGTGTTCACGTTGGCGATGTTGTCGGAGATGGCGGCGAGCGCGCTCGAGTTGGCGGTGAGGCCAGAGACGCCCGCGCGCAGTGCGGTATAGATAGACATAGTCCAGCTCCATCGCCGGGCGTTGCTCGCGCCGCGGCATCAATAGTTGCGAATGGAGCGCTTCTGCGCGTGTTGTGAGCGCCGGCGTTCGGCTAGCGCTTTTATTCAATCACCCGAGCACGGATCTGATCTTGTCGAACGTCCGCATGCCCGATGGTGTGATGATCGAAGGCGATGTTCCTGAGAAATCTACGCCCATGATGGTTTCTCGAACGCGAACGATGGTGTCGACATCTTCGCCGTTCGCCTGCGCTTCGATCTCAATCGTATACACGCCATCCGCGGCGGTCTCACCATTGGTCTTCACGCCATTCCAAGTGAACAAATGCTCGCCCTCTGTGATCGGTTGATCTTCAGTGGTGTAAACGGCGCGGCCGGCGCTATCGCGTACGGTGATCTTTACGCTATCGGCGCCGCCATCTGGCAGCACATACGCCCAATTCGCTTCGCCGCTGGCGAGATACGTCTCGTCCGCTTCGATGATCGCGTCCTTGCCGAGATAGGAGAGGGCAGCACTCGCAGACGCCGCTTGGAATTGGCCGACCAGCGATTCCATTTGCTGGTTGGTGCGGATCTGTTGTTCGACCTGGCTGAACTGCACCAGCTGCTGCGTGAATTGCGTCGAATCCATTGGCGCGAGCGGGTCTTGGTTCTGCAGCTGCGCCGTCAGCAACGTCAAGAACGTATCGAAATTGTTGGCCAGCGACGTGGCGTCTGACGCTGTTTGTGAATTCGTCGTCGTTGTTGCGCCGACGCCATTGTTCGAATTGATCGTGCTGAAATCAACCATCGCTCAATCCTCACGCCATCACATCGACGCGGGCGCCGCGCCAGCGTTCAAGTCCAATCGGCCGCGCCAGCGGCGCGGTCTGTTCCAAAGTTTCGTCTTCGCCGCCGCCGCGCGAGCCGCGCTCGCCATCGCCGTCCTGCGCATCTTCGCGGCTTTGCCGCAGATCAAAGGAAAGCCCGTTGTCGCTGAGCTCAAGGCCTGCCGATTGCAGATTTTGCTCCAACTCGCGCGCGTGCCGCGCCAATTCCGTCAGCGCCTGTGGGCTATCGGCCGCGATCACCGCCGTCACTTTGTGATCGCGCGTGATCTCCAGCTTCACCTCAACGCGACCAAGCTCGGGCGGATCGAGACGCAATTCAAAGCGCGTCGACTCGCCATCGAACTGGCGCACGATCTCACGCGCGACTTGCGCTGAGGGTGGGGCGCTTCGGGCTAAGTGCTCGGCGCTCAGGGCTTGCGTTTGCGCGGCTGCATGCGTCGTCGCCGCACTCAACGCGCTGACGGATGGCGCGATCACTGTGCTCGTATCGGCGCCGGCATTTGAGCTCACGGCGCCGCTGGCATCTGCCGCCACGATCGGCGCGTTGGCAACATTCGCGCGCGCCGCCTCAGCCTTCGCTTCGCCGCGCGGCGCGGATTTTTCTAATACGGCCTCGAATTTCTCCTGCGTCGAAGCATCGTCGCTCTTCGTGACGATCTTCTCCGCTGGTTCCGCCGGCGCATTAGGCGGTGCTGTAGGCGCGGCCGCGAGTGATGACGTCTCCGGCGCTACGCGCGCGACCGGCGGAGCAGCTGCGGGCGCGGTGGTTGGCGCCGATGCATCGTCGCTTGTCTCTGCGCTCTCCGTGTTTGGTTCAACGCGCGCCGCTTGCGCGCGTGGCGTCGGGGTAGCTTGCGCAACGATCTGTGGCGGCGGTGTTGCTTGCGCCTCTTTCTTTTGCGTCGATTCAGCGCTCGCGATTGCTGGGCTTTGATCGGAGGTAGGCGCTGGCGCGTTCATCGCCACGTTCGCCGGCGCGGCATTCGTCTCGCTTGCCTTGGCTGTCGGCGCCGCCTCCGGCTTCGCATTGTCCGGTTTAGCCGGCGCCGGTGCGCTTGCGGCGACGTCGTCAGCTTGCGGCGTACTTGTATCCACGGGCGCCGCGGAATTGATCGGGGCGGGCGTCGGCGGCGCCGCATCGATCGGCGCCTCAGGCGCGATAGGTGCGACAGGCGTAGGCGCTGCATCCGCATCCGTCGCGGACGCGACGTTGGTCTGGGCGATCAATTGCACCAGCACGGGCGCCGCAACGGGCGGCGGTGTTTGTGGCGCTGGCCGTAGCGCAGCCTCGGTGGTCGCTTCGGTCTCGGCAGGCTCATCGTTGGCGTCTGGCGCCGCTTCTTCGCGTGTATTTCCGTCACGGGCCGGCGGTGCGGCTTGCGCGGTGGCTTCCGCGGTTTCAGCGGCGAGGTGGTCGTCAAAGCTGGGCGCGCTCGCATCTTGAGGATGCGGCGCACTTTTCGGCGCCGCCGGTTTCGACGGCGGCGGCGCAGCGCTCACGATGGCCTCGGCGGCGTAGCTCATAGATCCCCCAAACCGCACGCAATGCGGCTCGAAGCGCCGAGCAAGGCTCGGGCCACGCCGTTTACCAAGAAAAAATCATGTAAAGACAATGGAATAGGCGAGGCGCTCGTCCAGTGTAGCCCGTCGCCCCGGCAAAAACCGCCCACATCAGCCGGCAAGTCCTGCCGGCCATTAACCTTGGCCCCATCCTTGCGATGTTGCTTCCTGACCCTTTCTGCGTCGGCCGCGCCGGCACATGGGTTGCGACGGAGAAAAGCGTGTTACATCAACCGCTTAAACGCCCGCCACGCGCGTGCGTAGAGCTATCTGAAGGTCGGCAAAATCGACCGGGCGCCGGGCGCTTTCTGCCGGGAGCGCGGCCATGAGCATTTCATCCGTCCTGCTGACCGGCCTCTCAGGCTTGCGCGCGTCGCAGGTGGCGCTCGGCAACGTTTCGCAGAACATCGCCAACGCCAACACGCCCGGGTACGTCCGCTCTGAGGTTAAGCTCTCGCCGCTCGTGCTGCCCGGCTACAGCGGCGGCGTGCGCGTGGAATCCGTGACCCGCGCCGCTGACAAGTTTCTCTCCACCGCGAGCTATATCGCCTCCGCCAGTCAAGCGAGTGCGGCCGCCCGCGCCGATCTGCTGACACGCGCGCAAGAGGCGTGGGGTGATCCGAACGGCGACTCCTCGATGTTCGCGCAGCTCGATAATTTCTGGGCCGCACTCGAAGACCTTGGCCTCGATTCTTCATCGGCGCTGCGCCGCGGCGACGCCATCTCTTCGCTGCAGGCGATGTATTCCGAGGTCAGCCGCATCGGCGAGACGATCCAATCGCTGATCGCTGAATCCGATCAACGCATCGCCGACGGCGTCGACGAGGCGCAAGACCTGATGAACCGCATCGCCGATCTCAACACCGAGATCGCGTTGACCAAGAACACCGGCGCTGACGCGACGGCGGCGGAGAATGCGCAATCGGCGCTCGTCGATCGCCTGTCGCAGCTCATGGAGGTGCGCGTCACCGAGCAGAACATGGGCGGCGTGCACATCCGCACCAGCGGCGGGGCGCTGCTCGTCGGCGCTTACGCGGCGCAACTTTCCTATGCGCCGAACGACGCAAGCTTCGGCACGCATGGCGTGATCCTTATCAACCCCCAGCTCGGCGCCAACACCAATCTCGAGCCCATGCTGCAGGGCGGTGAAATTCGTGGTCTGATCCAGGCGCGCGATATCGATCTGCCGGCGCTCGCTGAAGCGCTTGGCGGCTTCGCGGCTGAACTCGGCGATGCGCTGAACGAAGCGCACAATGACAGCACCGCCTCTCCCGCGCCGTCGAGTCTGACGGGGCGTCAGACCGGCTTGCTCGGCACGGATTCGTTGGGCTTCACCGGCAATGCCATCATCGGCGTGACCGATGCGAGCGGAAATCTCTCGCAACGCCTCACCGTCGATTTCGATACGGGCACGATCACCGGCGAAGATCCCGTCGCGAACTACAGTTTCGCAGGCGGCAGCATCAATGATTTCGTGACGGCGCTGAACAATGCTCTCGGCGCCGCCAATCCGCCGGGCTCCGCGAATTTCACTGGCGGCATCCTGTCGATGAACGTCACCAACAATGGCGGCATCGCGATCCAACAGGATGCGACCGACCCCAGCGATCGCGCTGGCCGCGGCTTCTCGCACTTCTTCGGCATGAACGACATCGTCTCGCGTCCGACGCCGATGTTCTTCGAACACGGTATTCAGGGCGGCGACGCGCACGGCTTCAACGCCGGCGGCGAGATCACGTATCAAGTGCGTGATAGCCTTGGCCGCATCGTTGGCTCGCGCACGATCGCCATCGCCGGCGGTCTCGCCGCGCCTGGCGCCAGCTGGAACGATCTCGTGTCCGAACTCAACGCCGCCGGCGCCGCCGGCCTCGGCGATTACGGCACGTTCTCGCAAGACCCGAACACGAGCCAAGTCAGGTTCGCCTCTGGCGCCGGCTACACGGTCGAACTCCTGAACGATTCCACGCAGCGCGGCGGCACCGGCATTTCCTTCACTGCGCTCAATGGTCTCTCCGGCGCCTCAACCATGGCGCGCGGCATCGATGTGCAAGTCTCGCAGCGTATCGCCAACAATCCGCTCCTGCTTGCCGTCGGCAAGCCCGACATGAGTGTCGATATCGGCGATCGCCTGATTGAGGGCAGCGACAATCGCGGCGCATCGGCGCTTCTGGCCATGCGCGACACGCAACGCAGTTTCGCCGCTAATGGCGCGCTCACGGCGCAAACCACGACGCTCGCCAATTACGCTGCCCGCCTGGGCGGTGAGGCCGGGCGTATGTCGTCGGACGCCGATCGCGCTTATGTGGCGGCCACGGCGGTTTACAATGCCGCCGCCGATCGCCGGGCATCAGTAGAAAGCGTGAATATGGACGACGAGCTCATGAAGATGACCGTCTACCAAAACTCATACGCCGCCTCGGCGCGCGTCATTCAAGCCGCAACGGAAATGATGGACGTCCTGCTGACGCTGGGTGTCCGATGATTAGGATTCGCTCATGACCGGCGCTGTCACACTCGCCTTCATTAATCAATCCATGTCCGACCTGCGTCGGATCACCGATCAAATGACCGAGCTCAATCGGCAGATGTCGACTGGGGCGAAGCATCACGACCTCAAAGGCTTCGGCGGCGCATCGAGTCGTTTGCTCTCGGCGCGCACCCTGATGACGCAATCGGATTCGCGCGCGTCGCTGTTGCAGCAGATGCAGGCGCGCTTCGGCGTTCAGGGCGCAGCTCTCGGCCAAGTCGCCGACGCGTCCACCGCGCTGTCGCAATCAATCCGGGAAGCCATCAGCGCCAACGACGGGCGCGGCATTGTTACCGAGCTGGAGCTTTCGTTCGCCAGCGTCGTGCAGGCGTTGAACGAAACGTGGAACGGCCAGCCGATGTTTGCTGGCGAGCGTCAGGAGGGCAACCCGGTGCGCATCGACACGCTCGATGAGCTGGCCACCGCGATCACGCCGGATGCGCTCTTTGATGAAGCGGAGCGCCACCAGGTCGTCGACCTCGGCGCAGGTTCGCCCACCGTGATGGCGGCGAAGGCCTCCGAACTGTCCCAACCCTTGTTCGACGCGATGCGCGAATTGAAAGCGTTGCTCGACGCCAGCGGCGGTACGATCGGCCAGCCGATCTCGCTCTCCCAGCAGAATGAATTGCTGCAAATCGCCGACGCGCTGAGCGCCCAAGCTGTTTTGTTCACCAACGAACAAGCCCGCACTGGCCAATTGCAGAAGCGCTACGAAATCGAGGATATCCGTCTCCAAGAACGCTCCGATCTCATCAAAAAGGAGATCGGCGAGCAGGCCGACGCCGACGGCGGCGAGGTCGCCATGCGGCTTTCCACGTTGACCTTGCAGTACGAGGCCTCGGCGAAAACCTTCGCGGAGCTCTCAAGGCTCTCGCTGCTCGATTTTATCTAGCGGCTCCGCCGAAAGTGGCGCCCCTGTAACGGGCGGCGAGAACACCCTAGGCGCTGAGGATTTCAGGCTTTATATCAGCCCCTTCGCTCCGGGCCTTGAACCCGGTGGGAAGGACAAATGACAACGATTTCCGATAGCCGGCCCGCCGGCGCAGCGCCGCATGGCGTTCCTCTCAATTCTCTCGGCTTCGCCAAGCCGCCGTCGCAAACCCGCGTCGTCGCCGCCATGTCCGGCGGCGTGGATAGCTCCGTGGTCGCCGCATTGCTGAAGCGGGAGGGTTACGACGTCATCGGCGTCACGCTGCAGCTCTACGACCACGGCGCCGCCATCAACAAAGCTGGCTCCTGCTGTGCCGGCCAAGACATCCACGATGCGCGCCGCGTCGCCGACAGCGTCGGCATCCCGCATTACGTGCTCGATTACGAAAGTCGTTTCCGCAACGCGGTGATGGAAGATTTCGCCGACACGTATCTGGCGGGCGCTACGCCGATCCCGTGCGTGCGCTGCAATCAAACCGTGAAGTTCGCCGATCTGAAGCGCGTCGCCGAGGATCTCGGCGCCGATTGCTTGGCGACGGGCCATTACGTGCAACGCATCGATGGTGAAGCCGGCCCCGAACTGCACCGCGCCGCGGATGCGAGCCGCGATCAAACTTATTTCCTGTTCGCCACCACACGCGCGCAGCTCGACTATCTGCGCTTTCCACTCGGCGGTTTGCCGAAGACGCAAGTGCGCGAACTTGCCGCCGAGCTTGGCCTGCGCGTCGCGGAAAAGCCGGATAGCCAAGACATTTGCTTCGTGCCCAACGGCAAATACCAAGCCGTGGTCGAAAAACTGCGCCCCGGCGCGATCGAGCCCGGCGAGATCGTTCACGTCGATGGCCGCGTGATGGGTACGCACAATGGCGTGATCAATTTCACCGTCGGCCAACGCCGCGGCCTTGGCATCGCCACCGGCGAGCCGCTCTTCGTTGTAAAGCTCGACGCGCCCAACAAACGCGTCATCGTCGGCCCGCGCGAAGCGCTCGGCGTCACACGCATCGCGCTGAAAGAGGTGAACTGGATCGGCGAAGCCGTGGCCAACGAAGATGCGCTCGACGGTCGCGAAATCCTCGTCCGCGTCCGCTCCACCCGCGAGCCTGCGCCCGCAACTTTGCGTGTCGGCGTCGGCTGGCATGTTGACCTAGCGACGCCCGAAGAGGGCGTTGCGCCGGGCCAAGCCGCCGTGTTCTATGATCCGCAAACGTCGCGCGTGCTTGGCGGCGGCTGGATCATGGCGACGGAGACCAAGTGAGCCTCGACGACGAAGCCCGCACATTGCTCAAAGACGTCATGACGCCGAAGCGCCGTGCACGCGTGCGTCTCGCCGAGCCGCTGCGCGATGCGCAGAGCGTCGAGATCGAGACACCACACGGCAAAATCGCCGCGTGGCGCCTGGGCGAAGGGCCGGCCGTGCTCCTCGTGCATGGCTGGCAGGACGACAACGCGCTCTGGTCGCCGCTCATTCAAGCCTTGAGTGAGCTCGGCATCGCAATCGTCGCGCTTGATCTGCCAGGCCATGGCCATTCCGAAGGCGATCGCTGCACGCCACCGCGCGCTGCTGCCGCGATCCAGGCCGTCGTCGATCAACTCGGGCCCATCGATAGCGTCGTGACGCATTCGTTCGGTGGCCCGGCGACGTCGCTCGCATTATCGAAAGGCCTCAATGTCCGCCGCGCGGTGCTGATCGCATCGCCGCGCGGCCGCAATCGCCGCTGGTTTCACGTCGCCGAGGAACGCGGCCTCTCGGAGGACGTCGTCAATCGCGCGCGCGAGCTGTACGCCGAAGAAGTCGGCTCCGAGCACTCGGTGTTCGATCTGGCCGAAGTCGCGAAGGCCTTCAAAACCGAAGCGCTCATCATCCATTCGCTCGATGACGACGCCGTCGAATGGGACAATGCGAAAGCGATCGCCGATGCATGGCCGGGTTCTGAACTGATGCTCTGCGACGGTCTAGGCCATCGCATGATCGCCCAAGACCGCGCCATCATTGAACGCGTCGTGCAGTTCGTGGCTTAGTGAGTTCGATCCGACGTGTAACACTGCTCTAATCGAACGCCGGCGACCCCAGCTGACCTCCATGATTGCACCAAGCGTGCAGAGCAAAGCTGCTGCCAGCTGTAGGATGAGGGGGCTCGCCACCAATGGCGACCCGCGATGGCGGAGCCGATCAAACTGACACGTTGTGCGAAGTCGAGTGACAACCGAAGTGGCTGTCCGTCTGGGCCAGGAGGGCTTGCCAGCACTTCCTCTATGTAAGCGCGTCCGCCACGTGAGAACGTCGTGCGGTCGACATCGACGCAATCGATGATTGGCGCTTCGAGCTGCAGAAAGTGAGGTCCGAGCGAAACGCCGTCATGCACAGCTTCGAGTTCGTGGAACACATGTCCTGTGGGCTCAAGGTTCATAAGTTCGCGATACGCAGCGGGAGGCAAAATGAACGGGCCTATGCTCAAGCCATAGATAAACGTCTTGGTGCGTGTTGGCGCACAGCCAACGTGAACGCGTCCGGGAAGGTTTGCGCGCTCTTCGTCCGTGAGTTTGAAGCCGAGCGCAATCTTGGCGCCCATCTGCGTCAGCCTCATCGGCGGCTCGTAGTCGACGATATGCGACCGGCATTCGAGGTCTCTTTGCAGGAGGTACGCCACAATCGCATCTTACCGGCGTCGGCTACGTCGGCAAACCCTCCGTCGCCCGCAACACCCGCTCCACATCGCGCGGCGACACGATCTCCGCCGCTTCGGCTTGCGCGCGCTTCCAGCACGCGTACGCCGCTTTCACTTTAGCGCGACCCTCCCGCGTCAAACGCACGCGCCGCACGCGGCCGTTTTCAGAATCCGTGAAAATCTCCAACCAACCCAACTCTTCCAGAGGTCGCAGGGTGCGCGATAAAGTCGATAGTGAAAGCTCACGCTTCTCCGCCAGCCGCGACATGGTCAGCTCCGGCTCCTCCGCCGTCGCGACGAGCATGCCGAATTGCGACATGGTCACGCCGCTCTCTTGCATGCGCGCTTCGTAGAGCGCCAGCAGCCGCTTCGTCGCCATGCGCATGCGCAGATAGAGGCAGGGCGCCGCCTCATCGGCGCTGATCCGTGTCAGCATGGGTTGGGAAGATCGTTTCGGCATCTTGACGGCGGCGCATCCGGGTTCTACGTGACCACGATACTTGTATATACAATCAAGGCAAGTCCAGATGGCCGATACCGAGAAGTTTGACGCGCAAGCCGCGGCCCAGCGCCTGATGAGCGTACCCGGCCTGCAGGCGATGCAGCTCCTGATCGATGGCCAGCATGACGCGCCCTCCATCGCCAAGACGCTCGGTTTCACGCTCGCAGAAGTAGAGGACGGCAAGGCCGTCTTCGTGGGCGAGCCGTCCGACCGCATTCTCAATCCGCTCGGCATCGTCCACGGCGGCTGGGCGCTCACCTTGATCGATAGTTGCACCGGCTGCGCCGCCCACACCACGCTGCCGGCGGGCGTCGGGTACACGACTGTCGAAACAAAGGTGAATTTTGTACGGGCCATCACGCCCGCGACGGGCCAAGTTCGCGCCGAGGGCCGGGTGGTCGCCCGCGGCCGCACCATCATTACCGCCGAGGGAACGCTGACGGATTCCAGAGGCAAATTGTTGGCGCACGGCACATCGACCCTTATGGTGTTGCGCCCAAGTTCAAGCGAGGCGCGCGGCTGAACGCCCGCGACGGAGAAGAGGAAATCATGAGCGAAGATATCGTCATCGTTGGTATGGCCCGCACGCCGATGGGCGGCCTCTTGGGCGATCTCGCCAACATCGCCGCACCCGAAATGGGCGCGGTCGCCGTGAAAGCCGCCATCGCCGAAGCCGGCACGGGCGGCGCTGATCAAATTCTCATGGGCAATGTATTGGGCGCTGGCCAAGGCCAAGCGCCGGCGCGTCAGGCCGCGCTCAAAGCTGGCCTCGCGCAAAGCACCGAAGCGGTGACACTCAACAAGATGTGTGGCTCGGGCCTGCAAGCGGTCGCGATGGCGCGACAAGCTTTGCTCGCGGGCGAAGCCAATAGCGTTGTCGCCGGCGGCATGGAAAGCATGACGCGCGCGCCGTTCCTGATGTCGAAGCACCGCGGCGGCCAAAAGTACGGCCACGACAAATTGTTCGACCACATGGCGCTCGATGGCCTCGAAGACGCCTACGAAGGCTTGGCCATGGGCGTGTTCGCCGACGCCACCGCCAAGGAATACCAATTCTCGCGTGAATCGCAGGACGCCTACGCGCTTGAAACGCTGCGCCGCGCGCAAGCCGCCACCGCCGAAGGTCGCTTCAAGCGTGAGATCGCGCCGATCGTGTCAAAAGCGGGCAGCATCGACGCCGACGAACTGCCGCGCAAAGCGCGCCCCGATAAAATCCCGACTTTGAAGCCAGCGTTTACGCCGGACGGCACGGTCACCGCGGCCAACGCGTCCGCCATTTCCGATGGCGCGGCCGCACTCGTGCTCATGCGCAAGTCCGATGCCGAGAAGCAGGGCAAGAAGATCATCGCGCGCATCGTGGCGCAAAGCTCGCACGCGCATGAGCCGGCCAAATTCACCACAGCGCCTGTGCCCGCGATCCAAAAGGCGCTCGCGCGCGCTGGTTGGAAGACGAGCGACGTCGATCTCTGGGAGATCAACGAAGCCTTCGCCATCGTGCCGATGATCGCGATGAAAGAACTCGGCATCAGCCACGACATCATCAATGTCAACGGCGGCGCCTGCGCCCTCGGTCACCCGATCGGCGCCTCGGGCGCCCGCATTCTCGTGACGCTGCTCGCGGCGATGGAAGCGCAAAACGCCAAGCGCGGCGTCGCTTCGCTCTGCATCGGCGGCGGCGAAGGCATCGCGCTGGCGGTGGAGCGCTAAATAATATGGACCGCCGGCGTCCCCGCCGGCCAGCGCCGGTGTTTGCCGGCGAGACGCTGGCGATCCATATATAGCGACATGAGCGACGAACGCGTTACCGACCATTTTCGCGAGCAGGCGCGCTTCTGCGCCGAATACGGTTCGCCCTTCACCGGCGATCTTGTCACGCGCATGGCTGACGACATCGAGGCCAACGGCCCGACCGCGCAGATCATCGGCGATTGGCCCACCAACCCGCGCGCGGACGCACTCGCGCTCCGCCTCGCGGGCGCGTTGCACTCTGCTTCGCTCTCCAAACGCGATCCCGCGCTGCACGCGCTTTATCCTGCGCAGAATCCCGATTGGCGCCTGGACGAGATCTGGCCGGTCGCCCGCGCATGTCTCGAACGCGAGCGCGCCTGGGTGCAGGACTTTATCAAATCGCCGCCGCAAACCAACGAGACGCGCCGCGCCATCGCATTGCTCGCCGGCTTCCTCGCGTTCGCGCAACATTGGAAAGGCCCGATCGATACGCTCGAGATTGGCGCCAGCGCTGGTCTCAATCTCAATTGGGATCGCTTCGCGTATCGCACACAAAATTGGAGTTGGGGGCAGGGCAGTCCGGTCGTGATCGACACCGATTGGAACGGCGCCCCGCCGCCGCTCTCATCCATCGCGATCCGCAATCGCGCCGCCTGCGATCTCAATCCGCTCGACATTCGCGACGAAGCCGCGCGCCTCCAACTCAAATCCTACATTTGGCCCGATCAAGCCGATCGCCTCACGCGCTTCGACGGCGCCGTAGCGCTGGCGCTTCAGCACGACACGCGCGTTGATCGCGCCGACGCTGCGCAATGGCTCGCGCAAAAGCTAGCGACGCGTGCCAAGGACGCCGCCACGATCGTCTATCATTCCGTGTTCCTGCAATATCCGCCACGCGAGGCGCGCGAAGCCATCGTCAGCGCCATTCAAGAAGCTGGCGCCAAGGCCACATCCTCCGCGCCCATCGCCTGGGTCCGCCTCGAACCCGAAGCCGTCACCGATGGCATCGACAACGGCCTCCGCTTCGTCGTCGACTTCCACACTTGGCCCGGTGGTGCGCGCCAAATCCTCGCCTACACGGACGGCCACGTCCGCAACGTCTGGGCGGCCTGACCGGTCAGGCGCCGAAACCCTATTGATCCACGCGTACACCTCCGCTCATGTCGAGCCATGAGCGGTTGGCAATTTTGGATCGATCGGGGCGGTACGTTTACGGACGTGGTCGCCCGCGCGCCGGACGGCGGCGAGCACATCCGCAAATTGCTCTCCGTGAACCCCGAGCGCTATCAGGATGCAGCACTCGAAGCCATCCGCCTCATCCTCGCCGAGCACGGCGCCGAGTGGGGCGACATCGAGGCGGTGAAGCTCGGCACCACAGTCGCCACCAATGCACTGCTGGAGCGCAAGGGCGCCGATGTTGTGTTGGTCGTTACCGAGGGTTTCGCCGATCTGCTCGAAATCGGCGTGCAAGCGCGGCCGGACATTTTCGCGCGGCACATCATCAAACCTGATCTGCTGCAGAAGCGCGTGATCGAAGCGCGCGAGCGCGTCAGCGCCGAAGGCGAAGTGCTGACGCCGCTCGAAGAAGATCATGTCCGCGCCGAATTGCTCGCCGCGTACAATGAAGGCATTCGCGCCGCGGCGATCGCCTGCCTGCATGGCTGGGCGTACCCGGCGCACGAGCAGCGTATCGCCGCCATTGCGCGCGACATCGGCTTTACCCAAATCTCGGTCAGCTCCGAAGTGAGCGGCCTCATCAAGTACGTGCCGCGCACGGATACGAGCGTCGCCGACGCATATCTCTCGCCCGTGCTGCGCGCCTATATCGATCAATTCGTCGCCGCTTTTCCCAAAGGCGTGACGGCGGCGTTGCATTTCATGCAATCCAATGGCGGCCTCGCGCACGCCAATGCGTTTCGGGGCCGCGACGCGGTGCTGTCCGGCCCTGCGGGTGGAGTCGTCGGCATGGCCGCCGCTGCGCGCCGCGCCGGCTTCGAGCGTGCGCTCGGCTTCGACATGGGCGGCACTTCAACCGATGTCTCGCACTATGCGGGCGCGTTCGAGCGCACGCACGAAAGCGTCGTCGCCGGCGTGCGCTTGGCCGCGCCGATGCTGCAAGTTCACACCGTTGCAGCAGGCGGCGGCTCCGTCTGTTTCTTCGATGGCGCGCGCCTGCGCGTCGGCCCGCACTCCGCCGGCGCCAATCCTGGGCCAGCGTGCTATCGGCGCGGCGGACCGCTCACGATCACGGATTGCAATGTCCTGCTCGGTCGTGTGCGTCCGGAATTTTTCCCCGCCATTTTCGGCCCGAACGCCGATCTGCCGCTCGACGCTAGTGTTGTCGCGCAACGCTTCGAAGCGCTGCGCGCCGAGATCCAGCTCGCGACTAACGCCGACATCAGCGCCGAGGAACTCGCCGAAGGCTTTCTCACTATCGCCAACGCTAACATGGCCGAGGCGATCAAGAAGATTTCGATCCAGCGCGGCTATGATCCGGCCGAATATGCGCTCGTGGCCTTCGGCGGCGCGGGCGGGCAACACGCCTGCGCTGTGGCCGACGCAGTCGGCGCCAATGCCGTGTTGCTGCATCCGCTCGCCGGTCTGCTTTCCGCATGGGGCATGGGTCTCGCCGACGTCCGCGCGATGACGGAGGCGACGGTCGAGCAATCACTGACCGATGCGCACGATCTCAAAGCGCGCGCAGACGAATTGGCGCAACGCGCGCGTGCGGCGCTGATCGCGCAGGGCGTAGCCGCGCCACAGGTCAATCTCATCGCCAACCTCAAATACGAAGGCGCCGATTCCGCACTACCGATCGCCTACGCCGATCCAGGCACACTCAGCGCTGCGTTCGCCGAGGCGCATCTGCGCCGCTTCGGCTTTGTCGATCCCACACGCGCGATCATCGTCGCTTCGCTCACCGCCGAAGCCATCGCGCCGGCGGCGCAGAGCACGCAGATGGCGGCGCCGCAATCCGCAAAGCAAAGCGACCCGCTGGCGCGCGTCACGCTCCGCGCCAATGGCGCCGCACACACAGCGCCCGTCTATCAACGCAGAGCGCTTACCGCCGGCGCGGAGATCGACGGCCCGGCGCTCATTCTGGAGCAGGGCGCAACCACCTTCGTCGACGCCGAGTGGCGCGCTCGCATGAGCGCGGGTGGCGATCTCATCATCACCCGCGCGCAGCCACGTAGCGAACGCTGCGCTATCGGCACGGACGTCGATCCGATCCTGCTCGAAGTGTTCAACAATCGTTTCATGGCCGTCGCCGAGGAGATGGGCCTGGCGCTGCAGGCCACGGCGTCATCGGTGAACATCAAAGAGCGGCTCGATTTTTCCTGCGCCGTGTTCGATGCGAGCGGCGGTCTCGTCGCCAACGCGCCGCATATCCCGGTGCATCTGGGCTCCATGAGCGACAGCGTGCGCGAGATTATCCGCCAACGCGGCGAGACGATCAAAGCGGGCGACATCTTCATGCTGAACGCGCCACACGCTGGCGGCACACATTTGCCCGACATCACACTGATCGCGCCTGTGTTCCTGCCCGGCGAGACCGCGCCCGCATTCTTCACCGCCGCGCGCGGTCACCATGCCGATATCGGCGGCATCACGCCTGGCTCGATGCCGCCCAACAGCACGCGCATCGAAGACGAAGGTGTGCTGATCGAGAATTTTCTCTTAGTCGAGCAAGGCGAGCTGCGCGAAAGCGAGGTGCGCGCGCTGTTCAGCGCCGGCCCGCACCCCGCACGCAACATCGACCGCAACATCGCCGATCTCAACGCCCAGATCGCCGCCTGCGTGCGCGGCGGCGAAGAATTGCGCCGCATGGTCAGCCATTACGGCGGCGAAGGGGTCGCGGCTTACATGCGCCACGTGCAGGACAATGCCGAAGAGCAGATCAGGCGCGTCATCGATACGATCGAGGCCGGCAAGTTCGAGGTCGCGATGGACAATGGCGCGATCGTGCGCGTCGCCATCACACCGAACTATGTCACGCGCCGCGTGCACGTGGATTTCACCGGCACGAGCCCGCAGCATCCCAGCAATTTCAATGCGCCCATCGCTATCACGCGCGCCGCCACGCTCTATGTGTTCCGCACGTTGGTTGAAGACAACATCCCGCTCAACGAAGGCTGCCTGAAACCCATCGACATCATCGTGCCCGAAGGTTCGCTGCTCAATCCCAAGCGCGGCGCTGCCGTCGTTGCGGGCAATGTTGAAACCAGCCAGATCGTTGTCGATGCGCTGTATGGTGCGCTCGGCGTGCTGGCGGCGTCTCAAGGCACCATGAACAATTTCACTTTCGGCGACGACAAGCGCCAATATTACGAAACCATTTGCGGCGGCTCAGGCGCAGGTCCGGATTTCGACGGCGCGGCTGTCGTGCAAACGCACATGACCAATTCGCGCCTCACCGATCCTGAGGTGCTTGAGTCCCGTTTCCCAATTCTGATCGAGCAATTCGCCGTGCGCCGCGGCTCGGGCGGCGGCGGCGTACACAAGGGCGGCGACGGCGCCATTCGCCGGTTGCGCTTTCGCGAGCCAATGATGGCGGCCATGCTCGCCAACCGGCGCAGCACCAAGCCGTTCGGCTTGAGCGGCGGAGGCGACGGCGCGCCGGGGGTCAATCGCGTTGAGCGTGCGGACAGCAGCGTCGTTGAACTCGCCGCAACCGGCCAAGCGCAAATGCTACCCGGCGACGTTTTCCATATCGAAACGCCGGGCGGCGGCGGCTACGGTAAGGTTTGAGGGACGGGAGCGGGGGCGCATGCTGGTCTTATTGGGAATAGGCGTGGTCGTGCTCGGCTTTGCCCTGCGCGCCAATCCGCTCGTCGTGGTCATGGCGGCAGCGCTCACCACCGGGCTCGCGGCCGCGTGGACGCCGGACGCTGATCTGCAAATGATGTACGATGCCGCGCTCGCGACGATCGCCGCGTTTGGCAAAGCCTTTAACGATAGCCGCTATGTCAGCATCGTCTGGGTCGTGCTCGCCGCCATCGGCTTGCTCGAACGCGCCGGCCTGCAAGAGCGCGCACGCATCGCCATCGCCAACGTGAAAGCCGCAACCACGGGCCGCCTGCTCTGGCTCTATTTCGTGATCCGCCAAGCCGCCGCAGCGCTCGGTCTCACCTCGCTCGGCGGTCACGCGCAAATGGTGCGCCCGCTCGTGGCGCCGATGGCGGAAGGCGCGGCTGAATCCAAATATGGCGCGCTACCCGATCGCGAGCGCTATCTCATCCGCGCCCACGCCGCGAGCGCCGACAATATCGCGCTTTTCTTCGGCGAAGACATCTTCATCGCTATCGCCTCGATCCTGCTGATCAAAGGCTTCCTCGAACAGAACGGCATCATCGTCGAACCGCTCCAGCTCTCGATCTGGGCGATCCCAACCGCGATCGCGGCGCTGCTGATTCATAGCTTGCGCCTGTGGTTGTTGGATCGCCGACTCAAACGCGTGCTCGAAGCGAAGCCCGCGCAGAGCGAGGTCGCCCCATGATCACGCTGCCGCACATCTATATCGTTGGCGGGCTTTTCTTCGCCGCACTCGCCATCCTTTCCGCACTTGACCAAGCCAATGCGCGCCGCCTGCGCAATGCCGCGTTCTGGGGCTTGCTCGCGCTGAGCTTCCTGTTGGGAGACCGCATTGGTGATTTCGGCAATGGCCTGCTCGCGCTTGGCCTCGTTGTGCTGGCAGCTTTCGGCTTGGGTATCGGCAAGCCGAAAACCACGACGCCAGAGGAACGCCGCGCCAGCGCCGAGCGTCGCGGCAATCTGCTGTTCCTGCCGGCGTTGATCATTCCCGCTGCTGCACTGATCGGCACACTCGCCGCGAAAGAGACGGAATGGGGCGCGGCTCTCATTCAGCCAACGCAAGCCACGCTCATCTCACTCGCGCTCGGCGTGTTGATAGCCGTCGCCGTGGTCATGCTCTGGCTGAGACCGCCGCTGCTTGCGCCGTTGCAAGAGGGGCGGCGGCTGATGGATTCCGTCGGCTGGGCGGCAATCCTGCCCCAGATGCTGGCCTCGCTTGGCGCGGTGTTTCTTGCCGCCGGCGTCGGTGAACAAGTTGGCACGATCTTCTCGCAATATGTGCCGGGGCTGGAGACCTCGCGCACGATTGCCGTGATCGCGTATTGCGTCGGCATGGCGCTCTTCACCATCATCATGGGCAATGCGTTCGCCGCGTTTCCGGTGATGACGGCGGCCGTCGGCTTGCCGTTCGTGGTTGTCGCGCTCGGCGGCGATCCGGCGCGCGTGTGCGCCATCGGCATGCTCGCGGGCTTCTGCGGCACGCTGATGACGCCGATGGCCGCGAACTTCAACGTCGTGCCCGCGAACTTGCTTGAGTTGCCGGATCGCAAGGCCGCGCTCAACGGCGTCATCCGCGCACAAATCCCCACCGCGATCCCGTTGCTGATCGCCAACATCATCCTCATGCGATTCCTGGCCTTCCCATGACATTCACCGCAGACATCGCCGATCGTTTCGCGCAACTCGCACTCGCGCATGTGGGGCGCGAATATCCGAACAAGCTCGATCACGTCATGTCAGGCGCGGCGGACGTGCAGGGGCCGCGCGCACTGCATCCGATTTTCTACGGCAGCTTTGATTGGCATTCGTGCGTGCATGGCTATTGGCTGCTCGCGCGTGCTTTGCGCCGTCATCCGGCGCTCGTTTCCGCAGCCGCGATCACCGAATTGTTCGATAGCGTCATCACCCCGGCAAACGTCGCTGCCGAATGCGCCTATCTCGATCGCCCCGGTGCGCGCGGCTTCGAGCGGCCCTACGGCTGGGCGTGGGTGCTCGCGCTGCAAGCCGAACTCGATCAACACAAGGACGGCCCCGGCGCCCGCGCCGCGCTGCATATGCGGCCGCTTGCGGAAAAATTCGCGCAACGCTTTGCCGACTTCCTGCCGATCTCGACCTACCCCGTCCGGACCGGCGTGCACAGCTCGACCGCCTTCGCCCTTCGCCTCGCCGCCGATTACGCCGAGCACAACGATGGCGCGCTTTTGGCCTTGATGCGCGACAAGGCGATCTCTTGGTACGGCGACGATCGCGGCGCGCAAGCGTGGGAGCCAAGTCAGGATGATTTCCTGTCAGCGACGCTCATGGAAGCCGAGTGCATGCGGCGTTTTCTGGCGCCCGAAGCGTTCCGCGCGTGGTTCGCCGATTTTCTGCCGCGCGCCGCCGAAGGCGCGCCAGCGTCGCTCTTCGCGCCGGCCCACGTCAGCGATCGCACCGACGGCAAGATCGCCCATCTCGATGGCCTCAATTTCTCCCGCGCCTGGTGCTGGCGCGCCATCGGCCAAACGCTCCCCGAGGCGCACCCCCTCAAAGCCCGCGCCGAAGCCGCTGCGACAACGCATCTCGACGCGAGCCTCGCCCACGTCGCCGGCGATTACATGGGCGAACACTGGCTCGCCACCTTCGCCACCCTCGCGCTCGATGGGCTATAAGCGCGCCATGCGTACACTTGCGACCACACTTCTCGCGTTGATCACACTCGGCGCCTGCACGGAAGAACGCGTTATCGTCGCCCAATGCGGCGCCGATGTGCAGATTGGCGCGCAGATTCATGTCGAAGGCGGGCAGGTCGCGCGCGGCGCAGCGGCTTTCGAACCGGAGGAGCGCGTCGGCGGCGCGGGTGAGGTGCGGCCGTTCTCGATCGACGCGCACGAAGTCACCAACCAGCAATTCGCCGCCTTCTTCGCGGCGACCAATTACATCACAGTCGCCGAGCGCAATGGCCCTGATGGCCAACGCCTCGGCGCAGCGATCTTCGATCGCCAACAAGGCGGTTGGCGTCTCGATGCGAACGCCGATTGGCGACACCCAGAAGGCGTTGGCTCATCGATTGAAGGCCGCGAGCGCTATCCGGTGACGATGGTCGCCTACGAAGACGCGGCTGCCTACGCTGCATGGGCGGGGCGGCGGTTGCCGACAGAGAATGAATGGGAATTCGCCATGCGCGGTGAAGCGCCTGCGCCCGAAGATGTCGGCGCCGAAGCGTTCGACGCAGAAGGCCGTCCGGTCGCGAATACTTGGCAGGGCTTCTTCCCGATCAGCGATAGCGGGGAAGACGGTCACCAAGGCCTCGCGCCCATCGGCTGCTTTCCGCCCAATGCGCGCGGGCTCTACGACATGATCGGCAATGTCTGGGAATGGACCAGCGATCTTTACGAAGACGGTGTCACACCGAACGATGTCGGCCGCCCGAGCGGCGAACAGCCGCGCGTGATCAAAGGCGGCTCAAATCTCTGCGCACAAAATTTCTGTGCGCGCTTCCGCAGCGGCTCGCGCCAACCCGGCGATCCTGGTCTTGGCATGTCGCATATTGGCTTCCGCACCCTCGCGGATGATTAGGGCAGAAGCGTTTGCGCCATGAAGCGCAACGTGGCGATGGCTTGTTTGGTTGTTAGCTTTTGCTCCAACCGCAGTCGGCGCCAGGCTTCAAAGCTCAGCGTCAGCTCCAGCGCATTCACACGGTCGGTCTGCGAGGCGATGCTTTGCGGCAGCACGGCCAGCATGGTGTTGCGCTGCAGTTTGGTGATCTTGCGGTGCTCATCCTGCAGGAATTCCGACGCGTAGCGATGCGCATCCGACGCTGTCTTGATCGGCAGCATCTCCTCGAACATGCGCGCGCGGCGTTCGATCAATTCATCCACGCGTTCGCGCCAAGTCGTGGCCGCAAAGGGTGCGGCAAACATCGGCGCCAGACGCGATGTCATTTCCGCGTGCATCTCGCGATAGACGCCCTCCATGTCGTCGAACAAGCGAAACACGGTGCGGCGGCCAACGCCCGCGGCTTCCGCCACTTGGTCGGCGCTCGGTTTCGTTTCGCCCGCGCGCACCAATTCCAACATCGCCAGCGCGATGCGGCGACGATTGTCATCGGCGCGCTTTTTGCGCCCATCGATCTGTGGTTCGGTCGTGCTCACGACTCTCAATCTAGCGTGTGCTTTTGATAAAGGTATCGATCAGTTCAGCGATCGCATCGGGTTGGTCCTCCTGCAGGAAGTGCCCGCCATTCTGGATCGTCGTGTGCGCTTGGCCCTTTGTGCCGGGAATGCGTTCCTGCAAGCGCGCGTCGCCGCCGCGCGTGATCGGATCTTGATCGCTGAACGCCGTGAGGAATGGCTTCTTGAAATTCTCAAGCACCTTCCACGCCGCCAGATTTTCCGGCACGGACGGCATATCTGGCTTCACCGGCACCAAAGCCGGAAACTGGCGCGCACCCGCCTTGTAGCTTTCGTCCGGATAGGGCGCCTCGTACGCATCCTGTTCGGCTTGGCTTAACGCACGTACGGCGCCGCCATTGACGATCATCGGCGTCGGAAACACCGGCACGCTTTGGCTGAATTGCAACCACGCTTCAAACGCAGGCGTGGCGCCCGTACCCGCCGGCAGAAACGTGTTTGCCGCGACAACGCGCGCAAACCGCTCCGGCATCGCCGCGACCAAGCGCAAGCCAATCAGCCCACCCCAATCCTGGCAGAACAGCGTGATGTCGCGCAGCTCATTGGCGACGAGCCAATCGCTCATCCACTTCACGTGCCGCTCGTACGTATAGTCGTTCCGCTCCGTCGGTTTGTCTGAGCGACCAAAGCCGACGAGATCCGGCGCGACGACGCGATGACCTGCGGCCACAAGCTTGGCGATGATCTTGCGATAAAGAAACGACCAGGTCGGTTCGCCATGCAACAGCAGCACGGGCGCCGCATCGCGCGGGCCTTCATCGATGGCGGCGATGCGCAAGGTGACACCCGAAGCGTCTGAAATCTCAGTGTAATGCGGCTTATAGGGGAAGTCCGGCAGATTGGCGAAGCGTTCCTCGGGCGTGCGCAGAACCTGCATGTTTTCCTCCGTACCGCTTTGGGATTGACCGCTTTGCGGCGTGCGGCTTATATAGTGGCACTAAGAGTGCCGAAAGAATGGCGCCGGCGTCAAGCGTGAATCCAATCGGCTGGCGTTTAGGGGAGGAAGCCCATGACATCCCGCACCGGGATCATCTGGCTCGTCGTGCTGGCGCTGTTGAGCGCTGGCGCGGCGGCAATCTTTTGGTTCAGAGCCGATATCGCCACCAACATCCTGCGCCGCGCTGCAGGCGCGGGCGTCGGCGCCGCGCTCAAGGCTGAACTCCCCGAGGGCTTGCACGCGGTGTTCTGCGGCACCGGCTCGCCGCTGCCTGATCGCAGCCGCGCCGGCCCGTGCTTTGCCGTGATCGCGGGCGAACGCGTGTTCGTGTTCGACGCAGGCGAGGGCGCGGCCGAGACGCTCGCGCTGATGGGCGTCAACGCGGGCGACATCGAGCGCGTGTTTCTCACGCACCTGCACTCTGATCATTTCGACGGCCTCGCGCCACTCGCGCTGCAACATTGGGCGGGCGCGGCCTCCACCACGCCGCTTGACGTCGCAGGCCCCATTGGCACTTCGCGCGTCGCCGCGGGTCTCAATGAAGCCTACACGATCGATAGCGGCTACCGCATGGCCCATCACGGCCCAGAGATCGTGCCGGCAAGCGGCTTCGGCATGGCCGCCACCGAATTCGCGATTCCTGAAGGCGCCAATGATCTCGTCGTCTATGACGCGAACGGCGTGCGCATCATTGCGTTTCCCGTCGATCACGCGCCCGTCGACAACGCCTTCGGCTATCGCATCGAGTACGCCGGCCGCTCCATCGTCGTCAGCGGCGACACCTCGCGCGCTGACTCCGTCGCGCAAGCGGCGCGCGGCGCCGATTTGCTCGTGCATGAAGCGATCTCAACTGAGCTCAACGCCATCATGCAGGACGCGGCGAACAGCAATGATCGCCGCAACGTCGGCACAATCTTCCACGACATCCTCGACTATCATACGAGCCCGGAAGACGCGGGCGCCGTCGCGACCGAGGCTGGCGCAGGCGCGCTCGCGCTGACGCATCTGCTGCCGCCCACGCCAATTCCAGGACTCGACCAAGTCTTCGTTCGCGCCGCGCGCACGACCTATGCCGGCCCGGTCTGGGCGATGCGCGATGGCGACGTAATTTCGCTGCCGCGCGACGGCGGCCTCGTCCGCTCACATCATATGCGTTGAGGAGAGACGTATGAAACGGCTCGCAATCGTTCTCGGCGTCCTCGTCGCGCTTGGCGTCGGCGGCTACTTCCTGTTCAAGCAATATGCCTATTATCTGCCGGGCCTCATCTCCAACATCCGCGATCCGATCGCCGACACGCAGCCGGTGAATTGGGTGCAAGGACCGGCCACGGCGCCGGAGGGCGAGCGCCCGCCGAACATCATCGTCATCGTCGCCGACGATCTCGGCTTTAACGATATTTCGCGCAATGGCGGCGTCGCCGGCGGTGTGGTGCAAACGCCAAACATCGATGCGCTCGCAAGCCAAGGCGTGAGCGTCGATATTGCGTACGCCGCCAACGCCACGTGCTCACCCTCGCGCGCCGCGATGATGACGGGGCGCTATCCGTGGCGCTTCGGCTTTGAATTCACCTCCGCGCCCGTCGCGTTCTCGCGCTATCTTTCACATGGCGACGAAAATGCGCTGCGTCGCCCGATCTTCCACGAAGAGCGCGTGAAGGATGTGCCGCCGCTCGAAACGCTCGGCCTGCCGCCCAGCGAAACGACGATCGCCGAATTGCTGCAAGGGCGCGGCTATCACACCATGCATATCGGCAAATGGCATTTGGGCGAGACGGCCGCGATGCGTCCCGAAGCGCAGGGCTTTGATGAAAGCCTCGGCTTCATGGCGGGCGCCGGCATGTTCTTGCCGGCCAACGATCCCAACGTCGTCAACGCTGAAGTCTCGTTCGATCCGATCGATCGCTTCCTCTGGGCGAACTTGCCGTACGCGGTGCAATGGAATGGCGGCCAACGCTTCCGCCCCGAAGGCTACGTCACCGATTACTTCGCCAACCAAGCGGTCAGCGCCATCGAAGCGAACCGCAATCGGCCGTTCTTCATGTATCTCGCCTTCAACGCGCCGCACACACCGCTGCAAGCCTCGCGCGAAGATTACGACGCGCTAAGCAACATCCCGGATCACACTGAGCGCGTCTATGGCGCCATGATCCGCGCGCTCGATCGCGGCGTCGGCGCCGTTATGCAAGCGCTGCGCGACAATGGCATTGACGACAACACACTCGTGATCTTCACCAGCGACAATGGCGGCGCCTGGTATGTTGGTCTCCCCAACCTCAATCGCCCGTTCCGCGGCTGGAAGGCGACGTTCTTCGAAGGCGGCATCCGCACGCCCTTCTTCGCGCGTTGGCCCGGCCGCTTGCCGGCGGGCACGGTGGTCGAAGGCCCCGCGACGCACATGGACATCTTCGCCACCGCGGCGGCCGCCGCAGGTGCGCCAATCGAACGCCCCGTCGATGGCATCAATCTTCTGCCGATGTTGCGCGGTGAGCAGGGGGCGCCGCGTCACGACGTGCTCTTCTGGCGCTCCGGCCCGTATCGCGTCGTCCGCGCCGGTGATTGGAAGCTGCAAGTTTCGGAAACGCCAGACCGCGTCTGGCTCTTCAATCTGCGCACCGATCCCTACGAGCAGCGCGATCTTTCCGCGCAAGAACCGCAACGTGTCGCCGAATTGCGCGCTTTGATCGAAGAGCACAACGCCAACCTGCCGCCGCCGCTGTGGCCCGCGCTCCTCGAAGGCCCGGTGCGCATCGACGTGCCGCTCAACGCGCCTTGGACTGAAGAACAGGAATACATCTATTGGTCGAACTAGTTCTCGCGGTCGCCATCGCGCTCATCCTCGCGATTGGCGCTATCTGGATCACGGGCGCGTTTGAACCCGTGTTCGGCGTGAAGAGCGACGATCCCGCGTGGTTCGTGGCCTTACGTGGCGCGCGGCCGCCGCGCCTTGCGCCTGGCGTGCAAGTCCGCTGGAGCGGCGGCGCGGATTTTCCGCTCATCGGCGGCGATGAAGGCTATTGGAGCCGCTTCTATATCCTCGCCGGCGGCAAAGCGGGGGAGACGCCGCTGGCGCTCGATGACGTTGAAGATGCTTTCGTCGCGCGCATCTCGATGTTTGCGCCACCCAGTTTCGCACTCGGCATCCTCCGCACGCTGTGCACGCTCGGCATTTTCGGCAAACCCCAGGGCGATGTCATCCGCAGCATCGACGGTGTCGAATTCCGCAAGGACGTCATGCCGAGCAACGAATCCATCGCCGCACTGCTGATGCGTCCGCCCACCTACTCACCAACAATGGTGAACTTCCTCAGCTATCATCCTGTCGCGAAATACGCCGATGGCCGCCCCAGCACGGGCGCTACCGCCTACCAGCGCTATGGCAGAGTCGCGATGAAGACCGTCTATCGCACCGGCGGCGCGCTCATCTTCTACGGCAAAGTTCTGGAGATCGTTCGGCCTGCGAAAGCAGGGCCATGCGTCGGCGTCTGGGATGATGTCGCCGCGATGCGCTATCCCAATCCGCCCGCCATTCTCTCAATGGAGAACGTCCCCGAATATCGCGCAGCGCTGCATCACCGCGACGCGGGATTGGCGCGCACGATCGTGATCGCGACGCAGCCAATCCCGAGCGCGGCTTAGATCCCGCCGCCCAACGCCTTGTAGAGCGTCACGAAGTTCGTGGCGCGCTGCACGCGGGCGCCGACCAATGCCTGTTGCGCGGTGTAGAGCTCGCGCTGCGCATCGAGCAGGCTCAGATAATTGTCGATGCCTTGGCGATAGCGCGCTTCGGACATGCGATACGTATCCGTCGCCGCTTCCGCGAGCGATTGGCGCGCATCGACTTGCTCATCGATCGTGCCGTATTCGGCCAGTGCGTCCGACACTTCGCGGAACGCCACTTGGATCGATTGCTCGTAGCGCGCCACCGCAATGTCGCGATCCGCATTTGCGACGCCAAGCTGCCCACGACGGGCGCCCGCGTCGAACAACGGAATGGTTACGCGCGGCGTGAACGACCAGATGTCGCCGGCGCCATTGAACAAATTCTCGAACGTGGAATCGATCTCGCCGCTTGAGCCCGCGATCGAGACGCTCGGAAAGAACGCCGCCCGCGCCGCGCCAATATTGGCGTTCGACGCGCGCAGATTGTGTTCCGCCGCGCGAATGTCCGGCCGCGCCAGCAGCACCTCGGAGGGAAGGCCGGGCGGCAGCGTCTCAGTCCCGAAAGTCACCGCATCGATCGACGTCGGCTTCAATTCTTCCGGCACCGCGCCGCCCACGAGAAACGCCAGCGCGTTCTCATCTTGCGCCACCAGCGTCGTATAGCGCGCCACGTCGGCCCGCGCCGTCTCCACCGTCGTCTGCGCGCGGCGGACGTCCAGCATGGACGCCGCACCCGCTTCAAAACGACGATTGGTCAGATCAAAGCTCTGTCGTTGCGCGTCCAACGTCTCCTGCGCCAAGCGCAACAGCTCGGTGTCGCCCGCATAGACGAAATAGAGCGACGCCACTTCGGAGATCAGGCTGATCTGCGCGCTGTCGCGGGCGTCTTCTGTCGCCAGATAAGTCTGCAGCGCCGCGCGGTTCAAACTGCGCACGCGGCCGAAGAAATCGAGCTCGAACGCCGTCACGCCCACGGTCGCGGAATATTGCCGCGTCGTCTCGCCTGTACCGCCCATCGAGATCGGCAGTTCTTGCGACGTACCCGACACCGAGCCATCAACGCTTGGCAATAGCTCCGAGCGCTGAATGCGATGCGCCGCCCGCGCGCGCTCAATATTGAGCGCGGCGATACGCAGATCGCGGTTCTGATCGAGCGCAAGTTCGATCACTTGGCGCAGCTTCGCGTCAGCATAGAAATCGCGCCAAGCTGGCAACGCAGTGTTCGCATCAGCGACCGGAGCCTCATAAGCCGCGCCTTGCGGCCAAGCTTCGGGCGTCGGCGCCGCCGGCGTTTCGTAGTGCGGGTCGAGAGACACGCAGCCGGCGAGCAGCACAGCCGCCAGCGTGGGGAGGAGGAGACTTCTCATTTACGCGTTTCCGATTTGCGGCGTCGCATTGGTCGCGTCGGCCGGCTTGGGGCGTCGCGCGAACATGCGGCTCACGAGGACGAAGAAGAACGGCGTCAGCACGGTGACGAGCAAAGTCGCCGCCAACATGCCGCCGATCACGCCGGTGCCGATGGCGTTTTGCGCGCCCGAGCCCGCGCCCGTGGCGATCGCGAGCGGCAGCACGCCGCACGTGAACGCAAACGACGTCATCAGGATCGGCCGCAAGCGCAGCTTCGCGGCTTCGAGTGCGGCGTCCGCCCAATCCATGCCTTGCTGTGCGAGCGAGCGTGCGAATTCGACGATCAGGATCGCGTTCTTCGCGGCCAAGCCCATCGTCGTCAGCAGGCCGACTTGGAAATAGATGTCGTTCGACAAACCGCGCAGATTCGCCGCCAACACCGCGCCCAAGAGGCCAAGCGGCACGACTACGAGCACCGAAAGCGGAATGGTCCAGCTTTCATAGAGCGCAGCCAAGCAGAGGAAGACGACCAGCAACGAGAGCGCATAGAGCAGCGGCGCCTGCGAGCCTGAGAGGCGTTCTTCGTACGACATGCCCGCCCATTGCAGACCCGTGCCCGGCGGCAATTCGTCAGCCAAGGCTTCCATCCGGTCCATCGCCGTGCCGGAGCTCACGCCCGGCGCGCCTTGGCCTTGGATGTTGAAGGACGGCGCGCCGTTGAAGCGCTCCAGCCGGGGCGGCGCCGAAATCCAGCGCGAGCTGGAGAATGCCGAGAATGGCGCCATCTCGCCTTGGCCGTTGCGCACGTACCAAGAATTCAGATCTTCCGGAACCATGCGGTAGGGCGCATCGCCTTGCATATAGACGCGCTTGACGCGGCCGCGATCAACGAAATCGTTGATGTATTGGCCGCCCCACGCTGCTGAGAGCGTGTTGTTGACGTCGGCGACGGAGACACCGAGCGCAGAGGCCGCGTGGTGGTCGATGTCGAGCTGCAATTGCGGCGTATCTTCCTGACCGTTCGGACGCACCTGCTGCAGGCGTTGATCAAGCGCCGCCGCACCCAGCAATTGATCGCGCATGCCGAGGAATTGCTCGCGCTCCATGCCGGTGAGGTTGGTCAAGTGCATGTCGAAGCCCGAGGCGATGCCGAGTTCGGACACGGCCGGCGGGATAATCGGGAACACCATCGCATCGCGGATTTGGCTGAAGCGGCCAAACGCGCGTTGCACCACGGCTTGCGCGCTGTTGGCGCCCGTGCCGCGTTCGGACCAATCCTTCATGTTCACGAACACGATGCCCTGGTTCTGGCCGACGCCGGCAAAGCCGAAGCCGATCACGGAGAACGCCGAGTCGACCGCTTCGCCTTCGTCTTCCAGCAGATAGGTTTCGATCTGCTCCATCACCGCACGCGTGCGTTCGGCGGTGGCGCCGGACGGCAGCTGCACGATGGTAATGAAGAAGCCTTGGTCTTCTTCCGGGAAGAAGGACGAGGGTAGGCGCGCCGTCAGCAGCCCAAGCGCGACCAGGATCACAGCATAGAGACCCAGCACGCGCTTGCCGGCTTTCGGCGCAAGGGTACGCGTGACGATGCCCGCATAGCGATTGGCGACGTTCTCGAAGCCGCGATTGAAGCCGTTGAAGAACTTGCCCAGGCGCGAGCCTTCCGGCGGCGGCGGCGTGTGCTTGAGCAACGTGGCGGTCAATGCCGGCGTCAGCGTCAGCGCGACCAGCACTGAAAGCGCCATAGCCGAGACGACCGTCACCGAAAATTGGCGATAGATTACGCCGGTGGAGCCTGGGAAGAAGGCCATCGGAATGAACACGGCCGAGAGCACGAGCGCGATACCAATCAGCGCGCCAGTGATCTGTTGCATCGATTTCTTGGTGGCTTCCTTGGCCGAGAGATGCTCCTCGCGCATCACCCGTTCGACGTTTTCCACCACGACGATCGCGTCATCGACCAAGAGGCCGATCGCCAACACCATCGCGAACATGGTGAGCGTATTGATCGAGAAGCCGAGCACCGAAAGCACGGCGAACGTGCCTAGCAATACCACCGGCACCGTCACCGTGGTGATCAAGGTCGCGCGCCAGTTTTGCAGGAACAGGAACATGACGATGAAGACGAGCACGAAGGCTTCGATCAGCGTCTTGACCACCTCTTCGATCGACTTCTCAACGAACGGCGTCGTGTCGTACGGCACAACGGTGCGCACGCCGGTCGGGAAGTTCGCGGAGAGTTCGTCCAAGCGATGGCGCACGGCTTCGGCCGTGGCCACGGCATTGGCGCCTGAGGCCAGACGAATGCCCATGCCCGCGGCCGGCCGACCGTTGAAACGGCCTTCCATCATGTAGCTTTCGGCGCCGAGTTCGACGCGCGCCACATCCTGCAGACGCACGGTCGCGCCGTCCGGCATGGTGCGGACCAGGATTTGTTGGAATTCTTCCGGCGTCGTCAGCAGCGATTGCGACGTCACCGTCGCGTTCAATTGCTGGCCGTCGACATACGGTGTGCCGCCGATCTGGCCGGCGGACACTTCCGCGTTCTGCGCGCGCACGGCGGCGGCGACATCAGCCGGCGTCAGCGAATAGGAGAGCAGCGCGTTCGGGTCGAGCCAGATGCGCATTGCGTAGGGCGAGCCGAAGGTTTGAACCTCGCCGACACCCTCGACGCGGCTGATCTCATCGCGCAACGACGACGAAATGAAATCGCCTAGATCGTTCGAAGTCGTGTTCGGATCATCCGAAACAACACCGACAACCATCAGGAAGCTGTTCGCGGATTTCGCGACCTGCACGCCTTGCTGCTGCACCGCTTGTGGCAGAAGCGGCAGCGCGTTCTGCAATTTATTCTGCACCTGCACCTGCGCGATGTCAGGGTCGGCGCCTTGGTCGAACGTCAGCGTGAGCGTCGCCGTGCCGGAGCTGTCGCTTGAGGCTGACATATAGCGCAGATTGTCGATGCCGTTCATCTGCTGCTCGATCACCTGCGTGACCGAATCTTCGACCGTCTGCGCCGAAGCGCCCGGATAGGACGCCGTGATCGTCACCGCGGGCGGGGCGATCTCTGGATATTGTGAGACCGGCAGCTGCGTGATCGAGAGCACGCCCATGAGCGCGACAACGATCGCCAACACCCATGCGAAGATGGGGCGTTCAATAAAAAACCGTGACATGAAATCTAGCCGTTGTTAGCCGTTGCGCCCGCGGATCGGCAGAGCGCCTTCTTGCGTTGATTGTTCAGCTTCAATGTTTACGGGCGTCGCCTGCGCGCCCGGACGAATGCGTTGCAAGCCATCGACGATCAGGCGGTCGCCCGGATTGAGACCGGCCGTCACCACCCATTGGTCGCCAGCGGTCGCGCCCGTTTCGATCACGCGCTGCTCAACCACGTTTTCGCGGTTCAGCACCATCGCGACAGCTTCGCCGCGCGCATTGCGCGTGACGCCTTGTTGCGGCGCGAGGATCGCTTGCTGGTTCACGCCTTCAATCAGGCGCGCCTGCACGAACATGCCGGGGAGGAGCATGTGGTCGGGATTCGGGAAGACCGCGCGCAAACGCACCGTGCCGGTGGTTTGGTTCACGGTCACTTCCGAGAATTGCAATTCGCCTTGGTGCACGTACTCGCTGCCGTCCGGCATGATCAGGCGAACCTGCGCGTGCGTTTGGCCGCTCTGCGCCAAGGCTTGGCGCAAGCGCAGCATGTCCGCGCTCGATTGCGTCATGTCGACGTACACGCGGTCAATGTTTTGGATCACGGCGAACGGCTCGGCTTGCGCCGGCGTCGCCAACGCGCCCGGCGTCACGCTCGATGCGCCGATAATGCCGCTGATCGGCGCCGTCACGCGCGTGTAATTCACGCTGATGCGGGCGTTATCCAAAGCCGCGGAGGCTTGGTCGGAGGCCGCGCGGGCGTCGTCCAATTCTTGTTGGCTGATGGCGCCGATCTCGATCAGTTGCTGGTAGCGCTCAAAGCGCGCACGGGCCGAAGCCGCCGCCGCACTTGCGCTGGAGAGCTGCGTTTGGGCGGGGCCGGCGTCGATCTCGTAGAGCACCTGGCCGGCGCGCACCGTCGCGCCTTCTTCAAACCGGCGGGCACGGACGATGCCGCCAATCTGGGGGCGGACTTCCGAGGTCTCGAAGGCGGCGACCCGGCCAGCCAGCCGGAGCGTCACTTCATAGTGTTGCGGGGCGATCTCGACGATCCCGACTTCCGGCGCCGGAGGGGCTGCGCCTTCCGCGCCCGCCGGCCCGCCGCAAGCCGCCAAAAGGGCCGCGAGGCTGACCAGGCTTGCGCCGGCTACCACACGATATGACATTTTGAAGTCCCCGCTTCTTTCATGTGCGTTTACGAAACACACATAAAAACAACACACAAAGGTTGAGAATGAGCGTTCATTCTCATATGTGAGGGAAATGAGGGTTCCTTTGCGCTAAGTCAAGAGCGCTAGGGTGCTAAAAAATTAGAGAGGAAACGCGATGGATTCGGCCGAGCCCGTCACGACCACTGAATTAAGTAAGGCGGACCTGCGCCGCGCCCAGGTGCTGGACGCTGCCGCCAAGTGTTTCAACAACGAGGGCTTCCACAGCGCCAGCATGTCCTCGATCGCGACCGAAGCCGGCATGAGCGTCGGCCAGATTTACCGCTATTTTGAAAACAAGGAGGCGGTGATCGCCGCCATCGTGGAGCAGAAGCTCGCCGAATGGTCGAAGCGCATGGCCGAAGTGCGCGCGCGTAACGGCGATCTGCTCGAAGAGATGATGGAAGTCGCACGCTTTCACATCGAAAAGGTTGTCGCGCCCGAGCAAGCCGCGCTCTCGCTTGAGTTTCTCGCCGAAGCCGCGCGCAATCCCCGTATCGGCGAAATCGTGCGCGTGGTCGATGGCGTCATGCGCGGGCATTTGAAAGACGTGCTGTTACGCAACGGCGCCGTCGAAGACGACAAGATCGAAGCGCGCATCGACATGATCGCCATGCTGATCGATGGCTGGGTCATTCGCGGCGTGAAAAACCCAAGCCTGAAGAAGGAAGATTATCTCGACGCGCTGCGCCCGCTGTTCGAGATTCTTCTGCATTGCCCGCAAGGCGGCGGCGCTGCTTGCGGCTAACGCGCCGCTTGGCGCGCGCCGCGTAATATTGCACTTTGCGCCCATAAAGAGGGGCGCGGCGCATGGCGGAATGGGCGAATTGGTCAGGCAGCGTCAAAGCGCGCCCCGCGCTGGTCGCGAAACCCAAAACCGAAGACGAAATGGCGCGCATTGTGCGCGAGGCCAGCACTGTGCGCGTCACTGGCGCCGGCCATTCCTTCATGCCGCTCTGCGAAACTGATGGCGCATTGTTGCAGCTTTCCGAACTTGAAGGCGCAATCGAATTCAACGCCGACAAATCGCGCGTCTGGGCCCCCGCTGGCTGGAGTCTCGCCAAGCTCACCGAAGCGCTTTGGGCTGAAGGCGTGTCGCTCATCAACCAGGGCGACGTGAACCCGCAATCCCTCGCCGGCGCGATCGGCACCGGCACACACGGCACCGGCGCACAACTCGGCTCGCTCTCCACCGCAGCGCGCGCGTTTCGCATGATGTTGGCCGACGGCTCCATCGTTACATGTAGCGCCGACGAAAACCGCGATCTCTACGAAGCGCAGCGTTTAGCGCTCGGCATGGTGGGAATCGCCACGCGCATCGAGATCGACGTGCTGCCGGCCTATCATTTGGAAGAAAAACTGGAATCGCATCCGCTCGATTGGGTGGCCGAAAATTGGGATGAGATGGCGGCCAACAATCGTCACGTCGAATTCTTCGTCTTTCCGTACGGCAAGAGGGTCGTGCTGAAGCGCCTCAATCCCGTGCCGGGCGAGGGGCCGCTCGAGCAGAAGAACGACATGGACGAGAGCGCCTTTCGCATGGTTTGCGATGTGTGCTCAGTCGCGCCCTTCCTGACATCTCTGCTGCAACCTGCCATCGTGCCGCCCGGCGTCCGCCAACGCCGCGTCGGCCCCGCCTATCAAATCTTCCCGTCCGATCGCACCGTACGCTTCGAGGAGATGGAATACGAAATTCCGCGCGACGCGGGTTGGGCAGCCCTTCGCGAAGTGATCGCCTGGATCAAGAAGCGCAATCTGCCCGTCACATTCCCGTTCGAATTCCGCACCACCGCCGCGGACGACATTTGGTTGAGCCCCTTCAACAAGGGGCCGTGCGTTTCGATCTCGATGCACCAATACGCCAAAATGAAATGGCGCGCGCTTTTCGTCGAAGCCGAGCAGATCTTCCGCGCTCACGGCGGCCGCCCGCACTGGGCAAAACGTCACACGCTCACGCGCCGCGATGTCGATGCGCTGTATCCGCAAGCCCAAATCTTCCGTGACGTGCGCGCCGCGCATGACCCAAACGGAAAATTTCTCAACACACATCTCGCGCCGCTGTTCGGCCCGGAGCCTGCTTAATGTCTGACATCAATCTGCACAGCGCGCTCATCGGCCAACAAGGCTCGCGTGCCGAACTCAACACACCGGTGCTCGTCGTCGATGGTGATGCGCTGAAGCGCAACATCGACGCGATGGCTGCGTTCGCGCGCCAACATAAGGTCGCGCTCCGTCCGCACGCGAAAACCCACAAGAGCGCCCACATCGCGCAAATGCAGATCGATGCCGGCGCGGTCGGCGTATGTTGCGCCAAACTCGGTGAAGCCGAGGCGCTGGCGCAAGGCGGCATTGACGACATCTTGATCACGTCACCGGTTGTCACACCGCAAGCCATCGCGCGCCTCATCTCGCTCGCCTCGCGCATCAAATCGCTGCGTGTCGCCGTTGACAATCCAGCCAATGTCGATGCGCTCGCCACGGCTGCGTCGAAAGCGCATATCGTGCTGCAAGTGATCGTCGACATTGATCCTGGTATCCGCCGCACGGGCGTTGCATCGCCGGAAGCGGCGCTCGATCTCGCGCAACGCATCGCGGCGTTGCCGTCGCTCAAATATCGCGGCGTGCAATTTTACTGCGGCCAGCAACAGCACATCGAATCCTTCGCTGATCGCCGTAGCGCCATCGAAGAGCGCACGCTCTATCTCAGCGGCATCGTTTCATTGCTCGAAGGCGAGGGCCTCGCGCCGGAATTCATCACCGGCGGCGGCACCGGCACACATCGCATCGACGCCGATCTCGGCGTCTTCAACGAGCTGCAAACCGGCTCCTACGTGTTCATGGATCGCCAATACAACGAATGCGACATCACCGGCGAAGGCGCGCCCGGATTTGAAACCTCGCTCTTCATCGACGCACGCATCATCAGCGCCAACGCACAAAGCATGGCCACGCTCGATTCCGGCTTCAAATCCATGTCCACCGACGGCGGCTTGCCCACCATTGTCGATGGCGCACCGACGACCTCCGCCTTCTTCTTCATGGGCGACGAACACGCAGCCCTCATCGCGCCCGGCCACGAATTCAAGCTCGGCGATCTCGTCACGCTCGCCGTTCCGCACTGCGACCCGACCGTGAACCTCTACGACGCCTACCATGTCGTTCGCGATGGCACGTTGGTCGACATCTGGCCCGTGACCGCCCGCGGCCGCTCCAGATAAGCGAATAAAAACAATATAATACCGCCATCGGGCAGCTTGGCTGCTTGCGTCGCGTGTTTTAACGTAGTAGCACAGAGCCACAATGGCAAAACAAGCTCAATCCGGCGCGCTGCGCCCCGACGTCTATGACGCGATCCTCTCGCTCCGTGACCGCAAGGAAGCTGAGGCGTTTCTCGCCGATCTCTGCACGCCCAGCGAACTCAAAGCGCTCAACGAACGCTGGCACGTCGCGCGTCTCCTAGACCAAGGCGAGCTTTCCTATCGCGACATCGCCAAGGTCGCGACAGCCAGCACCGCGACCGTCACGCGCGTCGCGCGCTTCCTCAAAGACATGCCGTATCGCGGCTATCGCCGCATCCTCGATCGTTTGAAAGCCGCCTAAAATGTCCGCACGTCTCCGCATCGCCATTCAGAAGAGTGGCCGCCTCGCCGACAAGAGCCTCGAATTACTCGAAGCGGCGGGCCTGCGCGTCCTCAAGGGCGCGAACGAATTGCTCTATCGCATCGAGAACGCGCCGATCGATCTCCTGCGCGTGCGCGATGACGACATCCCTACCTTCGTTGGCGACGGCGTCGCTGATCTCGGTATCGTCGGCCTCAACGTGCTCGAAGAGCGCGAAGACGGCCGCAGCGCCGAACCTGAGCAAGTGATGGCGCTCGGCTTTGGCAAATGCGATCTGAGACTCGCCGCACCGATTGGCTTTGCCTACAATGGCCCTCGTTCGCTGCAAGGCCTGCGCATCGCCACGACCTATCCGCATGTCCTCAATCGTTTCCTTACGGAAAACGGCGTCACGGCGGACATCATTACCATGCGCGGCGCCGTCGAAGTCGCCCCGCGCTTGAAGCTCGCCAACGCCATCTGCGATCTCGTTTCAACGGGCGCCACGCTCGAAGCCAATGGCTTGGCCCCACTCGATACCGTGCTTCGCAGCGAAGCCGTGCTGATCCGCGCGCCGAGGAAAATCGATCCGGAATTGGAGAAAGTCGCCGAAAGCGTCGTGCAGCGCTTCAAAGGCGTCACATCCTGCCGCGGCGCCAAATACGTGATGATGAACGCGCCGCGCGCTGTGTTGCCCAAGATCAGTGCGATCCTGCCAGGCGCCGGCTCGCCAACCGTCACACCGCTCGCGGGCAGCGACGACATGGTCGCCGTGCACGCCGTTTGCCAAGAATCCGTGTTCTGGGAAACGCTCGAAGAACTTAAAGCCGCCGGCGCCAGCGCCATTCTTGTGCTGCCGATCGAAAAGATGATGTGAGATGAAGCGGTTCGAGTGGAGCAATCTGAACGCCGCCGAGCGCCAAGCCGCGCTCGCACGGCCTGCGCGCCGCCGCGACAATGAAGTCGCGGACGTTGTGCGCCGTATTTTCGATGACGTGGAGCGTGAAGGCGAGGCGGCGGTCAAGCGCTGGTCCGAAACCATCGACAAGCGCGCGCCGCAAACGCTCGCGCTCAACGCCAGCGTTGTGGACGCTGCGCGCGCCAAGCTCACGCGCGAAGACCTCGAAGCGCTCGCCATCGCCATCGACAACGTCACGCGCTACCACGAAGCCATCAAACCCAAGACGCAAGAGATCGAAGTTCGCGCCGGTGTGCGCTGCCGCCGTGTGTGGCGCGCGATCGCCAGTTGCGGTCTCTACATTCCCGGCGGCACCGCGCCGCTTTTTTCAACGCTCATCATGCTCGCCGCACCCGCGCGTGTCGCCGGCGTACGCGAACGCATCGTCGTCACGCCGCCGGGCAAAGGCGATGGCGCGCCGCACCCGATGATCATCGCCGCCGCCGCCGCCTGCGGCATCGAAACGCTCTCACTCGTCGGCGGCGCACAAGCCATCGCCGCGCTCACGTTCGGCGCCGGTGTGCCCAAAGCCGAAAAAATCTTCGGCCCCGGCAACGCCTTCGTCACTGAAGCCAAACGCTACGCCGCCTCGCTGCCCGGCGGCCCAGTGATCGACGTGCCCGCCGGCCCCAGCGAACTCATGGTCATCGCCGACGATGGCGCCGATCCGCGCATCGTCGCCGCTGATCTGCTCAGCCAAGCTGAGCACGATACTGACGCGCAAGTCGTTCTCGTCGCAACATCGGACGCCATCGTCAGCGCCGTCGCGCGTGAGCTCGAACTGCAAACGCCATCACTCCCGCGCGCCGAAATCGCGCAGGCCTCGCTCGCGCAGGCGCGCCTCATCCGCGTGCGTGACGCCAGCGAAGCGGCGGACGTCTCGAACGCTTACGCGCCAGAGCACTTGTCGCTGCAAGTCGCCAACACCGAACCGCTCATTGCGCAGCTCAACAACGCCGGAGCAATCTTCGTCGGCGCCTGGAGCGCCGAGACGTTCGGCGACTACATCTGCGGCCCAAGCCACGTGCTTCCCACCGATGGCGCCGCGCGCGCCTGGAGCGGCGTCAATGTCGCGTCGTTTATGAAGAGCTTCGTCGTGCAAGAAATGAACGAGCAGGGCGCTCGTGCGCTCGCGCCCGCCGCTGCGCGCCTGGCGCGGCTCGAAGGCTTAGAGGCGCACGCCCGCGCCGCCGACGTGCGGGTGCAATGATGCGCGCGCCGTTCCCGCCGCTCGTCGCCAATGGCGACGGCCTCGACGCCCCACCGCAATCGCCCAAAGCGCTGCAACAGCGCATGGCGGAGATGTACGGCGTCGATGAAGGCGCCGTGCTGCCCGTGCGTGGTGCGCTACACGGCATCGAACTGGTGTTTCGCAGCGTCGCGCTCGATGGCTTCGTCAAGGTCTCCGCGCCTCGCACGCAGGCGCTGCAGACTCTCGCCCGCATCTCTGGCCTCGATCTCGTGAACGACGACGCAGGCGCCGGCGCCGCGATCGTTACCCCGCTGAGCGAAGCGGAAGCACGCACGAAAGCCGAGCAGATCGCGCCCGCGCTGCTCGTCATCGACGAAAGCGCCATCGAATTCGCCGATCGCGCGTCGCTCGCCGCGTTCGCCGCGCAGCAAGATAACGTCATCGTTCTCCGTTCGCTCGCCCAAGCCTATGGCCTAGCCGGCGCGCCCTGCGGCGCAGCCATTGCCGCACCCGCCACGATCGCCAAGCTGCGCGACGTGCTCGAACCTGACGCGCTGCCAACGCCCATTATCAAACTCGCGCTCGCCGCACTCGATCCTGCCCGTGTCAACGCCAACGCGCTCCGCGTCGAACAGGTGAAAGTTGAGCGCGCCCGCGTCGCAAAAGCGCTGAACGCGCGCGCAGAAGAGGGCCCCGCCGTATCGCTCCAGGTGGAAAACCCGGAAGAAGCACGCGCCGCGCTTCGAAAATTCGCCATCGATGCCGAATGGCTCGACGCCAACACGCTGCGTCTGCCCATCAGCTTCAAGCCCGAAACCAACGACCGCGCGCTTGCCGCGTTCGGCGTCGAAGTCAAATCCAGCGCACGCCGCAGCGAGGTCGTTCGCGAAACGCTCGAAACACGCATCGTCGCACAAATCGATCTCGATTCCGAAACCACGCCACAGATCAACACAGGCGTCGGCTTCTACGATCACATGCTCTCGCAGATCGCCACGCACGGCGGCTTCACGCTCGCGCTCACCTGCGCCGGCGATCTCGACGTCGACACACACCACTCCATCGAAGATGCAGCGCTCGCGCTCGGCCAAGCCTTGAAAGAGGCGCTCGGCGCACGCCGCGGCATCGCGCGCTTCGGCTTCGTGTTGCCGATGGACGAGGCGGAGGCAAAAGTCTCCGTCGATCTTGGCGGCCGGCCGTACTTGATGTTCGACGGCAAATTCGACGCGCCTTTGCTCGGTGAATATCCCACCGAAATGACCGAGCACGTTTTCCGCTCGCTCGCGCAAAGCATGGGCGCGGCGATCCACGTCTCCGTCACCGGCGAAAACGATCACCACAAAACCGAAGCCTGCTTCAAAGCCTTCGGCCGCGCATTGCGCCAAGCCGTGCGCATCGAAGGCGATCGCGTGCCGTCGACCAAAGGCTCGATCTGATGTCGACCGTGGTTGTGAAGCTGGGAGTCGGCAACACCGCGTCGGTGATGTTCGCATTGGAGCGCCTGAACGCACCCGCAACGCTCACCGACGATCCTGCGCGCATCGGTGGTGCCGAACGCATCATTTTGCCGGGCGTCGGCGCCGCCGCGCACGCGATGGATCTCATCGCGAAAAAGGGTCTCCGCGACGTGCTGCGCGCCTTCAAACGCCCATTGCTCGGCGTATGCCTCGGCCAACAATTGCTCTTCGAGTCCAGCGAAGAGGGCGACGCGGAGGGGCTCGCGCTTCTGCCCGGCCGTGTCACGCGCTTGCCCGCATCAAAGGAGGCGCCGGCGCCGCACATGGGCTGGAGCAAGCTCAAGATCGAACAAGACAATGCATTGCTCGAAGGCGTCGAAGACGGCGCTTACGCCTACTTCGTGCACTCTTATGTCTGCCCGATCGATGCCAATACCATCGCCAGCGCAGCGTACGGCCAACGCTTCGCCGCCATCGTCAATCGCGGCAACGCGTACGGCTGCCAGTTTCACCCCGAACGCTCCAGCGCCGTCGGCGCGCGCATTCTCGAGAACTTCTTGAGCCTGCCATGCTGATCTATCCCGCCATCGATCTGCAAGACGGCGTGTGCGTGCGCCTCGTGCAGGGCCGCTTCGATGATTCCACACGCTATGGCGATCCGCGCAAGCAGCTCGCGGCGTTCGCGCAGGCCGGCGCGCAATGGGTGCACATCGTTGATCTCGATGGCGCCAAGCAGGGCAGCCCAGCCCAATACGAGCTCATCGGCGAACTCGCACGCAGCGCTGACGTGCGCATCCAAAGTGGCGGCGGCGTGCGCGAACGCGCACATGTCGAAGCGCTGCTCGACGCGGGCGTCGCCCGTGTCGTCATCGGCTCCGCCGCCGTGAAGCGCCCACAAGATGTGCGTGCCTGGATAGAAGCCTTCGGTGCCGAGCGCATTTGTTGCGCCTTCGATGTGAAGCGGCGCGACGACGGCGCGTTCGAAGTCGTCGTCGGCGGCTGGACCGCAGGCGGCGGCGCCACGATCGAAGAGGCGCTCGCGTTTTATCCCCCCGGCGCATTGAAGCACATCCTCGTCACCGACGTCTCGCGCGACGGCATTCTCGCGGGCCCGAACGTCGAACTGATGCAAACCATCATCGCCGCGCGTCCCGACCTCGACGTGCAAGCCTCGGGCGGCGTCGCCACGCTCGACGATCTCACCACACTGCGCGGCACAAACGCCGCCGGCGCCATTGTCGGTCGCGCGCTCTACGAACGCCGTTTCACCTTGGAGGACGCCCTTGCCGGCTAGACGCATCATCGCGTGCCTCGATGTAAAAGGCGGTCGCGTCGTTAAAGGCGTGCGCTTCGAAGGTCACACCGACGCCGGCGATCCCGCCGAGCTCGCACTGCGCTATCGCGACGAGGGCGCCGATGAGATCGTGATCTACGACATCGCCGCGTCCGCCGAGGGGCGCACTATCGATTACGCTTGGCTCGCGCGCGTGGCCCGCGTGCTGGACGTTCCCTTGTGTGTCGCCGGCGGCATTCGAACGCTGGAGCAAGCGATAGCGTGCCTCGAACACGGCGCCGATAAAGTCTCGATCAATTCGCCGGCGCTCGAACGCCCTGAATTCATCACCGAACTGGCCAACGTCGCGGGTTCGCAATGCGTCGTGCTCGGCGTCGACAGCCGCAGCGAAAATGGCGAATGGTCGATCTATCAATACACAGGCGATGTGAACACGATCCGCCGGACTTCACGCCACACGCTCGACTGGATCGTGGAAGCGCAAGAGCGTGGCGCCGGCGAAATCGTGTTGAATTGCATGGATAAGGACGGCACGCGCGACGGCTACGATATCGCGCAACTCGCCGCCGCGCGTAAATTGCTCTCCATCCCGTTGATCGCCTCCGGCGGCGCCGGCGCTGCGCGGCATTTTCCCGAAGTGTTCGCCGGCGCCGACGTCTCGGGCGCGCTGGCGGCGAGCATTTTTCATTTCAACAAGGTCAGCATCGGCGAAGCCAAGCTTGCTACGCGCGCCGGCGGCTTTGAGGTGCGCACATGAGCTTTGATCCAAGCAAAGTCGATTTCGACAAAGGCGGCGGCCTCGTACCCGCGATCGTGCAGGATGCAGCAACGCTGCAAGTGTTGATGCTCGCCTACATGGATCGCGCGGCGCTCGATGAAACGCTTCAAAGCGGCGAAGCCACGTTCTTCTCGCGCTCGCGCGGCGGTCGTTGGCGTAAGGGTGAAACATCAGGCCATCGCATCAAAGTGCGATCGATGAGCCTCGATTGCGACGGCGATACGTTGCTGTTGCGCGCCGAACCGCACGGCCCGGCCTGCCATCTGGGCAATGAGACATGCTTCGGCACGGAGCTGACGCGCGGCATCGGCCAACTCGGCGCGCTCGAACGCACGATCGCCGAACGCGCGACCGCCTCGCCGGAAGAAAGCTGGACCGCGAAACTCATCGCACGCGGTCCTAAGCGCATTGCGCAAAAGGTCGGCGAGGAGGGCGTCGAAACCGCGCTCGCTGGCGCTGTGGGCGACAGCCAAGAACTCTGCAACGAAGCCGCGGATTTGCTCTATCATCTGGGCGTGCTGCTGCACGCGCGGGGCGCGTCGTTTGAAGATGTGATGCAAGTTCTGGCCGGGCGCGAGAAGAAATTATGAGCGGCCCCATCGCCAAACCCACGATCGCCGAGATCGAGCCGTACAAGGCCGGCAAAGCCAAAGCCGCCGGCTTCGACAAGCCGATCAAGATTTCCGCCAACGAAAACGCGCTCGGCTGCAGCCCCGCTGCATCGGAAGCGTATCGCGCGCTCGCCAACGTGCTGCACGTCTATCCAGACCCGCAAGCCAACGCCTTGCGAGAAGCGCTTGCGCAAAAACATAGTCTTGAACCAGCGCAGCTCATTTTCGGCACGGGTTCGGACGAAATCTTCTCGATGGCAGCCCAAGCGTACCTCAATCCCGGCGACGAGATGGTGCAGCCGCAATTCGCCTTCGCCGCTTGGGCCATCGCCGCGCGCGCGGCGGGGGCCAACGTGATCTCAGCGCCGGAACGCGATTACACCGTCGACGTTGACGCGATGCTTGCCGCAATCACGCCACGCACGCGCATGATGTTCGTCGCCAATCCGGCGAGCCCGACCGGCACGTTCATTCCGTTTGCCGAAATCAAACGCCTGCACGCTGCGCTTCCTGAAAACGTGCTGCTCATCCTCGATGGCGCCTATGCCGAGTTTGCGGAGCGCCACAGCGATTTCGATTCCGGTTTCGAGCTCGCGCGCAACGCGTCCAACATCATCGTCACGCGCACGTTCTCGAAGCTCTATGGCCTGGCAGCGCTTCGCCTCGGCTGGGGCTATGCCAATCCCACGATCATCCAAACGCTCAACAAGATCCGTTTGCCCTTCAACGCCTCCAGCGGCGCGCAAGCGGCGGCGATTGCAGCTTTGAATGACACGGACTTCTCCGCGCGATCGCTTGCGCGCGTCGAAGCAGGTGGTGCGCAGCTCTCCGCGTTCCTCCGCGAACTCGGGCTCACGCCGTTGCCGGCTTTCGCGAATTTCGTGACGGTCCGCGTACCCAAGTCCGCGCCGCTCATAGCGCTCGAGATCGAGCGTGCGCTGGCGGAGCGCGGCATTCTGGTGCGTGGGTTACAGAATTATTCCATGCCGGATTGTCTACGCATCACGATCGGTACGGAAGCAGAGATGCAGGCGCTCGAACAGGCCTTGCGGGCGATCCTTCGGGCGTAGATCATCGCGCCCATGAATCCGATTTTCGCCAATCTGCCGACCTCGATTTTCGAGGTGATGTCGCGCCTCGCGGTGGAGAAGGGCGCCATCAATCTGGGCCAAGGGTTTCCCGAGGACGACGGCCCGCGCGATATTCGCGACGCAGCCGCGCGCGCCTTCACCGATGGGCCGAACCAATATCCGCCGATGCGCGGCATCCCGGCGCTGCGCGAGGCGGTCGCCGCGCACTACAAGACGCATCAGAACATCGATCTCGATTGGCAGCGTGAGGTGACGATCACCTCCGGCGCCACCGAAGCGCTGGCTGCAGCATTGCTCGCCTTCGTGCAGCCGGGTGACGAAGTCATTCTGTTCGAACCGTTCTACGACGCCTATCCGCCCATGATCGCGCGCGCTGGCGGCGTGCCGCGCTATGTGCGCCTGGAGCCGCCGCACTGGCGCTTCGATGCGGACAAGCTCGCGGCGGCGTTCAACGATAAGACGCGCGTCGTTATGATAAACACGCCGCTCAATCCGAGCGCGTCCGTGCTGGGGCACGAAGACCTGGCGCCCCTCGCCGAGCTTTGCCGCCAGCACAATGTCATCGTGATCAGCGACGAGGTTTGGGAAGAATTGCTCTTCGACGGTCGCGAACACGCGTCGATGCTGCATCACTTACGCGAGCGCACGCTGAAGATTGGCTCCGCCGGCAAAATGTTCTCACTCACCGGCTGGAAGGTCGGCTTCGCCTGCGGCGCGCCGGAGCTCACCGAAGCTTTCGCCCGCGCGCATCAATTCCTCACCTTTACTACGCCGCCCGGCCTGCAAGCGGCCGTCGCCTACGGGCTTGGCAAGGAGCGCTCGTATTTCGAGAATATGCGCGCTGACTATCAGCGCGGTCGCGACCGGTTGCAGAACGCGTTGCAGCAGGAGGGTTTCGCCACGCTGCCGGCGCAAGGCGCGTACTTCCTGAGCATCGATCTACCGCGCTCCGGCATCGCGCTCAGCAGCGAAGCCTTCGCGCGCCACGCCATTGAACATGGCGTGGCGACGATTCCGTATGCGGCGTTCTACGCGAACCCCGGCGCGCCCGAGATCGTGCGTCTCTGTTTCGCAAAGCGAAACGAGACGCTGGATCGCGGCGCTGAAGCGTTGGCGAAAGCGAAGCGGGCGCTGGGCTAGAAGCCCAGCAGCGTCGCATAGCGATCGCGGTGATACGTGGCCCCGCCGTAAAGCGCTTCGGCCACACGCGCGCGCTTCATGTAGAGGCCCGCATCATGCGCATCGGTCATGCCGATGCCGCCATGCATCTGCACGAATTCATTGCTGACCACGTGCAGCATGTCCGACGCGCGCGCCTTTGCGAGGCTTGCGTACTCGGACACGTCATCTGCATTGCGATCCAACGCATCGAGTGCTGCCAAGATGCACGAACGCGTCAGCTCGATTTCGGTGAACATCTTCGCGGCGCGATGCTGCAATGCCTGGAAGCTGCCGATATATTGGCCGAATTGCTTGCGCGTCTTGAGATATTCGTTGGTGATCTCGAACGCTTCCTGCGCTTGGCCAAGCATTTCCGCCGCCAAGCCGATCGCCGCGCGATCCAGCACTTGCTCGACGAGCTTTGCGCCGCCATTCAGCTTTTCAGTCGGCGCGTTATCGAAATCGATATCCGCCGCGCCGCGGCTGTCGACCGTAATGAGCTCGCGCTTTGTCACGCCTGGCGCATCCGCTTTCACCAGATAAAGCCCGTCGCCGCCGACAACGAGCAGCAGATCGGCAATGTGGCCGTCGGCGACGAATTTCTTCGCGCCGCTGATCTTGCCGCCGGCGACCTTGAGCTTGCTCTTGGCCGGCGCGTGGTGGGCGCTTTCATCGACAGCAAGCGCCACCGTGATTTCGCCCGCCGCGATCTTAGGCAGCCATTCCTGCTTCTGAGCGTCTGAACCGCCCAACAGCAGCGCGCTCGCGCCCACCAAAGCCGTCGAGTGCAGCGGCGAGGCGACCAATGTCCGGCCCGCCTGTTCGAGCACAAGGCCCAAACCGACATAGCCGAGGCCAGCGCCGCCGAAATCTTCCGGCACAAGAATACCAGCCCAGCCCATCGCCGCCATCTCGGCCCACAATTCAGGATCGCGGCCGTTCTTCTTGTCGTCGCGCATCTTGCGGAAGCGCGTCACCGGCGCTTGCTCGCGGCAAAAATCGCGCGCGGAATCTTTGAGCAGCGTCTGCTCTTCGCTCAATGTGAATGTCATTGCGTGTCCCTCAAGCCCAGCACGCGTTTCGCGACCACGTTGAGGTTCACCTCAGTCGTGCCGCCCTCGATCGAATTGCCTTTGGAGCGCAGCCAGCCGCGCGTGACGGCCAGTTCATCCGGCGAATAGCCTTCGCCAGCCCAGCCGAACGCGCGCGAGCCCGCGGCTTCCACCATCAGCTCGCAGCGTTCGATGTTCAGCGTGGCGCCCGCAACTTTGAACATCGAGGTGATGTGGCTGACGTTTCCGCCGGCCTTCGCTTCTTCCGCCGCGCGTTGCGCCGTCAGCGCGTAGGCGCGTTCGAACATTTTATGCTCGGCGATGCGGGCGCGCAGATCGCGGTCATCCAAGCGGCCGTCCTCATCGAGGCCGACATTCTGCTTTGCGATATCGACGACATCGGTGCGTGCGCCCGACCCGAAGCCCGAAATATTGCTGCGCTCATATTGCAGCAGGCGCTTGGCGATTTCCCAGCCGCCATTCAGGCGGCCCACCATGTTCTCCTTCGGCACCTTCACATCGGTGAAGAAGGTCTCGCAGAAGGGCGAGGCGCCGGAGATCAGTTTGATCGGCCGCGTCTCCACGCCCGGCGAAGTCATGTCGATCAGAATGAAGCTGATGCCTTCATGCTTCACACTCGTATCGGTGCGCACGAGGCAGAAGCACCAATCGGCGTAGTTCGCGTAGGAGGTCCAGATCTTTTGGCCGTTGATCAGCCAATGGTCGCCTTTGTCTTCGCATTTGGTTTGCAGGCCGGCGAGGTCGGAGCCCGCGCCCGGTTCGGAATAGCCTTGGCACCAGCGAATCTCGCCGCGGATCACCGGCGGCAAATGGCGTTTCTTCTGGTCTTCGTTGGCATATTCGAGCAGCACAGGCCCCAGCATCCAAAGCCCGAATGAATAGAGCGGCTGGCGTGCATTGATGCGCTTCAGCTCGCTCTGCAGAATGAGGTTTTCTTCTTTGCTGAGGCCGCCGCCGCCATATTCCTTGGGCCACGTCGGCGCGGTCCAGCCGCGCTCGGCCATGCGGTCGAGCCAGAGCTTCGAGTCCGGGTTGGCGAACTTCGCTTTCTTGCCGCCCCAAACGATTTCGTCTTCCGATGTAAACGTCGACCGCATCGAGGCGGGACAATTTTCTTCAAGCCAGGCCCGCGTGTCTTTGCGGAACTGCTCGAGCTGTACGTCAGTCATCGCGCGTATCCTTCCCGGCGTCATTGTGCACCGCGATTTGCTCGCGCGCCAGTCGCCGTAAGGTGAGGGCTTAGGCTGCCGCTTCCGCCTGATCTTTTGGCGCCAGCAGCAGATACATCGCGGGCGTGACGATCCGCGCAATTAGCGTCGAACTGATCAAGCCGCCAATGAGCACCATCGCGATTGGCGAGAAAAGCGGAGAATCTTCCAGAAGCAGCGGAATCATCCCCCCGATAGCGGTAGCGCTGGTCAGCAGAACCGGCAGAAACCGCACCTCGCCGGCGCGCTCGATCGCTTCCTCCAGCGGTGCGCCGCGCGCCCGCATCTGGTTGGCGAACTCGACCAGCAGGATCGAATTTTTGATCTCGATGCCGATGAGCGCAATGAAGCCGATGATGGCCGTGAACGAAAGCGACTCGCCGCCGATCCAGAGCGCGATCAAGCCGCCCATGATGCCGAACGGGATCACGAACGCGACCACCGTCATCACTGCAAACGAGCCAAACTCCAAGAGCAGCACAGCGAGGATGCCGAAGATCGCGATCATGATCGCGGGGCCAAGGCCGGAGAAGCTGCGCTCTTGCGCTTCGGCTTGGCCGCCGAAGGAGATCGTGTAACCGGCCGGCAGATTGATCGCCTGCAGGCGCTCGGCCACGTCGGCCGTCACCGCACTCGTGAGGTAGCCGCTCTGCGTGTAGGCGCTCACCGTAGCGGTGCGTTCACGATCGACGCGATCGATGGAAGCGGGGCCGGCTTCCATGCGCGGGTTAGAAATATCCGAGAGCGGCAGTGCGCCGCCTTGGCTATTCCACACATAGAGCCGCGACAGATCGGACACTTCCATCACGTCGTCACGCGGTGCGCGCAGCACCACCGGGAACGCGTCGCCCGTCGGGTCGCGGAATTGCGACACCTGCGCGCCGCCCACGGCGATGCGCAAATTCTGATCCACCGCGCCGGCTGGCACGCCGCGCAACGCGGCCGCGCCCTCGTTGATGTTGAGATCGAGATCGATCAGCCGCTCGGCCATCGGATTGGAAATATCACGCGTGCCGGGCGTTTCGCGCACGATGCGCTCGACTTCCGCCGCCAGCTCCGTCACCGCGGCCAGGTCCGCACCGCTGACGCGCACCGCGATCGGCGCCTCGATCGGCGGGCCATTGGTGAAGCGGCGTAAATTGATGCGCGCCCCCGGATATTGATCAAGCCGCGCGCGAATTTCCTCAAGCTTGGCCATGCCTTCGGTGCGATGCCATTCGCCAAAGCGCGCATAGACTTGGCCGACATTGGAAATCTGTTCGGGCGGAATCTCGTTGTAGAAAATCTGCGGATTGCCGCGACCGGAATTCGAGAACCGCCATTCGATCTCAGGAAACTCCGAGAGCACCTGATCGACATAGCGCACCGCGCGATCGGTTTCGCTGACGGCCGCGCCTTGCGGTGTTTCGATCTCGACCAGGAAATACGGGCTGTCGTTCTCAGGGAAGAGTGAGAAGCCCAAGCTTGGGATGAGCCCCAGCGACAGCACAAAGCCAGCCAACGCCGCGAACACCGTCTTGCGCGGATGCATCAGCGCAAAGTGCAGCGCCGGGCGATAGAGATTGTGGATCACGCCCATCACGCCATCGAGCAGCGCGTTGGAATGGCCTTGCGCGCTCTTCGGCAGAAGGTGCGCCGCCATGAACGGGATGATCGTGAGCGCGACTACGAGCGATGCCGTGATCGTCGCCACCACCGCGAGCGGGAGCGAGCGCACGAAGGCGCCCGCTCCCTCGGGGAGGGCCATGATCGGGAGGAAGGCGAGCAGTAGCGTCGCTGTACAGCCGATAACGGCAATGTTGATTTCTTCGACGCCGGCGATGGCGGCGTCGCGGGGCGGCAAACCTTCTCGCAAGCGGCGCGAAATATTTTCAGTGACGACGATCGAGTCGTCGACCAGCAAGCCCAGCGCCAGCACGAAGCCGGCGATCGAGAGCTGGTTCAGCGAATAGCCCATCGCGTGCATCACCACCACGCCGATGGAGAGCGACAGCGGGATCGACACCATCACCACCAGCGAGGCGCGGAAGCCCAGGGGCAGCAGCGTCAGCAGCACAAGGAATATGGCAATGCCGAAATCGCGGCCCAGACTGCCCAGCCGATGGCTGACGGTCTCGGATTGATTGAAGCCGCGTTCGAGAACGATGTTGCTCGGCAGCGTCGTCTCGAAGGAATCGATGCGGCTGTTCACGCCTTCGAGCACTGGGAAGATGTTCTCGCCGAGGCGCGCCCGCGCCGTGACGAAGATCGCGCGCTGGCCATTGTAGCGCGTGATGTGCGCACGCTCGTCATTGGCCCAATTCACTTCGGCCACGTCGCCCACGGTGACGACCGAGCCGCCCTCGGCGCGCAGCGGCACCGCGCGAATTTCATCCAGACTGTTGAACGAGCCCGATGCTTGCACATTGAAGCGCCGCCCGCCGGCTTCGACCGCGCCAATCGGCGTGTCCGCGCCCTCGCGCTGCAACGCGTCCGCCACCGCTGTCAGCGGCAAGCGATACGCGGCCAAGCGATCCAGATCGGCAGCGACTCGCACTTCCGCAGGTGGCGCGCCCCACACTTGCGCCTGCTGCACGCCCGGCGCGCGCTCCAAGGAATCGCGCAGCGCTTTCGCGTAGCTCTCCATCTGCCGGAACGAGGCGTCCTCGCTCACCAAAGCGATCTGCACGATGCTGGTCTGCGCTGGATTGAAGCGGCGTGGGGTGATCGAAACGATGCCTTCAGGCAGCGAATTGCGCACCACGTTGAGCTCGCGCACGACTTCGCCGAACTTCTCCTCGGGGTCGGCGCCCCAAGCGAATTCCACCGAAATCACCGCGAGCCCCGCGCGGCTCGATGAATTCAGATCCTGAATGTCCTCGATCGAATTGATCGCGTTCTCGATCGGCACGGCGACCAGCCGTTCCATCTGCTCGGCGTCCGCGCCCGGCAGCACGACCGCGATCGCCACGCCCGGAAATTCGACGATCGGGTCTTCCGATTTCGGAATCGCCTGGATCGCGCCGAAGCCGAGCGCGATCAAAAGCGCAAACAGCACCGCGGTGAATTGCCACCGATCAACGAAGAAGCGGGTAATGGCCTGCATGTTTTATGTGCCGGCCGAGATACGAACGGTCTCGCCGTCGCGCACATAGGCAGCGCCTGCCGAGATCACGCGATCACCAGGCTCCAGCCCGCTGATCACGATAACGCCAGCTTGCGTTACGCCAGCGGTCGTCACCGCGCGCCGCCGCGCCACGCCTTGCGCGTCCACGACAAACACAATGCCCTGATCTGCGCGCGCATCGAGCAGCGACAGCGTCGGCACCATCAAGGTCGCCGTCGCCGCCGCACCTGGCGTCGCCGCAATCTCCACTTCCGCCACCATGCCGGAGCGCAAGCCCGAAGCATCCGCGATCTCAACTTCAACTTCGAACGCGCCGGTTGAGTCATTGCCCTTGGCGCCAACGCGCGCCACGCGGCCCGTGCGCGTCACGCCCAATTCGTTCACGCGCACTTGCACCTGATCATTCACGCGAATGCGCGACGCCTCGGACGAGGCGACAGGCGCGCGCACGACGATGCCCGAGCGCGTCTCGCCAAACACCAGGATCGGCGTGCCGGCGTTGACGGTCTGCGACGTCTCGGCCGCGCGGCGCAGGATCACGCCGTCTGCTGGCGCCACAAGCACCGATGAATCGCTCGCGCGCTGCACCGCGAGCCGCGCATCATCCAAGCGCGCTTCGGAGACGAAACCGCGATCGTAGAGTTCTTGTGTGCGCGCCAGATCGCGCTCGGCATTGGCGCGCGCGAGCGCGGCTTCATCCACATTCGCGCCGCCGCTGGTCCGGCGCAGCGTGGCCAGGCGCTGTCCGCGGCGCACGCTGTCGCCGGCATCCACCAGCAGATCGCCGACGATGCCTGGCGCCGTGAAGGAAAGTTGCGGTTCGCGCTTGTAGCCGACCAGGCCGCTCGCCCGGATGGCGCCGGCCGCCGAGGCGGAGGCCACTTCGACCACTTGAACCAGCGGGCCTTCGGCCTGGGCCGGCGCATCGGACTCAGCCGCGCCGCAGGCAGCCAGCGCCAAAGCGCTCACGGCCAATGCAAGGGTTTGAAAAACTGCCGCTTTCTGCACAGGCCACCTATTTGCGGTGAAGCATATTGACAATATTCAGCATTCACAAGCTTAATCTGGAACCGGCGATCGAATTCGGCGTGAACGCGCTAGACAGTGTCAGGTCGAAACTTGACACTGTCAAGCCTTTAGCGAAAGATGTTTTCGTGACAGCAGCGACCAAACCCGCCCCGCGCACCGTCGAACCCCGCCGCGCGCTGCTCGACGCGAGTCTGGATTTGCTTACGGCTGAGGGGCTCGAAGGGTTCAGCATGCGCGAGGTCGCGCGTCGCGCCGGCGTCAGTCACCAGGCGCCCTATCATCACTTCCCCGACCGCGAAGCCATCCTCGCCGCCATCGTCGCCGAAGGCTTCGAGCGCCTGCGCGCCGATAGCCTCGCCGCCACCGAAGGGCTCGCTGATCCTGCTTGCCGCTACCACGCGCTCGGTCGCGCCTACGTGAAATTCGCGCTCAGCAATCCTGCGCATTTCAAACTGATGTTTCGCTCCGAACTCGTGCGCGAAGACAAACACGAAGAGGCCATGGCCTGCGCGCAATCGTCCTTCGATGTGCTCGTGAACATCGTCGACGAAGTGTCCATCGCGCGCACAGGCGAACGCGACCACGCGCTCATCTTCGCCTCATGGTCGATGGTGCACGGCCTCGCCACACTCTTGCTCGAAGGCAAACTCGACAAGCATTTCGGCGCAAGCATGGAGTCGCGCTTGGCAGGCGCGGATAGCGTGCTGAAAGTGCTGGAACGGGTCGTGAAGCCTTAGCGCTTCACGCGATCGCGCGCGAAGCTGCTGGCGAAGCTTGCGGCCATATCGGGGCAGGCAAGCTCGCAAGACCAGGTTTCGAGAACAGATAGCCTTGCATCAAATCCACGCCCAGCTCGCGTAGCGCTTCGTATTCGCCGATGGTCTCGATGCCTTCGCAAATCGGGGACACGCCCAGTTCTTTCAGCATCGTCAGCGTGTTGCGCACGATAGTCTGCTTCACACCGCTCTTCTCGATCCCGCGAATGAGGTCCATGTCGAGCTTGACGAAGTCCGGCTGGAATTCGGAAAGCAGGCCAAGTCCGGCATAGCCGGCGCCGAAATCGTCGATGGCCGTCTTGAATCCCATCGCGCGATAGCTGCGCAAAATGTTGAGCACGTGCGTGGAATCCAGACGCTCAACTTCGGTGAATTCGAAGATGATCTTTTGCACCGGGAAGCCCGTGCGCATCGCCGCGGCCAGCGTGAGGCGGATGCAGGCGCGCGGTTCATAGACCGCGTTGGGCAGGAAATTGATCGAAAGAAACGCGTCTTCGGCGGCGAGCTTCAGGTCCGCGGCAAGCTCAATCGCCTTCACGCGGCAATTCTGGTCGAAGGCGTAGCGGTTCTCTGGCGACACTTCCGCCAGGATCGCGCCGGCGCTTTGTCCGCCCTCTCCGCGCACCAACGCTTCGTACGCAAACGTACGCTTGGATCGGACATCGACAATGGGGTGAAACGCCATGGTGATGGGCGTCTCAAACAGCGCACCGCCACGGCATCCTTCGCAAGCGGCGGTCATTCTGAGCCCTGGTGATGGAAGCTGCCAACACCAAAGCTTACACAAGATCGCTAAAGGAATGGTGTGCGGGCGTGTTGTTTACGTCCGCTTCACCATCTCTGCGACGCCTCAACGCCACAGAGCCGGCAGTGTCAGCGACAGCTCAGGTATGAACGTCACCAGCAGCAGCACGGTCAGCGCGGCCAGGAAGAACGGCCAGATTGATTTCACCGCTTCAGTGATCGGTATGCGCCCGATGGCGGCGCCCACGAACAACACTGAACCGACGGGCGGCGTGATCAGTCCGATGCCAGCGGCGAGCACCAGGATGACGCCGAAATGCAACGGCTCCACGTCATACGCGCGTGCGACCGGGAGGAAGATCGGCGTGCAGATGATGATCATGGGCGCCAGATCCATGAATGTGCCGAGGATCAGCAGGATCACCAGGATCAGCAGCAGCACGAGGTGCTTTTCCTGCGTGATCGCCTGCAGCGCATCGACCGCCATCGACGGGATTTGCAGATACGCCATCAGCCAGCCGAACGCGCCGGCGGCGCCGATCACGAACAACACCGCGCCCGATGAGCGCGCCGCATGCGCCACAGCGCCTGTAAACGCGCCCCAGCCCATGCCGCGATAAACCAGCAGCGTCACCAAGAGCGCATAGATCACCGCGACCGCCGCGGATTCAACCGCGGTGAAAATGCCGGCGCGAATGCCGCCGAAAATCACGAAGATCAGCAACAAGCCCGGAATGGCCGCGATCAAGCGTATGCCAATCGCGCCGAATCCCGGGAATGGCTCGGTCGGATAGTTGCGCACGCGCGCCATCACATACGCCGCGCCCATGATCCCGACCGCCAGCAGCAAAGCCGGCACGATGCCCGCCGCAAACAGGTCGGCGATGGAAACGCCGCCGCCGGCGATGGCGGAGAACAAAATCAAATTGTGGGAGGGCGGCAGCAACAGCGCCACGAGTGCGGCCGTCACGGTGACGTTCACCGCGTAATCCTTGCCGAAGCCGCGCTTCTCCATTTGCGGGATCATGGTCGAGCCAATCGCCGACACGTCCGCCAACGCCGAACCCGACACGCCGCCGAACAAGGTCGACGCCACCACGCTCACTTGCCCCAAGCCGCCGCGCAAATGCCCGACCAGCGAGGAGGCGAGTGAGATCAGTCGCTCCGAAATGCCGCCGCGCAGCATCAATTCACCCGCGAAGATGAAGAGCGGAATGGCCAGCAACGACACTTTGCCGAAGCCGGACGCCACTTGCTGCACGACCACGATCGGATCGAGGCCCATATAGAGCACACAGGCCAAGCTCGCCGCGGCGATCGAAAACGCCACCGGCACGCCAATGATCAAGAGCAGCGCGAAGACGCCGAAAAGGACAGCGATTTCCATGACGCTTAGTGTTCCTTCTCAGGATCGCCCGCGACCAGGCGTTCGAGTGCGAAGAGCGCGATCAACGCGCCGCCCAAGCAGACGCCGATGTAGGAAAGCCCTTCCGGCGCCGGCGCGCCGGCCATCGGAATGTCCCATGAATCCAGCATGAGATAGCCGCCGTAGAAGGCGAGAGCCGCGCCGAACGCGAGCGCGATCAGCCGCGCCAACGCTTTGAACCCAACGCGCAACGGCGCAGGCGCCGATTCAACGAAAGTCGGAAAATTGAAATGGCTTTCGCGCCGCACCGCGACCGCCGCGCCAAACAGCGCCGCCACACTCATCAAGATCAACGCGACCGGCTCAGTCCAACCCGGCGAGTCATTCAGCGCATAACGGCCGATCACTTGCCATGCGAGCACCAGCACCAACACACAGAGCGACGTCGCCGCGATGGCGATGGCCGCCTTGGCCAGCGCGGAGAAGACGCCCGCGAGCGCATTTGATCCCGCCATCACTCCCTCCCCAAATTCGCCGTTTCGACGTTCTTATGCTTGCGCTTCGATGCGCCGAACCACGCGCGCGATCGCGCTATCGGCCAGATAGCGCCGCCGCATCGGCTCCACGGCGCGGCGGAATGCCTCTTTGTCGGCTTGGTTTGCTTGCACGCCGGCATCGAGCACGGTTTGGCGCGCATTCGCTTGCTTCGTATCCCAAAGCCCACGCATCACCGCGACGGATTCTTGCGCCTTCGCCAGGATCAATTCCTTGTCGCGCGATGAGAACGTATCGAAGCGTTGCTTCGATAGCAGCAGCGCTTCCGGCGCGCAGCAATGCTCGGTCTCCGACCAATAGCGCGCCACTTCGTATTGCCGCGTCGATTGAAACGTCGCCCAATTGTTTTCCGCCGCATCGATCAGATGCGTTTGCAGGCCGGTGAACACTTCGCCGAACGGGATCGGCGTCGCATTCGCGCCCATCGCGTCGAGCATCGACATGAAGATGTCGGCGCGCGGCACGCGCACTTTGAGCCCACGCATATCTTCCGGCGTGTGGATCGGGTGGCGCGCATTGTACATCGAGCGCATGCCGGAATCGTAGAAGGCGAGGCCGATCAGGCCGCGTCGCTCAAACGTCGCCAAAATCTCGCGGCCGATATCGCCATCGACGACGCGGCGCATGTGCGCTTCGTTGTGAAAGATGTAGGGCAACGCCAGCGGCTGGGTCGCCGGGAACATGTTGTTCACAGCGCCCAGATAGACGCGCGCAATATCCAGCACGCCGAAGCGTGCGAGGTTCACTGTATCCGTCTCGTTGCCGAGTTGGCCTGAGGGATAAAGCCGGAAATTGATCCGGCCGTCCGTTTCGCGCGCTATCTCATCACCGATCCAGCGCACGGCCTCAACGGTCGGATAATCGCGCGGATGCACATCCACGGCCGTCAGCGTATGCGCCGATGGCGCGTTCGCGGCGGCGACACCCGCACCGCCCGCAATCGCGACAGCGCCGGTGCTCAACAACGTGCGGCGCGAAATCATTAGACGCTCCGACCATTCGCGACGGCCTTCACCGCCGTGCACAGAATATCGCCGGAGCCGTTGAAGCTCACGCGTGAATGTTGGCCGATGCGAATGTCGTGCACGCCGGTGACGGCGCCCGTCGTGATGTATTGGCCGGCCTTCAGCGGCTTACCGCGTTTGGCGAGGTGGCTGGCAAGGAAGATCAAGGCATCGAGCGGATCGACATTGGCGACGCCTTTGCCAACAGATTGGCCGTCGATGAACGTCTCGCAGCTCAAGCCCGCTTCGAGCTTCGCGCGCCAATCGGCGACTTCCGGCCCAAGGATGAGCCCGTAATTGTTGCCGAAATCGGAGGCGACGACGGTGGACCCGAGATCATTGATCGTCGCCAGCGGACTGCCCGCGGTTTCAACGCCGATATGCATCGCGCCGATCAGGCCAGCGACCTCGTCGCGCGTCCATTCGATCTTGTCCGCGGCTGCGTCGACGCCGATGCGGAAGACGTATTCGGCTTCGACAGCCGCGAAGCCGTTCTCGAAAATCGGGAATGCAATCTCTTCGCCGGCCTTGGCGATCCAGAGATTGTGCGCAAACACAGGGCCGGAGACGCGCTCGGCGCCCAGCGGGCCAACCAGGTGCGGGGGCACTTTGCCGATCTTCCAGCCCACCACCTGGTCCGGCCATAATTCTATGGCGGTGTCCTGGATGCGGTAGCTGGTGGCCAAATCAGCGGGGATTTGCCCCGGAAAGTCCGGCAGCGCGCGCGCTTCTTGGCGTGCGGCCACGAACGATCCTGCGATGTCGCGCAAAGAGCTGGTCACGAAACCTCCCCGCCGGCTGACCGCCGGTCTTGAAGGAGGTTTTGATAACCGACACCGGTGTCATTGGCAAGCTAAGTCGCGACCTGAACGGCGTTCACGCGGTCCAAAGCACTTCCGGCTGCTTCTCCGGATCATCGAACAGCGCCGCCACGGGCGCGGCCTCAGGCGGCTCCGCCAGCGCCGCATCAAGTCGGGCGCGTTTGTCCTCGCCGTGGATCAACAGCAGCACCTCGTCGGCGCGCGCGATGGCGCGCTTCGTCAGCGTGATCCTATCCGGTTTGCCCGCCGCTTGCGGCGCATGCACCGCGATTATTGTGCGCGTGCTCTCGAACGCTTCGCGCGCGTGCCCCGGAAACCACGACGCCGCATGCGCGTCGCCGCCCATGCCCATCAGCGCCACATCGATGTGAAGCGGCGCATACATCGCGTCCGCGCGCGCTGCGACTTCGGCGGGCGATCCATCGGTCGAGAACATCGGCAAGAGCGTCGCGCCCGCATCAAGCGCCGGCGCCAAAGCGCGGCGCAGCATCTTCTCGTTCGACGCATCGTCCTTCGGATGCACGAAGCGCTCGTCCACCAATGCAAACGTCACTTTGCGCCAATCGAGCTTGGCTTGCGCGAGCAGGGCATAGGCAGGCTCCGGCGTGCCGCCGCCAGAAAGCGCTGCGCACGCATACCCGCGCGCTTTCATCCCGCGCTCAAGCGCCCGTACTAAGCGATCGCTTGCGGCCTGCATCAACGCTTCGCGCGTGGCGAACACGGAAAGATGCGGCATCAGCTCCGCGACGCAGTCGCCAACGCTGCCTGCAGCGTCGCCGCAGCCTTGTCGCCAAACTCTTCGCTGGCCAGCGCATAGGCGGCATTGGCGCGCAAATAGCCGATTTTATCGCCGCAATCATAGGTGCGGCCTTCGTATTCGAGCGCGTGGAAGCTTTGCGTTTCCATCAGCCGCACCATCGAATCCGTGAGTTGGATTTCGTTGCCGGCGCCTGGGCTCTGGCTTGCGAGCAGCTCGAAAATTTCCGGCTGCAGAATGTAGCGGCCGCTGATGAAGAGGTTCGACGGCGCATCTTCGCGCTTGGGCTTCTCCACCATGCCCTTCATCTTGATCAAACGGCCGTCGCGGCTCACGGGTGCGATCACGCCGTATTGCTCCGGCGTATCGGTGGGCTCCACCGCGATCACATTGCCGCCGACCTTGTTGTAGGCCTCGACCATCTGCGCCAGGCATGAGGGCTTCGCCATCATCAGCATGTCGGGCAGCATCACCGCGAACGGCTCGTCGCCGATAATGTCGCGCGCACACCAGACCGCGTGGCCCAGACCAAGCGCTGCTTGCTGGCGCACGAAGCTCATTGAGCCCGCCGGGCGCAAAAACGACTTCAATTCGTCCACCAGCGCATTCTTGTTCTTCTGCGCGAGTGTTAATTCGAGTTCATAAGCGTGATCGAAATAGTCCTCGATCGCCCCCTTGTTGCGTCCGGTGACGAACACAATGTGTTCGATGCCGGCGGCCAAAGCCTCGTCCACGACGTACTGGATCGCCGGCCGATCAAAGACGGGAAGCATCTCTTTTGGGATCGCCTTGGTCGCGGGGAGCACCCGCGTGCCGAAGCCGGCGACCGGAAGAACCGCTTTCCGTAGCGGTCGCTGAGTGGCGGTAACGCTATTCATTGTGGGTCCGTATGCCGCGCCGCAAAATGGCGCCGGGATGGGGGTCTTTAGACCTGAAGGCGCTCTTCCGCGCAACAGCGCGTGAGCATCGGATTCGGCTAGAATTCATGTTTGTACGCTACGGTTTGAGCAACCCACATGAGATGGGAGTTCGGGGTGTTCAGGAAGGTGACTGCCGTCACGGCAGGAATTCTCCCAAGACACTAAGTTCGCAATTGCAACACGCGTAACCTTTTGTTAAGCGACCGCCTCGGTCCGGGAGTTTTCCACAAATGTCGCCCTCGCAACGCAAGACCACTCTGCGCATGGTCATCGGCAGCTTCGTCGCTGGCGCTGGCGCCATGGTGCTTGTCGGCCTCGTCGCGCCGGTCGCGATGCAAGGCGGCTTGGCGATGAGCGACGCTGCGGCGTCCGCTTTCGTGCAGCCTGAGCCGATCATCGAGCCGCTCGATGTCGCCGCGATTGAAGCGCAATTGGCGAAAGCCGACACCGAAATGCTCGCGATGCGCGAAACCACGGCCGACGAAGTCGCCACGCTCGCGCGTCTCGCTGGCCGCTAAGCCCGGCGCACAAGTTTCAGCAAAAGGCCCGGCGCAAGCCGGGCCTTTTCGTTTCGTGGGGTCAGAGAATTTTCTGACCGGTCGCGGCCCAATCCTTCATGAACGCCGCAAGCCCTGAATCCGTCAAATGATGCTTGTAGAGGCTCTTGAACACGGCCGGCGGGATCGTCGCGCAATCGGCGCCCGCGATCGCTGCATCGCGCACGTGTGACGCGGTGCGGATCGACGCCGCCAGGATTTGCGTCGGATAATCGTAATTGTCGTAGATGGCGCGGATTTCACGGATGAGCTGCATGCCGTCTTGGCCGCCATCATCGAGCCGGCCCAGGAACGGCGAGATGAACGTAGCGCCCGCCTTCGCCGCCAACAACGCCTGCACCGCCGAGAAGCAGAGCGTCACGTTGCACGGGTGGCCTTCGTCCTCGAGCGTCTTGCACGCACGCAAGCCATCCGGCGTCAGCGGCAGCTTCACAACGATATTGTCGGCGACCGTGCGCAGCTTGCGGCCCTCGGCCAGCATCGTCTCGTAATCCTGCGCCACCACTTCGGCGCTGATCGGTCCTGAAACGGAGGCGCAGATCGCCTTCAGCGTTTCGAAGAAATCGCCGCCGGCCTTGGCCACCAGGGAAGGGTTGGTCGTGACCCCGTCGACGAGGCCGGTCATTGCCAGCGCCGCCAGTTCCTTTGCGTCAGCGCTATCGATGAAAATCTGCATGTTTTGCTCCGCTGCCGCATTCCCGCGGCGGCTCTCCGCTGATACCGGACTGCACGCGCAGAGCAAAGCGTCCGAATCGACGCTAAAAGCCCAAAAACTCTCCGAGCCGGCGAAGGACATCCCATGAGCAAAATCGACCAGATCGAAGGCGTGCCCGCTGCTGATCTCGCGAACGCCATCCGCGCGCTGGCGATGGATGCGGTGGAGCAGGCGAAGTCCGGCCACCCCGGCATGCCGATGGGCATGGCTGATGCGGCGACCGTGCTCTTCTCACAATTCCTGAAATTCGACGCCTCCGACCCACGCTGGCCGGATCGCGACCGCTTCGTGCTCTCCGCCGGCCACGGCTCGATGCTGCTCTACGCGCTGCTGCACCTCACCGGCTACGAGGACATGCCGCTCGATGAGATCAAGCGCTTCCGCCAACTCGGCTCCAAAACGCCGGGCCACCCCGAATACGGCCACACCGAAGGCGTGGAGACCACCACGGGCCCGCTCGGCCAAGGTCTCGCCAACGCCGTCGGCATGGCCATCGCGGAAGCGCATCTCAATGCGCGCTTTGGTGATGAATTGGTCAATCACCGCACCTGGGTGATCGCTGGCGACGGTTGCTTGATGGAAGGCATCAGCCAAGAAGCGCTGGCGCTCGCTGGCCGCCAGAAGCTCAACAAGCTCGTCGTCATCTGGGACGACAATTCGATCTCGATCGACGGCGCGGTGTCGCTCTCCGACATCACCGATCAAAAAACCCGCTTCGCCGCCAGCGGCTGGAACGTGCTCTCCTGCGACGGTCACCACATGGATGACGTCGCCCGCGCGCTCGACGCCGCCACCAAATCCGACAAGCCCACGCTGATCGCCTGCAAAACCACGATCGGTTTTGGCTCGCCGAAAAAGGCCGGCACGCACAAAGCCCACGGCGAGGCCCTCGGCGCCGAAGAGATCGTCGCCACCAAAGCCGCCCTCAATTGGCCGCACGGCGCGTTTGAGATTCCCGACAATGTCCGCGCTGCTTGGAAAAAGATCGGCAGCCGCGGCGTGAAGGAGCGAGGCCTCTGGGCCGATCGCCTCAAAGCCTCCGAACACAAAGCCGCGTTCCGCGCCGCGATTGACGGCGACAATGTCGAAGCCGCCATCGGCGCACTCGCCCTGCACGCCGCGAAAATGGCCGCTGAAAAGCCGGCTGTCGCCACGCGCGCCTCATCCGGCAGCGCCATCGAAGCGATGTTCGCCGCATTGCCCGAATTGATCGGAGGCTCGGCCGACCTCACGCCGTCGAACAACACGCTGGCCAAAGGCACGGAGGATTTCACGCCGGAAAATCGCGCCGGCCGCTACATTCGTTACGGCATCCGCGAACACGGCATGGCCGCGGCGATGAACGGCATGGCCGCGCACGGTGGCGTCATCCCATACGCCGGCACGTTCCTCGCCTTCGCCGATTATTCGCGCCCCGCCACCCGCTTGGCCGCGCTCATGGGCGTGCGCGCGATCCATGTGATGACGCACGATTCCATCGGCGTCGGCGAAGACGGCCCGACGCACCAACCCGTCGAACAGATCGCAGCTCTGCGCGCGATCCCGAACCTCTTCGTTTTCCGCCCCGCCGATGCGGTCGAAGCCGCCGAATGCTGGCAGCTTGCGCTGCTGCGCGACAATGGCCCGAGCGTCCTCGCACTCTCGCGCCAAGCCACGCCCGCCCTGCGTGACGATTCCAGCTCCAATCTCTCCGCGCGCGGCGCTTACGAATTGCTGCCGGCTGAAGGCGGCGCGGCCCAAGTCGCGCTCATCGCCACCGGCACTGAAGTCGCGCTCGCCGTCAAAGCGCGCGAGCTGCTGCAAGCGCAAGGCATCCCCACGCGCGTCGTCTCCGCGCCATGCTTCGAACTCTTCGATCTGCAGGACGAAGAGTATCAGGACGAAGTGCTGGGCAGTCCCGACGAGATCCGCATCGGCTGCGAAGCCGGCATCGGGCAGGGTTGGTACGAAATGTTCGCCATCTCCGATTTTATCGGCATGACCGAATTCGGCGCCTCAGCGCCGGCAAAAGATGTCTACGCCCATTTCGGCATCACCGCCGAAGCCATCGCCGAAGCCGCGAAAGACTTGCTAGAAGCGTAAGCTTCGCGCGCCACTGCGCCGCCACAACACCGCAGCAAGCTTCGCCTCCAGGAGGAGACGGAGCATGGAACTTTCATCACCTTTACGTGGCGCTGGGCGGTTTATCTGCGCCGGCTTGGCGCTCGTGGCATTGGGCGCCGGTGGGCAACGCGCCACTTTGCTGACGGTGCACGCGAGCGCCACGACGCGCGCTACGCCTGATCTCGCCATCGTCACCATCGGCGTGCTCGCACGCGGGGCCAATGCGCAAGCCGCGCAACAGGCGCAAGCCACGCGCATGGCCGATGTCATGAGCGCCGCCCGCGCAGCCGGCGTACCGGAGGCCGACGTGCAAACCATCGGCTATTCGATCGAGCCCCAATACGTCTATCCGCGCAACGCCGCACCGCGCATCACCGGCTATGTCAGCCGCAACATCGTCAGCGTCCGCGTGCCGGACGTGAACGCCGTCAGCGCATTGATCGACGCCACCGTCGCGGAAGGCGCCAACGAATTGCACGGCATTCAATTCACCCATCGCGACGAGGAAGCTTCACGCGAAGCTGCGCGCGCTCAAGCGCTCGCCACCGCACAAGCCCGCGCCAATGCGTACGCGCAAGCGGCGGGCATGCGCGTGGTGGGGATGGATTCGATCACCGAACCTGGCGGCATCGTGCCGCCCTACGAGCGTGAACAGGGCCTTTTTGCGGCGCGCGCTGTCGCTGCCGAACAAGTCGCCAACGGCGCCATCGCGCCCGGTCAAGTCGATAACCAGGCCAGCGTCACCGTGGTGTTTGAGCTGCGCGGGTAAGCGCGGGTCGTCGGATCCACGTCAGCCTGAGTTTTTCAAGCACAAGCGCCATCCAACGCGCATTTAAGGACGCGCGCTGCCAAATCTATCCGACCCACTCCTTGCTCGATGGCGGTGGTGATTTTGCGGACGGCGTGATCGCATTCGAAGGCGCCAGGTTTGGCCCCAATGTGTTTGCGTGGCTCGACAAGAATGGCGTGAAACGCCCTACGCACAATGGTCTGGAAGCCCGCCTGCTCAGCGGATCGCCGCGCCATTGCGCTCGGCCGAAAACAAGCCAATGATCCACGGCGTTGAAGCCTTGGGGGAAACATGGCTCCGCTCCAAATCAGCCGCCTGTTGTTGAACGCTGTTGTTCTTGCGCTTTTGAGCGCGTGCGCTGGCGGTGGTGGAGGCGGAGGCGGGGGAGGCGGAATCATTTCGCCGCCGCCACCGCCGCCGGTTGGCCCGCCTGTTTTCCCGCCGCTCGCGCCGCCGCATGCGCCGGGCGACATTCCGAATTTGTCGAGCGCGGAGTTCCTGAACAATTGGGGGCCCGCAGGCACGAACGCGCAGATCGCCTGGCAAAATGGCGCGACAGGCGCGGGCGTGATCGTCGGTGTGATCGATGACGGCATCGATCCCAGCCATCCCGAACTCGTTGGCCGCATCTCGCCGCTCTCGACCGACATCGTGGCGGGCCGCAATGCGTTGGTGACGACGCAATCGCACGGCAGCGAGATCTCCTCGCTGATCGCCGGCAATTACAACGGCGGGCAAACTGTTGGCGTCGCCTACGACGCCACCATTCTGGCCGTGCGCGCCGATACGAGCGGCGGCTTTGCCTACAACGATCTCACCAATGCACTCGATTACGCCGTCGCCAACAATGTCGACGTGATCAATTTCTCGCTCGGCGGCGATTTCGTGCCGCCGCAATCTTTCATCGATGCGATCGAGCGTGCGACCGACGCGGGCGTGATCATCGTCGTCTCCGCCGGCAATTCTGGTTTACAGGGCGCCTCGGCGCCGAACTATCCGGGCTTGCTCGCGCTGAATTCGTCTGTGTCCAACGGGCTTATCATGGTCGCCGGCGGGCTCAATCCGGACGGCTCCGTAAACCCCGTGTCGAACCCTCCGGGCTCCACGGCGAATTGGTACATCACCGCGCCTGGCTGGCAGATCATCGTGCCCGATCATGGGCCCGCCGGCCCGGTGCCAGGTTTTCAGACCTGCGGCCTTGGGCCCAATGGCGATCTCTGCCGTATTCAAGGCACGTCGTACGCGTCGCCGCATGTCACTGGCGCTGTTGCGTTGGTGATGGATGCGTTTCCGGGACTGACGCCGCAACAAGTCGTCGATCTTCTATTCAACACCGCTGACGACACAGGCCCCGCAGGCACGGACTCGCTCAATGGTCGCGGCCGCTTGAATATCGGCCGCGCGTTTCAACCCGTGGGCCCGCTCGCATCGCCGCTCGTTGCTGGCATGTCGTCGGTGAACGAGACCACACAACTCGGCGTGATCGGCCCTGCGTTCGGCGATGGCTTGAATGGCAATGCAGCACTTTGGTCCGTCGCGGGCTTCGACGCCTATGGCCGCACGTTCCCGCTGCAACTTGCCGACAATTGGCTCCGCGCCAGCGCCGGCCCCGCGCACGTCGCCTTGGCGCCGCGTCTTTGGCGCAGCGCGCATGACGAAAGCGGCCTGCGCGTGCAGATGTCCTTCGCCGATGACGTCGCCCCGGACTCATATCGCGTGCCGGTCGATCGCGCAGATTTGCAACAGGCGCCCACGCGAATCGACGCCGACCTCGGCGCCGGCCTCAGCGTCTCGTTCGCCGCCAATGGTGGCCGGACGCACTATGAGCAGGGCGACGCCGTCGGCCATCTCGCCTCGATCAACGCCGATATGTCGCTCAGTCTCACCAGCCGCTTGAGCGAGCACGCGCGCGTCTCGTTCATCACCGAAACCTCGCACGGCGAAGCCGGTTTGAATTTCGCGCAAGACGCCCGCACCGCCAACGCCATCCGCGCCAGCTTCGACGCCGCATCGCACCGCTTCGACGTGACGCTCGGCGCGATCACTGAAGAGGGCGCGCTGCTCGGCATGAGCTGGGCCGATGCGCTCGGCGAAACGCCCACAGGTGAGACGCAATTCACCGGACTTTCTTGGTCCTTGAGCGCCACGCCGGACGTACGCTTCAATGCTTCGGCCGAGTATGGCGTGGCGGATGCAGCGCAGATTGGTTGGCTCCGTGTCGTTGAACCGCTCAGCACCACAGCGTTCTCATTGCAAGCCGAACGCAATTTCACACCGGAATGGCTCGTCGCGTTGCGCGAAGATGGCGCGGGCTTCTTCCGCTTCTCGATCTCGCAGCCGATGCGCGTGGAGGACGGTGAGTTGAGCTTCATGGCGCCGACCGCGACGAAATATGGCCGCCGTTCGCTCGCGTACGAAGAGCGCAGCTTCGCGCCGATTCCGAGTGGTCGAGAGCTGCGGTTGGGGCTGGGCTACAATTACTTCGCCGGCGAGACGCTTTCGGCCTTTGGTGAGACCATGTACGTGCTCGAGCCCGGCCACATCGGCAATGCCGAACCGGAGGCTCTGCTTCGCCTCGGCATCCGCGTCGCGAATTGATTCAGTTGCGATAGGTCAGCGTCAGGCCCGCAAAACTTTCATCCACACCGTTCGCGCCGCGGAACGGGGCTATGTACTCGCGTTCGACGTAAGCGGCCGCCACGCGCGCTTCGCCCATCGACATAGAGACGCCGATGGCAAGGTCGCCCAATTCGACTTGATCGTCGGCGTAGGCGAGCGTGCCGTGATTGGGATTTGTGCGATTGAGCGCCCAGCTCAGCGTCTCGTCGTCGGCCGCTACAAACACCGCGACATCGCTCTGATGACTAGGCGAAACCCGCAGATCGGCGACGAAGATTTGGCCGATTTCGTGCAGCCGATCGCGCAATCCTTCGTTGGTCTGCAGGTCAGAACGGGCTTCGGCGGCGCTGTTGTTTGATGGGGGCCTGTCCGAAGCGGGCCGGGGCGCATGCAGGATCAAGCGCCCGGTTTCATCAAAGCTGACCGCATAGGCGTCGAGCGCCATGGGTTCGCTCACATCATAATTGGTGTCGAGTGCGGCGACATTGACGCTGGCCGGGACTGACGGCGCCAAATGCGCCAGATCGCGAGCGACCAAATTGGGGCTTGCGGGCGGGATGGCGAGGCGGACAGGTTGGGCCTGCTCGGCTGGGCCCTCGAGGCGTTCAATGGCGAATGAGGCTGGCGCATTGCGCGCATCTGTGTCGCGCGCCATGGATTGGTGCGCCGTTCCGCCAAAATCCACGAGATCAATGAGGTTTGGATTTTGGTCCAAGAGCTTGGCCAAGGCCGCGCACGACATCATGAGTGCCGAACTCGTCATCACGGCCATCATGCCCGCGTCCGCCATGTTAGCGCGCGTCATGAACTCTCGCGTAGCCGTGCGCGCACGCGCCGGGCCGTTTGTGCGATCGCCCATCTTCGCCTCCTTCAACCCCAGCGCGAGTTTAGCCGCGCTTGGGGGTAAAGCCAGCAAATTCGCAAAGCGGAACAATCAATTTTCGAGCTTCGCCGCGCGGGCGCCGAGTTCCTTGACCTCTTGGGCGCGGTCTCTCGGCAAAATGACGATCGCGTCACCGCTTGCGATAATGACGAGATCGCTGACGCCGGCCACACACACTTTGAGCCCATCGCTGCGGACGAGCGTGTTCGACGTATCGATGGCGACGATCGGCCCCTGCAAGGCATTGCCGTCCGCATCCTTTGGCGCCAGGCGCCAGATCTCGTCCCACGAGCCCACGTCCGCCCAGCCGATCTCACACGGCACGACCGCCGCATGCGCGGTCTTTTCCATCACCGCGATATCGAGCGGCAGCGACGGCACAGAAGCGAACGCCTCGACGTCCAGATGGATATTCACGCCGTCGCGCTTTGCCGCATGCAGCGCCGCCAATGCGCGATCGCGAATTTCAGCGCTTGCCGCGAACTCGCGCAGCAACACTTCGGGGCTGAACAAAAACATGCCGCTGTTCCAGGAATATTCCCCGGTTGCCAGATAGTCGCGCGCAATCGCCTCGTTCGGCTTCTCGCGGAAACTATCGATCGCAAACACACCGTCCGCCAATTCAGCACCTCTGCGGATGTAACCATAGCCCGTGGCCGGGCGATCGGGTGCTATGCCGAAGGTCACGATCCGCTCACGTGCGAATGGCGCGGCGCGCGCGATCGCTGCGTGAAAAGCAGCGACGTCGTTGATGAGGTGATCGGCCGGCAGCAAGAGCACCAATGCGTCGGGTGCGAGCTCCGCGCCCAGTGCGGCCGCAATCGCACCGACGGCCGCAGTGTTGCGCGGCAGCGGTTCGAACACGAGAGCGGCTGGATTCGTGATACTCTCGCGCACAAGCGCTGCGTGGCGTTCGTTGCACAACACCATCGGGGCCAAGAAGGAAAGCGCGCCGACATCGCCGCTCACCCGGCGCGCGGTTTCGCCGATCATGGTTTCAGAACCGCCCAGCGCATGAAATTGCTTCGGTCGCGCCTCAGTGGAGGCCGGCCAAAGCCGCGTGCCCGCGCCGCCTGACATAATCGCTGGGATGATACGCTGTCGCATTGCGGCTTCTTGCGTTGAACCTCTAGGGGCTGCAAGAGGATTTCGACCTTTGCGTGTGTTGGATTGAGGGCGCCTACAGAATGAGCCAGATCCCGTTCGACGCCGTCCGCGCTTGGCTTTTCCAGGACGCGCTGCCTTTCTGGGCAGCGCATGGAATTGATCGCGTTCATGGCGGTTTCCTTGAGGAGGTGGGCCTCGACGGCGGCCCGACCGCCTGCGGTTTCAAGCGCGTCCGCGTGATCTGCCGCCAGACTTATGCCTTCGCCCATGCCGCGCATCTGGGCTGGGCCGAGGGCGATGCGCTCTCCAGGCTCGGTGTCGATTATCTCAAGGCCCATGCTTCGTTGCCCGACGGCGGCTGGGCCAAGACGCTCACGCGCGAAGGTGGGATTCTCGATCCAACGCCTGATCTCTATGAACTTTCGTTTGTGATATTTGCGATGGCTTGGCGGTATCGTGTTTCACGCGACGCCGACGCGCTGCGCCTGCTCCACTCCACACTGGATTATATTCAGACCAACATGCGCGGCCCGGGCATGGCTTTTTGGAGCCATTTGCCTCCTGGGGGGCCGCGTTTGCAGAACCCGCACATGCATCTGACGGAGGCGTGCCTGGCGGCGTTCGAAGCCACCCATGACCAGCGCTTCCTCGATCAAGCTGCTGAACTCGTGAACCTCTTGCGCACGCGCCTGTTCGACGGCGTCACGCTGGGCGAGCGCTTCGATGAAGATTGGCGCCGTCTCACCTGCGAAGAGGGCCGCGCTGTCGAGCCGGGTCACCATTTCGAATGGGCTTGGATCTTGGCGCAATACCAGCGTCTCACCGGCGTCGATGTCTCCACACAGGCGCTCGCGCTTGCCGAATTCGCCGAGCAGCACGGCGTCGATTCCGTTTCAGGCGCGGTGTTCGATTCCGTGCGCGACGACGGAACGCCGATCGCCAAGAGCTCGCGCGCTTGGACCAATACCGAGCGCATCAAAGCCTGGCTCGGAGTGTACGAGCTTACCGGCCGCGATCCAACCGGTGAACTCAAGTCCGCGCTTTGGCTCTTGTTCGATCGCTATTTCGCCGTGGCGAAGCCTGGCCTCTGGATCGATCAATTCGACGGCGAGGGCGAGCCTATGTCCAAGGCGGCGCCGGCCGGCATCGTCTATCATTTGCTTTTGGCGTTCTCGGAAGTTCTGCGGTTGGAGCCTGAGCTCAAAGCGCAGAAGCGCGTGGGTCAAGCGCCGTAATAGGTTTTGTACCAATCGACGAAGCGCCGCACGCCGTCTTCGATTCCGGTGCGGGGCGCAAAGTCGACGGCCGCCGCCAAGTCTCTCACATCGGCATAGGTCGCGGGCACATCGCCTGGCTGCATTGGTAGCATGCGTTTAATGGCCTTCTTTCCGACCGCATTTTCGATGAGTTCAATCAGCTGCGTTAGCTTCACGGGCGCGTTGTTGCCGATGTTGTAGATGCGATAGGGCGCGTTCGACGTTGCGGGATCGGGCGCCTCGCCCGTCCAATTCGGATTGACCTCAGCCGGCTTGTCGCCCACGCGCACCAAAGCTTCGACGACATCGTCCACGTAGGTAAAGTCGCGCTCCATTTCGCCGTTATTGAACACGTCGATTGGTTCGCCCGCAAAGATGGCGCGCGTGAACAGATACATCGCCATGTCCGGCCGGCCCCACGGGCCATAGACGGTGAAGAAGCGCAGGCCCGTCATCGGCACGCGGAAAAGATGGGCGTAGGCATGCGCCAAGAGCTCGTTCGACTTCTTCGTCGCCGCATAGAGGCTCAAGGGATGGTCGACGTTTTGATGCACGTTGAACGGCATCTTCGTCACCGCGCCATAAACGGAGCTCGAGGAGGCGAACACCAAATGCTGCACACCGCCATGCCGGCAGCATTCAAGCAGGTTCACGAAGCCGTCGAGATTGGAGCGCACATAGGCTTGCGGATTGTCGAGCGAATAGCGCACGCCCGCCTGAGCGCCCAGATTGAACACAGTCTCGAAACGATGCTGGGCGAAAAGCTGCTTTAACGCGGCTTCGTGGGCGAGGTCGATTTCGGAGAACGAAAACCCTGGCGCCCGCTGCAACTCGCGCAGCCGGGCGCGCTTCAGCTCGACGTCGTAATAGGCGCTCATATTATCGAGGCCGACGACAGGGCGGCCCATCGACAACAGGCGTTGCGACAGGTGAAAGCCGATGAAGCCCGCGGCGCCGGTCACAAGAATGGGTGTCATCGCGTGCGTTCGATAGGCGCCGTTGGCGACAAAAGCAACCAAGCAGCGTCCAGCGGGTGAAGCTCAGACGTCATGCGAAGGCTTCGCGACGGCCACGAGCAGCGCGCCGGCAAGCAGCAACGTCGCCGTCCACCATTCCTGCCAGAGGCTGTAGCTCAAATTGGCGCTGAAACCTAAAGACGCAAACGCCGCCGTGACGCCCGCAAGCGCCGCACGTTGGCCGCGCAGCTTTTGCGCCAACGTCCACCCGCCTGCGAGCAGTGCCGCCGCCGCCAGCACCGCGCCGACAGCGCCCGTCTCGAACCAGATTTGCAAACTGGCGCTATGGGGATGCGCCGGCACAGCGCTGCTTTCGACGCCCTGAATGATCATGCGTTCTTCGACGAGGCGCGCCGCGTCGATGCCGTGCCCGATCAGCGGGGCGTTCATGATCTCGGCGCAAACAAAATCCCATATCCCAATCCGCGCCGCCCAGGAATAGGGGAGCGTGTCCAAGAGTGCGGGATCGCCCAGGACGAGCGGAGTTACGAAGGGGGCGGCCAGCATCCAGGCCGCCAAGCCGCCCGTCACCGCCATCAGTGCAAAGCGGGGGGCGGCGAGCGCAAAGAGGAAGGCCGCAACGCCCACGTTATAGCCCACCCAATTGGCCGTCTGCTCCGGTTGAATGGCCACGACCGCGCCAGTGATCGCCAGCGCGCCGATCGCGCATACGATTCGGATCGGCCCGCCCAGCGCCAGGAGGCCGGCGGCGGCGGCCCAGGTCACCGCCGTCAGCACGCTGGTGGCGCGACCCAGATTGCGGGAGAGTTCGAAAAGGCTGGTGTCGGGCTGACCTGCCCGGTTGAAAGGCATCCCGAAGAGGATTTCCACAGCCAGAAGCGGCGCGATGACCAAGAGCGCCGCCTGCGCGCCCGACAGGGTCAGCGCGCGGGGCTTTCGTGCCGCGGCGGCGAAGGCCAAGCCGAGCAGGACCAGCGCGGTGAGCTTCAGCCATTGCAGCGAGCCGGCGTTCGGCGACCAGAGCGCCGAAGCGGTGGCCCAGGCCGTGAACGCGAGCAGCAGAAAGATCGCGAGCGGTGTCTTTTCAAGCACTTGCCGCAACGGCGAGAGCCGAAACGACCCCAAGCCGCCAAGGCTCAACAGCACCGGCAGGCCCATGGCGCCGCCGACCGTGACGGCCGGCAAAAGCGCGAAGAAGGCCGCGCGCGCAAACGCGCCGAAATCGGGATGCCGCAACCTCTGCTCCGTCAGTTCAGAACCGAACCGATGTCACGGGCGAGGCGCCCTGCGCAATGGGCCGCTCATTTCGACGCCAATCTTTCAGCATCGTCACCGGATTAGCTGCCTTAGTGCTTGGCGCCGGGCGTTATTTAGGCTTTGTTACGCCTATAGCGCGTATTGAGGGCTGCCCTTGAGGGACAGCGCGCTATGTGCGTGCGGGAGCCATCGATGACAGAACGGTCAGCTCAATCTCATGAGGCCGAGGCCATCGATACGGTTGTGAAATCGAGTCTAACCGGCGTCGCTGCGACAGTTCTGGCAGTAGCGATTTTCTCTCCGGCCGGTTTAGGCGGCATAATTGGCGTGAGTTCTGCCTTCGGCGGCAGCGCCGACACGAACGTCACACCTGAAAGCCCCTATGCAGCGCTACCTCCGTTTGCGACTCCACTCTCGGCGCAAGAACTCGATGCGATCCATAGCCAACTCGCACAAAGCGCTGCGTCACTCGAATTCACACGAGCCGCCACGAACGATCGCATTGAGCGCATACGTGCGCTCGCAATTGATGCCGATGCATTGGTCACGTTCGAACCGACACGCGTGGCGGAGGCTTCGCCGCGCGACGATCTCCGTCTGACACTGAGCGAGCCCGTGTCAACGCTCGCGCCAGTTCCTGCGCCGATTGAGCCGATGCCAATATCCTATGGTGGCGGTTCATTCGAAGGGGCCGTGCCCTATCATGACCCGCACTTGGAACTTGCTGAATTGTTCCTGGCGCACGCGCCCTAACTAATAGCGAAATCATCAAGGGAGTTGGTCGGCGCGCGTATCGCTCGTCGTGACAGGTTCATGGTTCGTACGCTAGGACCAACCTACGGTATGCAATCGGAGATCGTGATGTTGCGCTGGATGTTCGCGGCAGTGTTAGCGATTGGCCTGACGTTCGGGCGCTCGGCGCACGCTGAGACCTTTCGCTTGAATTATGAGGCTGCGGTGCTGGGCGTGGTCGTGTTGGGCGAGGCTTCATACGAGGTGACGTCAACGCCGACACGTTATGCTGTGCGGGCAAATATCCGGACGTCGGGCGCTGCGCGCATTTTTGACCAGACCGAAATCACGGCGACCGCTGCTGGGGAACTGAATGAGGCTGCGATCAACTGGGCGCGCTACGACATCTCGCATGCGTACTCGGGAAAGTTTCGCAGAACGCAGATGACCCGCAGCGCCTCGGGTCTCGCCGCGACGATCAGTCCCAATTATCGCGATCTGGGATCGCCGCCTGCGAGCGATGCGCAGAGACGCGGGTCCTATGATCCTTTGACCGGTGTGTTTGCGCTAGGCCGCCAGGTGGGCATCAATCGTGCCTGCCGTGGCTCAGTCCTCGTTTTCGATGGACGCTCCCACTATCGATTGGCCGTCGCGCCTCGGGCAGAAACGACCTTCAATGGCGGGGGCTATAATGGGCCGGCACTGCATTGTGATTTTCGTTACGAGCCCATCTCTGGCTTCAGCTCGAACTTCAACCGCTCGAACGTGCCTAGCGCGCAAGCTTGGTTCGCGCTGCCGGCCCAGCCGGGCTTTGCAGCACCCTTGCGGATCACGGTGCCGACGCCGGTGGGGGCGGCGCAACTCGACATTCGCAGCTATCAGCGCAGCTAAGCCGGGCTAGACTTGCGCCAAGAGGGGCGATGGCGCGCATATTGGTCACCGGAGCTTCGGGCTTCATCGGCAGCGCGCTCGCGTCGGCTCTGGTGGACGGCGGCGCTTGCGTGCGCGGGGTGTCGCGTATGCCGCTCGCGTTGCCGGGGGTTGAGAACGTAATCGTCGGCGACCTGAGCGCAAAGACCAATTGGCGCGCAGCGCTTGAGGGCGTCGACACCGTGGTCCATCTTGCCGGCCCCGCGCACGCGCGCTTCGCCGAGTATGAATTGAAGGCGCAAATTTCTGACGCCACGGGCGCGCTTGTCGCGCAAGCGGAAGCCGCGGGCGTGTCGCGGTTCATCTATGTCAGCTCTATCAAGGCTGTCGCGCCGCGAACCTATGGTAATCATGCGCTTGTGGAGGCGGGCACGCCGCAGCCAGGCGACGCCTATGGTCGCGCAAAACTGGCGGCCGAGGCTGCCGTGCGGAAGCATCCGACTTTGCGACCGATCATTCTGCGCCCGCCACTTGTGCACGGGCCAAGTGCGAAGGCGAATTTCGCAAACTTGTTGCGCCTTGCCGATACGCCGCTGCCGCTGCCGTACGCAGACGTGCGCAACCGGCGCAGCGTGCTTGCGCTTTCAAGCTTCATCGCGGCGATACGGGCTCTGTTGGCAAAGCCCGACGGGCCCGCTGGAGTGTTTCACCTCGCCGACGCGCCGGCGCTCTCAACGGGGGAGATCATCGGTGCTGTGCGTGAAGGGCTCGGTCGAAAGTCCAATCTCTTCGCCGCGCCGTGGATCGCGACGCTCGGCCCAGACACGCTCACCGAAAGTCTCGCAATCGACGATAGCGCCTTTCGCTCGGCATATGATCTGCCACCAACGAACGCTGTCGCGTTGCTCACGCAAACCGCGCGTGCATGGAAGGCGCGCATATGATCAAGCCCAAACTTCTCTTCTTGGTGACCGAGGATTGGTTCTTTCGATCGCACTTCATGTTCTTGGTGGAGCGCGCAATTCGTGAAGGCTACGAGTGCGTCGTGGTTGCGCGCAACACCGGCGCGGTGCCTAACCTTGAGGGCGTACGATTGGTCGATTTGCCGTTTCGCCGTCGCTCTTTTGCGCCTTGGGCATTGATCAAACAAGCGCTGCAAGTGCGCGCGATCATCCGCCGCGAGCGGCCGCGCATCGTTCACGCGATTGCCCTTAAGTCGATAGTCCTACTCGTGATGGCTCGTATGCGGGGTGTCGCGCAAATACTGGCGCTAACTGGACGGGGCTATATAGCGCTCGGAAGCGCGCCCTGGACTCGATTGATCCGTTGGCGCTTGCGTCGCCTCATCCGTCGTGCGCTGTCCCAGCCGCAAACGCTCCTTTTGGTCGAGAATATGAGTGATGCAGACTGGGTGGCGCACGACGAGCGGCTGGGGGCTGGGAAGGTCGTGCTCATGCCTGGAGCCGGCGTCGACCTCAACAAGTTCAAAGTTGCGCCGGAACCTACCAATGATCCGCTTGTCGTTGGTGTAGTCGCTCGCCTTGTTCGTTCAAAGGGCGTTGGTGTGGCTGTGGAGGCCGTCAGGCGATTGCGCGCTGAGGGAATTTCCATCGTTCTACGGGTCGCTGGGCGCCCGGACGACCAAAATCCTGAGAGTATCAGCGCTGCACAATTGCACTGCTGGAGCACGTTGGACGGCATTGAGTTCATCGGCCATGTGCAGGACGTCAACGCATTCTGGTCCCTGTCCCACATAGCATGTCTGCCATCGCTTGGTGGCGAGGGGCTCCCGCGTTCGCTCATAGAGGCCGCCGCTTGTGGTCGTCCAATCGTGACAACGCGAACGCCTGGCTGTGCTGACTTCGTTGGTGAAAACGAGATCGGCCTTCTTGTGAAGCCGGGGGACGCTGTCGAATTGGCGACTGCGCTGCGAATGTTGGCGATGAATGTGGGAATACGTCGGCGCATGGGCGCATTAGGTCGCCTGCGCGTGGTTTCCGGTTACAGCGTGTTGCACGCTGGCGACGCGGCTGCGCGTGCCTGGGCTACTGTGAGCGAAGCGTGATGCGGCCGATCATCTGGAGCTACTTGGGTCGACGTGGCGCTCTTGCGCGATTCACGCTCGATTTGGCTCGCGCGCTTGCTGCTGACAAATCAGCAATCTTTGTGGTCTCAGAGCACAATGAGCGAGCCGCAGAATTGCGCTCAAGCGGTGCTGAGGTTCACTTTGCGCCTGGCTTTGCGACGCCCATTGCGGGAATGAATCCTCACCTAATACTGAGGTCGCGGCGGTTTTTTCGAGAGGTGTTGGGGCAGGTTCGGCCCTATGCGGTCGTCGAACTAATGGGACACGTATGGTCGCCATTTGTCGAAGATCTCATTCGCGAAGTCGGCGCGAAGCGCACAGCAATTTTGCATGATTTTAGGGGACACCCGGGCGATCTCTCCGGTCTCTTCACCAGTTGGATCGGCGCATCGGCCTTTCGGTCTGACTTGCTCCTAACCCTTAGTCGCGCCGTCGCGTATGACATTGTCACAGCTCGCCCCAAGCTCCGTCCGGAGGCGTTGTTTCATCCTTGGTTTCAAGCGCCGCTTACTCCGATCCCGCAGCACGGGCCCTTGAGAATGCTGTTTGTTGGGCGACTCCTGCAGTATCGGGGGTTGGACCTCTTTGTTGAGGGGGCCGAATTAGCGCGCGAACGCGGCGTTGACCTTCGGGTCGGAGTATTCGGCGCTGGAAATATTTCTCAGCTGAGGGGGAGGCTTGAGGCGCTGGGCGCAGAAGTTGTCAACCGATGGCTTAAGGATGACGAACTCGATGCTGTCTTGGCGCGCTACGACCTGGTGCTGGCAACGCATCGGGAGGCTAGTCAATCCGGCGTGGTGGCGCTCGGGGCGGGCGCGGGACGACCTGCCATCGTAACCCCAGTCGGTGGGCTCCCGGAGCAAATTTCACAAGGACAAACAGGCTTGGTTGCACGGAGTTTGGAAGGCGCAGCCATAGCAGATGCGATAGTCCAGTTCTCGGATCGAGCGTTCTTAGCTCGATGCCATCAGGAAATCCAGTCGCGCGCCGCCCAGTGGTCGATGAGAGCGTTCGCGGAGGCTGTCTCACGAGCGGTTCGAGCGTGAAGCTTGTGAAATTGAGTGGTGCTGCGGCATCATTGTCTGCTCTTCAACAGAACAATGCGCTTGTGAACAAACACCACCAATCAATATAGGTAAGCTCAATCTCAGCGTTCAGATAGGTCTGACGTTTGGGGCAGCGCCAGGTGACCGCCTGGATGACTGCGCAGCTTTGCACGCGACGAGGGAATTGATTGCTATGAAGCGCGCGTTGATCACTGGAGTTACGGGTCAGGACGGGGCCTATCTTAGTCAGCTGCTCCTCGAAAAAGGATATGAGGTGCATGGCCTGCTCAGGCGCAGTGCGTCGGCAGATGTCATTGACGCTCGTTTGCGTTGGCTCGGGATTGCTTCGGACGTTCGCCTCCACGATGGCAATCTCACGGACCTAAGCAGCCTTCTAAGAGTCATCACAGAAGTTCGACCCGACGAAGTCTATAATTTGGGTGCTCAATCCTTCGTGAAATCGTCTTGGCACCAACCGATACTGACGGGCCAAGTGACCGCGATCGGGGCGGCGAACATGCTTGAGGCTGTTCGGCTCGCTGCGCCTGGCGCGAGGTTTTATCAGGCGTCGTCATCGGAAATGTACGGTCTTATACAAGAGCCGGTGCAATCAGAAACGACGCCGTTTTACCCGAGATCTCCCTATGCAGCCGCCAAGCTGTACGCCCATTGGATGACGATCAATTACCGCGAGAGCTTCGGTTTGCACGCGTCGAGCGGGATTCTTTTCAATCACGAATCTCCGCTGCGTGGCATCGAGTTTGTGACACGAAAGATCACCGATGGCGTCGCCCGCATCAAGCTTGGCCTGAGCGACAAGCTGGCGCTAGGCAACCTCGACGCCACGCGAGATTGGGGGCATGCTAAAGACTATGTGCGCGCCATGTGGCTGATGCTGCAACAATCAACACCCGACGACTACGTTGTGGCGACCGGCCGGACGGTGGCTGTTAGAACATTTTGCAGGCTTGCGTTCGAGTGCGTCGATCTGGATATGGAAAAGCACGTCGTCGTCGATGAAAGATTTCTGCGTCCGGCGGAAGTTGATGTGTTGTTGGGTGATCCAAGTAAAGCAAAGCGCCAACTGGGTTGGGAGCCACATATCGCATTGGAGCAGCTCGTTGACGAAATGGTCGCCGCCGATTTGACCCGGCTCAAGAAGCTGAAGTAGGCGCGCTATGCGTGTCCTTGTAACCGGGTCGAGCGGCTTTGTAGGCCGATATCTCTGTGAGGCGCTGAGTGCGGCGCCTAGCGTGGAAGTCATTTCGACCTCTAGGGCCGATGTCTCAGGCCTCGAACCAGGGATAGTCTCTCTGGACATTGATAACTTCGAAAGCGTGAGAGCTGCGCTGCGAAAGTATCGGCCATCGCACGTAGTGAACCTTGCGGCGATCGCATCCGCTTCGGATGCGCGTGCTGATCCCGACGGCGCTTGGCGTACTCATGTTTTTGGTACGCTCAATTTGGCGAATGCCATTCTGACCGACGCACCGCAATGTTGTCTCATCCAGGTGGGTTCTGGATTGGTTTACGGCGATGCCGATTGTCCCCAATTCGGTTACCACGAGGGGTCGCCGCTGGCGCCCGCCGATGACTACGCAGTTACAAAGGCCGCGGCCGACCTCGCGTTAGGGGCGCTTGTCCGTCGCGGTCTTCGCGTCCTGAGGATGCGTCCGTTTAACCACACTGGCGCAGGTCAGAGTGAAGCTTTTGTTGTTCCTCATTTTGCGGGGCAGATTGCTCGAATTGAGGCGGGGCTATCTGAGCCGACAATGCGGGTGGGCAATTTGCTCGCGGAGCGAGACTTTCTCGACGTTAGGGATGTTGTGAGTTGCTACGTTCGTTCAATTGAATTGAGCGATAGCCTCGATCAAGGCGCAATTTTCAATGTCGCGTCGGGTGCTCCAAGGCGCATTGGCGACATCTTGGACGCGCTTCTTGAAATGAGTGAAATCCCAGTTCGCATTGAGCAGGACCCATTGCGGGTTCGCCCAGATGAGGTGATGCGTATCGTTGGCGATGCTTCGCGTGCATCAACTACGATGGGCTGGCGTCCGAAGGTCGCTTTCGATGACACGCTCGCGGATGTGTTGGCGTCTGCGCGACAGAAAGTCTCAAGGAGTGGTGCGTGTTAGCCGCTGCTTGGAGATACAGGCATTTCATTTGGGCCTCTATCGTTCGAGACGTGCGAGCGCGCTTCGCCGGGTCCAAGCTTGGATTGGTCTGGTCGATTCTTCACCCTCTCGCGCAGGCCGCAATCTACACTTTGATCCTCGCCGAGGTGCTGGGTGCCCGGGTGCCTGGAATCGACGATCGCACCGCCTACCCAGTCTACCTTATGGCTGGGCTGGCGGCTTGGGGCTTGTTCTCAGAAATTTTGACACGAAGCGTTTCGATTTTTCTCGATTACTCAAACGCACTGAAGAAAATTGCGTTTCCACGCATCAGCTTGCCGTTGATTGTTTGTGGCGGGGCAATCTTCAACCATGTGCTTTTGCTTCTAGCCGTGGGTGGTCTGTTTGTGCTCTTGGGGCATCCTTTAACCATCGCGTGGGCGATTATCCCCGTTGGAATAATTCTCATAAGCGCTTTCGCAATCGGGCTTGGTCTTATCCTCGGGACCTTGAATGTGTTCGAGCGGGACGTCGCGCAACTCGTTGGAGTGGTGCTTCAGTTGTGGTTCTGGTTGACGCCAATTGCGTATTTCCTGGAGAGCGTGCCCGCACAATTCTTGCCCTTAATGCAAGCCAATCCGATGACACCGCTAGTGCAGCTTTACCAAGGCGCGATGCTTTATGGCCGCTTCCCAACAAATGCGGAGTTCGCCATCGCATCAGCTATTGCGACCCTGGTTCTGATCGTGGCGCTGTTCGTGTTCCGGCGCGCGAGCGCAGATTTGGTTGACGCCCTGTGAGACCGCTTGCTCTCAGTCTGAGCGGCGTCGGGAAACGCTACGATTCCTACGCCTCAAACCTTCATCGGTTTGCTGGCTGGTTTGGCGCCCGTGTTGCGCCGTCGGCGAGTCATTGGGTGTTGCGGGACATCACGCTGGATGTGGGACGCGGCGCCTCGCTCGCGATACTTGGACGCAACGGCGCAGGCAAAAGCACCTTGCTCAAGTTAATCGCGGGAACCGTGCGCCCCACGATCGGCTCCGTCGGCGTTTCGGGCCGTGTGAGCGCCATGCTTGAGTTAGGGCTGGGGTTTAGTGCGGAGTTAACTGGGCGGCAGAACCTCTTCCAAGCTGGCGGAATGATGGGATTTCCGAGGCGCGAGATTTTGCGGCTGCTACCCGGCATCGAAGATTTCGCTGAGATTGGTGAATATATTGACGAGCCGCTGAGGGTGTACTCGTCGGGAATGCAGGCGAGACTCGCGTTTGCTCTTTCCACGGCTGTTCGGCCGGATGTGCTGATCGTCGACGAAGTTTTGTCGGTTGGAGATCCATATTTCCAGGCGAAGTGTTTCGAGCGCATCGCATCCTTTCGCGAACAGGGGACTACGTTACTTCTGGTCACTCACGCGGTCAGCGATGTTGTTCGCCATGCGGATGTTGCGCTTCTGCTTGATAAGGGAACGCAAGCGTTTGTCGGCGCCCCGCGAGACGCTTGCAATTTGTATCTCGACAAATTGTTCGGCCACGGCGAACGGGACCTGAAGGAAGTGAATGTTGCCCCGGGTAGCGCCGCCGCAGACCGACTGAGCATGGGGGCTGATGTCTTTGATCAGCGCCCTGGCTATCGGAAGGAGGAGCATCGTTGGGGCAATGGAGGCGCTAAGATTGTCGACTATCTCATCACGGTCGACGGTGAAGAGTTTCCGTCAACTTTGCCTAGCAATGCGAACGTCGACTTCTCCTTTTCGGTGTTGTTTGAGCGGGATTTTGAAAGCGTTACGCCCGGAATTCTCGTCAAAGGCCTTGATGGCCTATTCATTTATGGGACGAACAGCTTCCTGGCGAGCCGCGGGCAAAGCGCGATGCGAGCTTCTGCTGGCGAGCGAAAGGTATTTCGATTCCGCCTTCCGCTGGATCTGAATGCTGGCCATTACCTGGTCTCCTTTGGCGTCTCTTCTGGGCCGGTCGAGAATCTCGCGCCACTCGACCGGAGGTACGATTCCGTGATGGTGGCGGTGGACCGGCCGATGGGGTTCTGGGGGGTCTTCGATATGCGCGCTTCCTTCGAGGTCACCTAAAATGACGCATCGAATCGACGAACTCGTGCGCTCGCTCCCGGAGGTGTACCAGCCCATCTTTGAGCATCCGGAGCACTCTGCGGCGACATCGCGAGGGTGTTGGGATCGGCTTGAGCGCGTTGCTCAGGTCTATCTTGCGCTGGAGCGCATGTTGGCGCGTCCGCTCAAGGTCTTGGATCTGGGCTGTGCGCAGGGCTTTTTTAGCCTGCACCTCGCCAAATTGGGTGCAAGTGTCAGCGGTGTCGACACGTTGGAAGCGAATATCGCCCTCTGCAACGCGCTTGCAGTGGAGCAACCAGAACTAGATGTCTCCTTTGAGCTTCGTTCAATCGAGGACTTGGTCCCGACTTTGCGCGCGGGTGACTATGATCTTGTTTTGGGCCTTAGTGTGTTTCACCACATCGCACACGGGCGAGGCTCAGGTTTTGTCAACGAGCTGTTGCGTCAGATTTCATCGAGCAGTCTGGTGGGGCTATACGAGTTTGCTTCAGCAGAAGAGCCGCTTTATTGGGCGCAATCGCTGCCGCCGGATGCGCGGGAGTTCCTAACTAGCTACGCTTTTGTCCGGGAGATTGCGAGATTTGACACACACCTTTCGTCCGTGAGCCGGCCGCTCATGTTTGCGAGCAATCGCGCCTGGTATCTTGGGGATGAGGCGCAGGAATTCAAAAGGTGGTTGCCGTACTCAAACTCAAACGCACCGTTCGTGCACCAAGGCACGCGGCGCTACTATTTCTCGGATGCACTCGTTGCGAAGACCTATGCTCTCGACCATCCTGCTCTGAGTGATGTGAACATCTCAGAGTGGCGTAACGAGATCAGCTTTTTGTCGGACCCACCGGATGGCTTTCAGGCGCCAGGGCTTGTGTCGCATGGCAGGTCGAACAACGCCGCCTGGATTGTACGTGAACTGATAGAAGGCGACCTGCTTGACACGATAATTGCCCAGGGACGTCCGTATTCAGCAGAGAAGGTGGCTAGGGAAGTACTGGCTGACTTGACGTTGTTGGAGGCCAATGAACTTTACCATGGCGATCTGCGCGCCTGGAATGTGTTGATAGATAGAACAGGGAAGGCGCGCTTGATCGACTTCGGCTCGATAAGCGAGTCGCGGAAGGATTGCGTTCCGCCCAGCGACGTCTTTCTGGCATTTCTGATGTTCGTGAGGGAGCTCGCGCTTGGAGCGCAGCCGCGATCTCACTCAATTAGGCCATTGTTGCTTTACCCCTTGGCCCTTCCTCGCGCCTTCCGTGAGCCCGCCTTACAACTGGTGCGCACCTGGCCTGCGCAGCGCTCTTTTCGCGATTTTCAGCGTGCGTTGACCGAGCAGACAAGGGACCTATCGAGCGATCCAGCCATGTTGGATCTCTTGTTGAAGGTGGAGGAATTCTCGAACCATTGCCAATCATACATTGAGCGTGTCGAGCAGGCTTTGGCCGCGGCTAATTCGGCCATCGCTACTCATCAAGGCGTGAGCGAGAGCCTTGAGCGGGATGGTCTAGCTCTTGCAGCTGCGCTTGCTGAAGAAACAGAGCGCCGGGAGCGACTTGCCGATCAACTTGAATCTGCATTAGCTCAGCGAAACGCCGACAAACATGAGATTGAGGTGCGAGATAAGGCCATTAGTTCGCTGAACGCGGAGCTGGAGGCCGCTAACGCAGCGATTCAAATGCGCGCTCGACAAGCCGAAGAGCATGCTGCTCATTTGGCGCAGACGCAGGAGCTCCTGAACGCCGAGCTTCGACGTGCCTCATCCCTCGCAGCGTCGGTTGATGCCGCTGGCGTAGAAAAGGCTTCTTTGGTTGAGCAGTTAGGCCAAGTTTCCACAGCACGTGACCAGTACGAGAAAGATTCTAATGCCTTACGCCAGGAGCTTGTGGTCCTGCGTGCTAAGTTTGTTGAGGCCGAGGGGCTCGCCCAGAGCTTGCGCGCGGAGCTCGAACGTATCGATCAACTGGCGATCCAACGTGCTGCTGCCCACAGCGAGGAATTGATCGCGGCGAGGGCAGATTTGCATGCGCGCGAGCGCGAGGTAGCGGACAGAAACGCTGAACTGGCGTCGTTGGAGCACGCGTTGAACGTGGCGCGTGGTGACGCCGATACAGCGGCAGCGCGGGCGAAGAGCTTGGAGTTGCAGGTCAGGCAAGTACAAGGCGCCCTCGAGGCAATGCGTAACTCAACGTCGTGGCGACTGACTGCACCGATGCGTTTCGCAAAGAACTTGGCTCGCCTGGTCACGCGCGGCGGGTGGGCTTGGCTCACAATGCGCCCAGGGGTTCGTCCGCGTCGTATTGCACGATATGGCGTACTCTCGATGTCAAATATGGTGTTGCGTCGGCCAATCCTCCGGACCGTGCTGCGACCCGTGCTGAATCTGCTTCCGCCGTTGAAGCGGCGAATGGTGGCGATCGTTCTGCACGACCGAGGTCCCTCGCCGACCGAAGTGGCCGCCATCACGCCAACGCCAGCCATGGCTTCAAGATCGGAGATTGATCTAGCGCCTAATGTGGTCAGGTATCTGATCTTTGTGGATCACACCGTGCGCTGTCCCGTAAACTCGGGGGTGCAGCGCGTCGTACGCGGACTCTCGTCAAGTATGCTAGCCGTCGCGCGCGACGTGCGCTTCGTCCGGTGGGACGCTGCGATGCGCGCCTGTGTGTACATCTCCCTTGAAGAGCGTTTGCACCTGGCTGAGTGGAACGGTCCCTCGGTCGCAGAGGAGGAGCGTCGGTTTTACGGGTTGCTTGGTGGTCAATTGGCCCAATCAAATTCATCGACATGGCTGTTGGTGCCTGAGGTCACGCACATTACCTACCACGCGCAACAGGTCACCAATGACCTCTTGCGCTGGGTTCGAAACGCCTCAATTCGCTGCGGCTTCACATTTTACGATGCGATACCAATCAAGCGCACCGAGTTCGCGGCCCTCGCGCCCATTCATGCCGAGTACATGTCGTTGTTGCGCTTGGCCGACGCGGTTTGGCCCATCTCGGATCATGTGCATGCGGACCTCATCGAGTACTGGCGCCAGAACGATCTGGCGGAGCCGGCGACCATGCCCGTTGTGACGACCCTGCACCTGCCGGGCGCTTCATTTGATGTTGCTCGATCGGTCGAGGCGGATGTCACCGAGAACTTGGTTTTATGTGTGGGCACGATCGAGGCGCGCAAAAATCAGCTTACGCTTGTCCGAGCATTTTCGCAGATGTTGCAGGAAAAGCCCACGTGCGGTTGGCGCTTGGTGCTCGTTGGAAATCTGCATCCAGACGTAAGCGAAGAGCTTCGCGGCGCATTGGGTCCGTCGATACAATATCTTGGCGTACCGACGGATGATGAGTTGGTTGCGCTGTATCAGCGCTGCGCGTTCACCGTGTTTCCATCGGTTGAGGAGGGATTCGGTCTTCCGATCCTGGAAAGCATTTGGCACGCGCGACCCTGCATCTGTGCCGATTTTGGCGCGATGGCGGAAGTTGCGCGTGGCGGGGGGTGTCTCACAATAGACGTCCGCAATGCCGATACGATTCAACACGCGCTAGAGAGATTGATAGAGGAGCCTTCGCTGCTGAAGGCGCTTAGCGCCGAGGCCGCAGCGCGCCCACTCCAGACCTGGGATCGTTTCGCGACGGCATTGATGATCAATACAGGCCTTCAGGCGGCATCGTCCGAATCAATCATCTATTATTGGGTAGAGGCAACGCGGGCATTCGGGAGCAATACAGGGATACAGCGCGTCACTCGAATGTTGGCGAAGCATTTGCTCGACCTCGGTCTTCGGGTCATTCCGGTGGTTTGGGCGGGTGAGGCTCAAGTCTTTCAACGCGCCAGTCACGAAGATCTTCTGCATCTCCAGAAGTGGAACGGTCCGCGTGTAGACGCGTGGGCCGAGTGGTCGGATCTAGGTGCAGCGCCGGCGGGGAGCGTCTTCCTCATGCCCGAACTGCCTCTCGCCTTCTCAATGGCTCACCAGAAGCTGCTTCGGACGCATGCATTCGATCACGGCTTGCGCACCGCATGTCTATTTTACGATGCGATACCATGGAAGCTCAGCAGCATTTACTCGGGCGCTTACGCGAATGCGCACCAAAATTACATGCGTGTGCTGAGCGAGTACGACGTCGTGATGCCAATTTCGAATTGGTCGCGTCGCGACTTCGTAGATCTTCTCGATCTCGGCGCCAGCGACGCGGCAAAAGTTGTAGGCGTTGAGTTGGCGGGAGAATTCCCGGAGACGAGTCGGACCACAGAGGTCCGAGCGATCGAGTCCGACGATATCAACATCTTGGCGGTCGGTACTTTAGAGCCCAGAAAGAACTACGAAACTCTGCTCAAGGCCTTCGCCATTGCGCGGGAGAATTCAAGGCGCAGCCTTCGCTTGACCATCGTGGGGCGCGAAGATGCCCTCGATGCTGTTCTCTCCGAACGCGTAAAGGCTCTCATCGCCGCGACACCAAATGTGTATTGGTTTGCCGAAGCGGATGACCGGCAACTGCGCGAACATTACGCGCGCGCTCAATGCACGGTGTTTCCTTCGATTGAGGAGGGTTTTGGCCTTCCCATTCTGGAGAGCTTGTGGGCTGGAAAGCCGTGCATTTGCGCGAATTTTGGGGCGATGGCGGAGGTTGCCGAGCAGGGAGGCTGTTTGCAGACCGATGTTCGCGATGAGCGGCGGTTGGCGGAGGCTCTGGTGGAGATGGCGGAGAACACCGCACTGAGATTGACTCTTGCCGAACAAGCGGTCACGCGACCGCTACGTGGCTGGTGCGAGTACGCGTCCGATGTCGCATCGGTTTTGGGTTTCGCAGCGAGGCCGGCGACAGTTCGATCTCGAGGTCTGGCATTCGCTGTAGAGCCGTCGCGTCGCCCACGCTTGTCGCTTTGTATAACGACGTACAATCGAGCGTCCTGGTTATCCGCGGCCTTGGCCAATTTGAGTCGCTTGTGGCCGAACGCGCACGATGAGGTGGAAATTGTTGTTTGTGACAACGCGTCGACCGACAATACGGCGGAGATAGTCGCCCCGTACCTCGGGCGGGAAGATTTCACCTACGTGCGCAATCCCGTTAACGTCGGTATGTTGGGCAATCTTCGAGAGACAGCACTTGCCGCAAATGGCGAGTATGTTTGGATCCTGGGGGATGATGATCTTCTCGTGCCCGGGGCAATTGAAAAGGTTCTGGCGGCAATCGACGCAAATCCGGGGGTGGCTCTTTGCTATCTGAACTACGCGTACACGCGCACAGAAGACGCTCGTAGCGTATCTGACTTTGATCAGTTCATTCGGGAGGCAACGCCGATCGTTGCGCCTGGGCCCGATGCTGCATCGACCTTAAGAGAGGTATGCGCCCAGAACGAGAATTTCTTCACCGCGATTTATACGCTCGTGTTTCGCCGCGATCATGCTTGGCTCGCCTACTCCCAAAGTACTGTTGGACGGCCGTTCTCGACGATGCTCACCTGCATTCCAACCACCCATTATGTCCTTAACAACATGATGGAGGAGCCGGCCGTATGGATTGGGGAGCCGCAGGTCGTCGTGAACATGAACGTCTCGTGGATGAGATATGCCCCGCTTTGGATATTGGAACGGATACCAGAGGTCTACGACGTCGCCGAGGCTCGTGGTGTGCCTCAAGCACTGATGGACGGATGGAGACGGCATACATTGCCCTCTGTCATTCACTATTTTAGAGAGATTTTGCACACTGATCCGGAGGGCAACGCGCGATATTTCTCGCCCTCGAGGTTGGTAGCTCGATTTGCGCATTTAGAAGAGTTCAGAACGGTATGTGAGGCGGAGTTGATCACGCTTTATGAGAAGGCGCATGGGATCGGCGCGCCAGCTGCGCAAGAGGATCCGAAAGACGTTTTTGCGCCGTTGAAGAAGTCAGACCTGGTTGTAACCGGAACACGTTATGGGGTTTCCGCATGAAAGAGGCATCTAACTACACTGCTATCGAAAGATGCCGCGTGGGTGGTCGGAACGATCTGATCTCCGTGCTCAATCTGGGGCATCAGGCGCTGACTGGGGTGTTCCCGCGCTCAACAGGTGAAAACGTGACGGTGGGCCCATTGGAGCTCGTCTGGTCGCCCTCCAGTGGGTTGCTCCAATTGAAGCACTCATACGCCCCACAAGAGATGTATGGCGAAAACTACGGCTATAGGTCGGGTCTAAACCAGTCGATGGTCGATCACCTGACGCAAAAGGTCAGGTACTTGGAGCGGCTGGTGAGCCTGGCGCCTGGTGACGTGGTTCTCGACATCGGAAGCAACGATTCTACTACGTTGCGCGCCTATTCGGTTTCCTCTCTCACCCGCATCGGTATCGATCCAACCGGAAGGAAGTTCGCGAAGTATTATCCGGCGGACGTGCAGCTCGTCCCGGACTTTTTCTCTGAGAACGCCTTTCGGTCGGTGAGCAGTCGATCGGCTAAGGTCGTTACTTCGATCGCGATGTTTTACGACCTTGAAGATCCGATCTCTTTCGCACGTCAGATCGCAAACATCCTTGATCGAGACGGCGTTTGGCACTTCGAGCAGAGCTACATGCCCTCGATGCTTCGGTTGAATTCCTACGACACCATCTGTCACGAGCATGTCGAGTACTATTCGCTTCAGGTTGTGCAGAGCATTCTTGATGCCGCAGATATGAAGCTCGTCGATGTAGTGATGAACAATATCAACGGGGGAAGCTTTGCGGTCACTGCCGTACGGCGCGACAACACGTCCATCAAGCCGAATCTGCCTGTGATCAATTGGCTGCTTGAGCAAGAGGACAGAATGGGCCTCTCGACGCCGCGACCGTATCGCGAATTCGAAGAGCGCGTGTTTCGTCACCGAGAAGATCTTGGCCGGCTCGTTAAGGGATTGGTCGCGGACGGCAAGAGGGTTCTTGGCTACGGAGCGTCGACGAAGGGGAATGTACTCCTTCAATTCTGCGGATTGGGCGCCACCGAAATTCCAGCGATTGCAGAGGTCAACGAGGAAAAATTTGGGCGCTTCACGCCGGGCACGCACATCCCCATTGTGTCTGAGCAAGACGCGCGCGCTATGAACCCGGATTACCTACTTGTTCTCCCGTGGCATTTCAAAGATGGGATCATCAGGCGTGAGCAAAAATACTTGGAGGCGGGTGGAAAGCTAATTCTTCCGTTTCCAGAGATTGAGATCGTTTGATTTGTTCACGAGCTCCCGTCCAATTGCCCAATTTATACATCAACAAGTTTGGCGCAGGTTGCCCAAGAGACTTCGGCGGTGGGCTTTGCTGCGCGGAGCGACGTTGCTCGCCACCAAGCCGGATCGCGGCGCGAGCAGGGTGTCGCCGATCATCGTGGTGGGTCGGTTGCGGAATGCTAGTGGGTTGGGAGCTGTAGCGCGGAGCTGCCACGATGCGCTGCGTGACGCGGGTCTCGATGTGTACGGAATAGACATTTCGCGCGCCCTTATGTGCGAGGAGGACTTTCCACAGTTCAAGTTTCGCGACGGGCGAAAGATTGAGGGGCGCGGCACAGCGCTTATGCACGTTAGTGGCGACCTTTTGCCTCTTGCGATTGCCGTGCTGGGCCGCCGGTGGGTGCGCGAGAAGCGCGTAATAGCCCACTGGTTTTGGGAGTTGTCTCGCCTGCCCAAAGAATGGCGCGTCGCCTTGCCGTTCATCCACGAGATTTGGGTCAATTCTCAGTTCGTTTTACAGGCCGTCAAAGCAATTGGCGCCCCGTGCGATGTGTCTGTCGTGCCGATGCCGATAAAGTTCAGCTCAAAGGCCGATCGGGTGGCGGATGGCTTTTTTCGTGCGTTGGTAATATTCAACGTAGCTTCGGGCTTTGCACGGAAGAATCCTTGTGCTGCGATCCGTGCATTCAAAACGGCTTTTGGCGACGATCCGTCGGCTACCCTTCTGGTGCAGTTCAGTAATTCCTCGCATTGGCCGGAAGCGGTCAGGCAAATGCAAGCCGCGATCGGCGGTGCGACGAATATTGTACTGCAGGAGTCATCACTTACGGACGAAGGGATTGATGACCTTTATGCTCAGTCCGATGTGGTGCTGTCACTGCACCGTGCTGAGGGATTTGGCCTTGTTCCTGCGGAGGCCATGTTGAGAGGAAAGCCCGTCATAGTGACCGATTGGTCGGGCACGAAAGATTTTGTCTCTAGTGCTCACGGATGCCCGGTGGGTTATCGGTTGGTTGAGGTCAATGATCCTCAATCAACCTATCGAGACGAGGTGTGGGCTGAGCCCGATGAGCAAGAGGCTGCGCGATTGTTACAAAAGTTGCGTAGTGACAAAGTATACCGAGAGGAAATAGGACAACGCGCGGCTGAATATGCGGCGCGCGCGTTTGCGCCTGAACGGTTCGTGCGGGCGATCTCTGGAACTGGGGTTGAGCGATGCAACGGGTACAAAGTTCAAGAAAGTCAAAGTGGCCGCTAACGCTGGCGTTGCTGGGGGCTGGAGTCCTTGCTGCTTCCTGTAACCAACAGCCGGTCGCGCCTGAAGAATCTCCGGAGACGGTCGCGCCCTATGCTGAATGCGCGCCACATCTTGCAGTCTCTGGCGCGAATGGCGTGCTCACTCCGGGCGATTGCATCGTGTCGCCAAATGCACAATTTGTGCTCACCATGCGCTCTTCGGGCGATCTGGAACTGATTCAGCCAGGGTCCGATGGTGACACAATCCTCTGGAGTTCGCATTCTTCTGGCGGCGCGCCCCGCACTCGCCATTTGGGTGTGCAAGCGGATGGCAATCTCGTAATTTATGACCATGAGGGTCGGCCGGTTTGGGCTTCCGGCTCGTCGGCTCCCGTCGGAAATTTCACTCTGAGGGTCGAGGATGCCGGCGTCGCCCAATACATTTCTGAGGGTGGCGACGTAGTTTGGAGCGTGCCTCAGTAGCTGCTCCGCTTTTTCGGCTAGGTTTGTGACATAATTTCTGGCGTTGCACGTTAGAAGGTCGTGACGCACTCCGCTTGTGCAAGATGCGACATTTCCCGTGCGTATGTTGCTAAGACTCGCTTTTGGATGTGGCCTCCAATACAATCCCTGCGGGAAAGTCGAAGGGGGCGGGGTTGAGTGAGTTGCGAGGCGCATGCGCGCGCAATGTGCAGTGGGCGGGTAAGAAGGTGCTCGTCACGGGCGCTGCCGGATCGATAGGGCGGGCTCTGGCCGAAAGTCTCTCTTACTCCCAGTGCGAAGCACTGATTGTGCTCGACCACCACGACCATGGGCTACTCGAAGTCGCCGAGGCGACTGCCGGGCGTGCACGGCAAATCCGAGTCGTAGAGGCGCTTGCCAATATTCGCGACCGCGCGCGCCTTACCAGCATCATGGAGCGCGAACGTCCCGACATCGTGATTCATGCGGCGGCCTTGAAACACGTGCATATGGGCGAGCGTCATCCCGGCGAGTGCGTGCGCACAAATCTCTTGGGCGTCCGCAATGTGGTGGCTGCGGCCGAGCAAGCGGGCGTCAGCGCTTTTACCTTCGTGTCTTCCGACAAAGCGGCAGAACCTGTTTGCGTCATGGGGGCGTGCAAGCGCTTGGGCGAACTTTATCTGGGCGGTCGCCAGCTTGCCGGCTCAAAGATGCGCATGCGCTCTGTGCGTTTTGGCAATGTCCTGGGCTCCAGCGGCTCGGTCCTGCCGCGGTTCGAAGCGCAGATTGAAGCGGGTGGTCCCGTTGAGATTACCCATCCCGACATGGAGCGGTTTTTCATGTCGCACGACGAGGCCGTCGATCTTGTACTCGGCGTGAGCGCAGCAGAGCACGCTGAGACTGTGGCGGCTGGTGGCGCCTATTTCGTGGACATGGGCGCGCCGCGCTCCATTCTCGCCATGGCGCAGGAACTTATTCGACGCTCCGGCCGCGACATTGAACTCAAAGTGACGGGAACGCGCGCGGGCGAAAAAATCCGTGAGCGGCTGTTCGATGATTATGAATACGTGTCGCCGACGTCTACGACGGGCCTCTTCCATGCAGCGCCAAGCGCGGCGACTGCCTGTTTGAGCGATGCTGAATTGGACGAGGTCGAGCGTCTGGCGCACCAATTCGACGATTTAGCGCTGGTGCATCATCTCTTTGCGTTGCTGGATCAAAAGCTCGGACGTCTCACCCGCTTGGCTGGGTAGGGCAGCGCGGCGTCCTCAAGAAGCTGCGTCGCTTTTGCGCCGGCGAGCCCCTGCGCCGGCCGTCACAATACCTGCGCGCCGGCAGGGGCCGGTATAGATTTCGGTTTCGATAAACGGACGCGGGCGCGCCAGCACTTTGGTGATTGTGTTGATAAGCGAATTGCTGGTGATCGGCAGACCGATCATGGCGTTGGCGCCGGCACGGCGACAGGCCTCGACCTTAGATAGCGTGAGTGTTCGTGATGTGACGAAGATCGCCGCTTCGCGCGCCTGATGGCGCGTGTCACGGCGCAACATCTTGACCCAGTCGAGCGCAGGCGTGGGCGCGCAATCCTCAGATAGAATGATGACATTAAGTCCGGTTGTATCGGCGCGCTTATAGGCCTCATCGCCGTCTCTAACGGCAAGCGCGCGCGTCACGCCAGCGCTGCGCAAGACGCCCTGGATGGTCTCTGCGTCGAACTTGTTGGCCATGGCAAGCAGGACCGACCATCGGTGCGGCGGCATTTTGAGCTCCTCGGCCGAAGGGGACGCTCAGATACTTAAAGCTCTGTTGATGACGCACGATCGCTAGGCGTGCGCATGATCCAATCATGGGCGTCTTAGCTGCATTCTCAGCAATCGTCAGAATCCGGAAAGCAATGGAATAGCCAGGAAACAAAGGAAAAATTGCCTCTTTGGTTTCTGGCGCGCATCGTTCGGCGCATGGAGCTTGAATTCCGCGACGACGATCTGCCTGTTCCTGCGGAGGCGGCCGGAGAGCGCGTGCTGCGATTGATCTCGCCTATTGAAGCAGTGCTCAGTATTTTTTCGGGCTCGGATCAGGAACAGAATTCGCACGCCATGTATGCATTGGCGATCGCGCTCGCCATTCGCCTGCAGCGTCTGCCTCTGCCCGAACGACGTGTAATCGGCGAGGGCGCGCTCGCTATGATCCGCGTGTCGGCTTTCGGTCCCTATCGCGAAGACGATGATGATGAAGAAGAGCTCGGTCCCGACGACGAGGCGCCCTACGGCTGAGCCGCGAACGCGCGCCAGACTTGCGTCAGGGAGCAAGGCTCGAAGGGGCGAGACCTTGCGTATTCGCAAGGGCTCGATGCGCCAGCACGAGCGTCTGGCCGCCCGCTAAAGGGCGGCGACGCTCAGACCAAATCCTAACGTTTGCGCTTGAGTTTCAAACGTACCCCTGCACCCAAAGCATCGTCAGCTTCAACGAAGACAACACCCGCCGCTTCCAGCGCTTTTTGTACACGCGCCAGGGTTCCTGACTGCATCCCACCTTTGTTGGTCTCGAAGCGCAGAATTGTAGATGCTGCGACATTGCTCATTTCTGAGAGTTCGCGAACGCTGACGCCGAGGGCAGCGCGGGCCATTCGAATCTGCTCAGGCGACGCCATTGCGTGAAAAACTCCGAAAAGTCGGCGAATTTCGTTGACTAACTCAGCGAAATCCTCCAAGTATTAGGAGGAAACCTCTTAATGTTCGCTGATAGTCCGCTGGATCACGCCCATGCCCAAGCTCTCCCGCCGCACTCTCATCGGCGCTTTACCCTTGGCCGTTGATGCCGCTCTCCATCCTCGTCCAGCTGAGGCTCCTCAACTTCGTCCAGCTCGCATTGCTCCCTCGGCCGTCGACGACTTGCTCGAAGAGATCCGCGCCTGGATACAAACCCACACCGCCCGTGACGCCATGGTCTGCGCCTATTCAGACGCAGAAGGGCGCCTCTTCTTGAAAGCAAAGGCGCTTGGGCTTTCGCCCAGCAGAATCCTCCGCAGCAATCTCGATGACGCCAGGGCGCTTAAAGTCCTCAACCGCGACATCAAAAGCGCTGACCGAAAACTCGATCGCGCCGCGGCCCGTATTGCGCAGACCAGGCCTCAATCCTTGGAAGCCGCCATGGCCCAAATCGACATGGGTCTGCTTATTCAAGGGCCCTATGATTGGGACGATCACGCCTATGCCTTGATCCAAAGCGGGCGCGCCCATCTCTGGCAATCTCTCGCACACGCCTGAATCTGCGTAACGTTTGGCATATCGCGCGCGCCGAGCGCAGCGCCCTCATGTACGCGACGCCAAAGCCTTCAAAGTCCTTGGCGCAGAAAAATGTGGGCGCTCGCCATCCACATGTTGCTGGACAAGTTGATTTTCCAGGTTCCCTATTGGGGTTGGGGAGCATGGGGATGGGCGGCAATCGTGTAACTATTGTTTCGGTTCATGGCACGGGCGACACCGCCGCGGAGCCTGATGGACCGATCGACGGCGACCATTGGTTTCAAACGCGGTCGAAATTCATGGCGTCGCTGAAGCAGCGCCTGGCTGGCCGCGGGCTCGAGGCCGAAATCATTCCTCACCTCTGGTCTGGCGCAAATAGCGCCATGGAGCGTGAGCGCGGCGCCCGCGCCCTCGTCAGAACCATCCAGCGCGCGGCGCGCCGCAATGGCGGGCCCGTGCATGTCATTGGCCATTCTCATGGCGGCAATGTCGCCAATGACGCCGCGCGCATGCTGAATTGGTCACGCGCGCAACGCGACCCGAAAATCGCAAGCATCACCACCGTGGGCACGCCCTTTTTTCGTACGCACGCGACAGGCACGGAACGCTTCGGCGCTTGGTTGTTCGCCGCCATTGCGGCACTCAGCATCCTGATGATCCCCGCGATCACGGCCTTCGCAAGCGACGGGGTCGTCAACGCCACGCTCGACCTCGTCAATATGCCCTTCAAGGATGTAGTGGCGCACACAGACGAACGGCGCGCCATGTTCGAGCAGGGCGCAGACATCGCACGGGCTTCCGATACGGGGCTCTTGGTCGGTGTTCTGACCTGGATGACGCAGCATGCCTATCCGGTGGTCAGCGGCCTCGCGTTGCTATTGATGCTGCCGGTGGCGTTCTATGGCCTGGCGCGCATTCGCCGCGCCTCACGACGCCCGAGCGCCGACACATTGATCTATTCGATCTGGCACCCGAGTGACGAAGCGATCGCTTTCCTGCGGCGGCTCGAAAGCGTGCCGCTCGAACCGTTTCCGCGCTGGTCCTTGTTTCGAAGTTCGCGCACCACAGGCGTCCATTGGGGTGTGAACGCCGTCATTGGCTTTATCCTGATTGGCGCTGGTTTCCTGGCGTTTGATTTCTTTCGAGGCATCAACGTCTTGGTGCAGCCCTTCCAATCGATCGGCGCCTATCTCGTGGTGATCGGCATTGCTGGTGCGCCTTTGGTCTTCATGGTGGCCTATTTCTTCTACCGCCTGTTTGCGGCGCTGGTGCTGGAATTGTCGTTGCGCGGCATGCTGAACAACACCATTGGCGGCACGCTGATCGCGATCGCCTTCGGCCGCGACGGCGATCACCGCATCGACAAGGTCTCCACCTGTTCTCACTCATACGGCACGCAAAGTGATGTGCTCGGCGGAGAGGTGGCGGACCGTATGACGGTTAACGCCGCCGAGGCGTCCAAGCGCTTGTTTGACAGGTATCGCGCCGCGATTTTTAGCGTGAGCGCTGACGAGACGAACGCGATTAATGAGCTCGCCAAGGATTCCATGACTTGGGATAGTCTCATCCACACCACCTATTTCGACCAGCCGGAGGTCGTCGATCGCATCGGCGATTACATCGCAGGCGTTGCGCAAGCGGAGAGCGCCCATGCTTAAGCGCACCCTCGCTTTTTTTGCTGTCCTGATCGCGGCGGCGTGTTCGCCGGTCGCGGTGGAACAGGCTGCTGATGACGCAGCACCCAGTCATTGCGAGCTCTGGGGCGAGCATGCCCAAGCCGACAATTATCCGGCGAGCTTGATTGGCGTGGGCCGCCAGGAGCGCACGCGCGGCGCATTCGATTACGATCGCGCGTGCTCGGTGTTCTCAGACACCGATGCGCGCCTGCGCGGACTCGTCCTCGAATATCTCGATCTCTACCAGGACACGTTTGGCGGCACGCTCGTGCGCAACCTCGATTATTTCGACGGCATCATCGCGATGCGCAACGGCGACGCACACGTGTTCGAACGCTATCTGACGGGCGGCGTGGAATATCGCTTCATTGGCGCGTGCGACAATGAATGCGAGGATGTGGACTTGATGCTGCTCGACGAAAGCGGCGCGCCAATTGTTGGCGAGGATGGAGAGCCAATCCAAGACGTGCTCGTCGACAATTACCCGGTCGTCGTATTCACGCCGCCAAGCGACGGCCAGTATCTGCTGCAGCTGGCGATGTATTCATGCTCCGCCGAGCCCTGTTATGCAGGCGTACGCGTGCTGGAGCAGCGTGCAAGTTGGGCCATGGCTCCGAATTACGGCGAGGTGCAATTGGGGTCGGGCGTCTTTGCCGATCCACACGTGCTCGACCTCGACGCGGGCGGCTATGTCGACATGCAGGGGCGCATTGAATCGTGCCGCGGCTTTATCACCGAGAATCCCGACTATCGCATGGTGTTTACGCCCGGTGAGCAACCTGCGCCGCTCATCTTCTCGGTGAATTCAGACGTCGACACCACCTTGGTGATCAATGGGCCCGATGGGCGCTGGTATTGCGACGACGATAGCGGCGTGCGCGGCGCCAATCCCATGCTGATGTTCGAGGCGCCGAGCGCAGGCCAATACGACATCTGGGTGGGGATATTTGGTGAGCCGGGCACACATCCCGCCCGGCTCGTCATCTCGGAGCACGTGAGCCAATAGCTGTGGCCTTCAGTTCTCCTGGGCGTGCCAGCGCCATGCGGACGCGATGATGTTCTTGATGTCGGAGTGCTGCGGCTTCCAGCCAAGAATGCGTTCGGCTTTTTCGGCGCTGGCGACGAGCGCGGGCGGGTCGCCGGCGCGGCGTGGGCCAATCTTGCGCGGCAGTGGGCGTCCGGAGACATATTCGACGGCGGCGGCGATTTCTTCCACCGTGGTGCCGTTGCCGGTGCCCAGATTGAACACGTCGCTCGCGCCGCCGTTCAACAAATATTCGAGCGCGCGGCAATGGGCGTCGGCGAGATCGGCGACGTGGATGTAGTCGCGGAGGCCCGTGCCGTCGCGCGTGTCAAAATCATTGCCGAAGATCGTGAAGGTGTAGTCGTTCTTGAGCGCGCCGCGAATGGCGAGCGGGATGACGTGTGTTTCCGGTTCGTGACGCTCGCCGATCGTGCCGTCGGGATCAGCGCCGGCGGCGTTGAAATAGCGCATCGCCGCGTAGCGAAGGCCGTGCGCGACCGAATAATCGGCGAGCATTTTTTCCACGATGAATTTCGACCAGCCATAGGGATTGATCGGCGCTTGCGGATGCTCTTCGTCGATCGGCGTGCGCACCGGCACGCCATAGGTGGCGCAGGTGCTGGAGAAGACGATGTTCTTAATCGCGTTCGCGCGCATCGCGTCGAGAATGTTGAGCGTGCCCAGCGAATTGTTGCGATAATACATGCCAGGCTCTTCGACGGACTCGCCCACATAAGCGAAGGCCGCGAAATGCGCGACAGCGTCCGGCTTCACGCGCGCCATCGCCGCTTTCAGCGTTTCGATGTCGAGAATGTCGCCCTCGATCAGATCGCCCCAGCGCACCATCTCGCGCCAGCCGCGCGACAGATTGTCGAAGACGACAACCTTCCAGCCGGCGTTCGCGAACGCTTTGCAGCAATGGCTGCCGACATAGCCGGCCCCGCCGGTGACGAAGACTGTCTTGCTCATGTGGCTTCCTTTAAGCGGCGGCGCGGGCGCCCGCAATGCGCGAGCGCGGCGTTCACGTTTCTAGTGACCGTCGAACGCGCAGAGCGCGTCCACGCGAATGCCCAGTGCGCGCAATCGATCCGCGCCGCCGAGGTCGGGGAGGTCGATCACGAAGCTTGCGCCGATGGGTTTGGCGCCAAGGCGTTCGATGAGTTTGACGGCGGCGGTCGCCGTGCCACCTGTGGCGATGAGATCATCCACGATCAGCACGTGCTCGCCGGCCGCAAGCGCGTCGGCATGCAGCTCCATCACGTCCACGCCATACTCAAGTTCATATTCCTGGCGCACACTTTGCCACGGCAGCTTGCCCTTCTTGCGCACGGGCGCGAAGCCGCAGGAGAGCTGGTGCGCCACCGCGCCGCCCAGAATGAAGCCGCGCGCTTCGATGGCGACGACCTTGTCGATGCGGATGCCGGCGTAAGGCTGCACCAATTGGTCAACGACGGTGCGAAAGGCGCGCGCGTTGCCGAGCAGCGTCGTGATGTCGCGGAACATGATCCCAGGCTTGGGATAGTCCGGGATGGTGCGGATGGCGGTTTTGATGTCCATCCGCGAACGCTAGCGCCTCAGCCGCCCGCCGTCACGAACTCGCGAATGGCGCCCGCGATTTTGGTTTGCGTTTGCCCATCGAGATAGGGATGCATCGGCAGCGCAAGCACGCGATGCGCGATGTCTTCGCTCACCTTCAAGCCGCCGGCGCCGACCGGGAAACTCTCATAGGCCGTCTGCTTGTGCAGGGGCTTTGGATAATATTGCGCCGTCGGAACGCCAGCTTCGCGCAGGTGCGCGGCCAGTGCGTCGCGCTTCTCGTGCTCGACCACATATTGCGCCCAGGTGGAGATTCCGCCTTCGATCACCTTTGGCGTCGTCACCAAGCCTTCGAGCATTTGCGCGTAGCGGTTCGCGACCTCGTTCCGGGCGCGGATTTCCTCGGCGAAGATCGCGAGCTTCTCGATTAGGATCGCGGCTTGGATCGTGTCGAGGCGCGAATTCATGCCGATGCGGGCGCAATTGTATTTGTCGTCGCCGCTGGCGCCGTGGAAGGCGATCGAGCGCATGAGCACGGTTTCAGCATCGTCGTTCGAGAGCGTCGCGCCGCCGTCGCCGTAACAGCCGAGGGGCTTCGCTGGGAAGAACGAGGTGGTCGCAGCATCGGCCCAGTGCATCGGGTGCAAGCCGGCGAGCGTGCAGCCATAGCCTTGCGCGCTGTCGGCGATGAGCTTCAGGCCCTCGCGCTTACAGATCGCGCTGATGGCCGGATAATCCGCTGGTTGGCCGAAGAGATCGACGGCGATCACGACTTTCGGCGTGAGCTTGCCGGCCTTCTTCACGCCAGCGATCGCCGCTTCGAGCGACGCGGGATCCATGTTGTAAGTGTCGGGCAGCACGTCGACGAACACTGGCGTCGCTTGCACCCACGGCACGATCTCAGCGGTCGCCGCGAAGGTGAAAGACGGGCAGAACACCGCGTCGCCTTCGCCCACGCCCCAGGCCCAAAGCGGCAGCACGAGCGCGTCGGTGCCGTTGGCGTTGGCGATGCAATGCTTGGCGCCGCCGAACGCGGCAAGTTGACCTTCGAGTGTTTTCACCTCCGGGCCAAAGATGAATTGGCCATGCGCCAGCACGCGCGCGATCGCTGAATCGATTTTGTCGGCAATGCGCGCACGTTGCGCTTGCAGGTCGATGAAGGGGATCATGGCTTACCTCGAATTACGAATGGGACGGCAGACCGGACGCGCGATCGACGTCCAGCGCCAATTTCAAGACCGCGAGTGCTTCCTCGCCGTTGACGACGGGGCGCGGCGCGACGCCCAGCACGGCGTCAATAAAAATTGAGACGTTCGCGCCGAGCGGATCAGCGCCGATGCGCGTTTCGGCGAAGGCGGCATTAAGGGGGAAGCTTGTCGTGTTCTCAAACGAGCGCGCCAGGAAATCGATGCGGATTTCGCCGGAAGGGTAAACCGCGCGCATGGTGCGCTTGCGATCTGCGGCGATGCGGCTCGAGGTGAACACGGCTTCGGCGTCGCCGAAGCCAAGCGTGGCGACGATCTGATCCGCGGCTTTGCCGTGTTCGGCGTGCGCCGTGGCGCTCACGCGATCGGCGCTGCGGCCCATCAGTTTCAGCGCAAGATCGAGATCGTGGACCATGAGGTCGAGCGTGACGGAGACATCGGCGCTGCGGCCCGTCCACGGGCCCTCGCGCACGCTTTCGATGCGCGTCGGGCGCTCGGGCGCGCTGAAGAGCCCCATCGCGTCGAACACCAAGCGTTCTTGGTGACCGCAGGCGAGCACGCACTTGTTGGCGGCCGCGATGGCGACAAGCTCGGCGCCAAGTGCGGCGTCCGTCGCCAACGGCTTTTCCACCAACACATGCTTGCCCGCGAGCAGGGCTGCGCGGGCGTTTGCGGCGTGGAACGAGGGCGGAGAGGCGATGGTCAGGACATCGATCTCTTTCAGCAATGCATCGAGCGCCCCGAATGATTCCGCGCCATGCGTATCGGCGAGCTGATCGGCGCGCTCATCATCAGGATCGTACACGCCGACGAAATGCACGCGGGTATCTTCGGCGTACTTGCGCGCGTGGATGCGCCCGAAGGCGCCGGCGCCCAGAACGCCTGCCCTAAGACGAGTCATGGGCTTGCTCATTCCACCGTCACCGATTTCGCGAGGTTGCGCGGCTGATCGACGTCGGTGCCTTTGTGCACGGCCGTGAAATAAGCCAGCAGCTGGATCGGCACGGAGTAAACAAGCGGCGCAACGAAGCTATCGCAAGCCGGCGCCAGGATGATGTGCTTGGCGATGCCGCCGGAGGTTGCCGCACCCGCCTCATCCGTGATTAGCACGATCTTGCCGCCGCGCGCGGCGACTTCCTGCATGTTTGAAAGCGTCTTCTCAAACAACGCATCGTGCGGCGCTACGACTACGACAGGTGTTTCTTCATCGATGAGCGCGATCGGCCCATGCTTCAGCTCGCCCGCGGCATAGCCTTCGGCGTGGATGTAGGAGATTTCCTTCAGCTTCAGCGCGCCTTCGAGAGCCACCGGATAGTGCACGCCGCGGCCAAGATAGAGCACGTCACGCGCGTGGCTGAGCTCGAGTGCGATCTTTTCGATCTCAGGCTCCGCAGCAAGCGCATCGGCGATCAAGCGCGGCGTCTCCATCAAAGCGCGGACGAGTTGGCCTTCTTCTTGACTTGAGAGCGTGCCCTTGGCGCGGCCGACGGCGATGGTGAGCGCGGCCAACGCCGAAAGCTGCGCTGTGAAGGCTTTCGTGGAGGCCACGCCAATTTCTGGCCCCGCAAGCGTCGGCAAGCGCGCATCGGATTCACGCCAGATCGTGCTCTCCGGCACGTTGACGACAGCAAGCGTCTTCAAGCCTTGTTCTTTGCAATAGCGCAGTGCCGCCAACGTGTCGGCGGTTTCGCCCGATTGCGACACGAACACCGAAAACGCCTTTTTGCCGAAGGCCGGCTTGCGGTAGCGGAATTCCGAGGCGATGTCGGTTTCGACGGTGATGCCCGCGATCTGCTCCAGCCAATATTCGGCGACGCGGCCGGCATAGTGCGCGGTGCCGCAACCAATGAGGATGGCGCTGTCGGCGGCGAGATCGACGCCGTCGAGATCAGGCATTTCCACCTTCTCATCGAAGGCGTTCACGTAGCGCGCGATGGTGCGGCCGGTGGTTTCCGGCTGCTCGTAGATTTCCTTCTGCATGAAGTGGCGGTGATTGCCTTTTTCCACCGCCGCCGCGCCGCCGGAGAACACCGTCACCGGGCGCTCGACGACTTGATCCTTCGCATCGATGATCTTGGTCTTGGTGCGCGAGAGAATGGCTGTGTCGCCTTCTTCCAAATAGATCACGCGGGTCGTGAAGGGGGAGACGGCGATCGCGTCCGAGCCCAGGAAGGTCTCATTGTCACCGAGGCCGACGACCAACGGGCTGCCTTTGCGGGCGCCGATCAGCGTGTCTTCGTGGCCGGCGAACAAACAGGCGATCGCGAACGCGCCTTCGAGACGACGCACCGCGGTGATCGTCGCTTGCTCAGGGTTGAGGCCCGCGTCGAGGCCAGCGCTGATGAGATGGGCAATGACTTCGGAATCCGTTTCGGACTCGAACTTGCGGCCAGCCTTCATCAGCTCGTCGCGCAATGCGCGGAAGTTTTCGATGATGCCGTTGTGGACAATGGCGACCTTGTCGGTCGCGTGCGGGTGGGCGTTGTTTTCCGTCGGCGCGCCGTGCGTGGCCCAACGCGTGTGGCCGATGCCGGAGACGCCCGCCAGCGGATTGCCGTTCAGCTCGGCTTCCAGATTGCGGATCTTGCCCGCGGCGCGGCGACGCGCCATGCCGCCGGCCTCCAAAGTGGCGATTCCGGCTGAATCATAGCCCCGGTATTCGAGGCGCTTCAGCGCGTCGACCAAGCGGGGCGCGGCTGCTTCGCCGCCAAGAATGCCGATAATGCCGCACATGCTTAATTCTCACCGCCTGGGATACGGCCGCGTCATGCAGGATGCGAGCCGTTTTAGCCCCGGCCGAAGGCCAGGGCGACGCCGCTTATGCTTTACGCCGCTTAGAGGATTTGTCCCGGGCTCCTCATGCACTGGCGGCCATTGATTTGCATCTCAATTAGTCTTTCAACATGCGACGAAACATGGACGGAGTTCCAAAGCATGAGCAGGGCCTATTTCGGGACAGACGGCATCCGCGGCACTGCGAACACTTATCCCATGACGCCCGAAGTGGCCATGCGGGTGGGCCTCGCCGCCGGCAAGCGTTTCCGCTCGGCAGACGACCGCCGCCACCTCGTTGTGATTGGTAAAGACACGCGCCTGTCCGGCTACATGCTGGAGCCGGCGCTGACGGCAGGCTTCACCGCCGCCGGCATGGATGTGGTGCTGTTTGGCCCGCTGCCGACGCCGGCCGTGGCCATGCTGACGCGCTCGCTGCGCGCGGACCTCGGCGTCATGCTCTCGGCCTCGCACAACAAGTTCGCCGACAACGGGATTAAGCTGTTCGGCCCCGACGGCTACAAGCTCTCCGACGACGCCGAGATCGAGATCGAGCAATTGATGGATTCAAAGCTCGATGAACACTTGGCCGCGCCTGACAAGCTCGGCCGCGCCAAGCGAATCGATGACGCCCAAGCGCGCTACGTCGAAATCGTCAAAGCGACCTTCCCGAAGGGGCTGTCGCTCAAAGGTCTCCGCATCGTCATCGATGCCGCCAATGGCGCTGGCTACAAAGTGGCGCCGGTGGCGCTCTACGAATTGGGCGCGGAAGTCATCAAGATCGGCGTCGATCCCAATGGCTTCAACATCAATGAAGAAGTCGGCTCCACCGATACACGCGCGCTGAAAGAGGCCGTGCTGCAATATCGCGCCGATATCGGCATCGCGCTTGATGGCGACGCCGACCGCGTGGCCATCGTGGACGAGAAGGGCCATTCGATCGACGGCGATCAGCTCATGGCCTTGATCGCGAAGAGCTGGAAAGCCGCTGGCACGCTCTCGAAGGCCGGCATCGTCGCGACCGTGATGAGCAATCTGGGGCTTGAGCGCTTCCTTGACGGCATGAAGCTGAAACTCGAGCGCACCAAGGTCGGCGACCGCTATGTGGTCGAGGCCATGCGCGCCAAAGGCTACAATGTCGGCGGCGAGCAGAGCGGCCACATCGTCATGAGCGATTTCTCGACCACGGGCGACGGCCTGCTCGCGGCGTTGCAAGTGCTCGCCGTGATCGTGCAAAGCGGCAAGCCGGCGAGCGAAGTCTGCAAGCTCTTCGAACCCGCGCCGCAAGTGCTGGAAAATGTGCGCTACGAGAAGGGCGCGACCGATCCGATGGAAGCCGCCAGCGTGAAGGAAGCGATCAAGGCCGCCGAAGCGCAGCTCATCGGCAAAGGCCGCTTGCTGGTGCGCAAATCCGGCACCGAACCACTCGTGCGCATCATGGCCGAGGGCGATGATGAAGCGCTCGTACGCGCCGCCGTGGCCGAAGTGAAGAGCGCCGTGGTTGCGGCGGCGCGGGCGGCTTAACGCGCCAACGAGGCGCATTCCGTCTCCGCGCGATCCAGTGTCGCGACCTGATCTCTCGCGCCATCCAATGCGCGCACCAATGGCGCGTCGCGTCGGTAAATGTCATCTGCATATGCGATAGCGCCGGAAGCGTCAGGCGATGCTGTCAGATAGAGGATGTAGATCTGCAGCGGCGTCGCGACTTGAATCGCTTGGGTCTCTTGCGTGTCGATCGCCGCCTGCAATGTCGCAGCCGTCCAAGTGGGGTCGGCCAACACCGCCGCCGCGAGCGCCTCTGGCTGCGCCACGCGAATGCAGCCGTGGCTCAAGGCGCGATCGGTGCGCGCGAACAGGCCGCGGCTCGGCGTGTCGTGCAGGTAGATTGCGTACGGGTTCGGCAAGTTGAAACGCAGACGGCCAAGCGCGTTGCCAGCGCCGGCGCGTTGGCGCAGCGTGTAGGGAAACGGTCGAATCTGCCAATCCACCAGCGCGGGATCGATGATCTCGCCGGCGCTGTCGAGCACGTCAAAATCATCGGCCGCGGCCGCGCCTGGATCGCGCCGGAAGCGTGGAAGCAATTCGTTGTTCACAATGCTCGATGGCGGTGTCCACGTGGGATTGAGCGTGATGCTGTTGATCGCCGCGCCAAAGCTGGGTGATGGCGTTCGACGTGCGCCGACGATCACGGGATGCGTAACCACGGGCGCCCCGCCATCGCGTAAGCGCAGTTCGAAAAACGGTACGAGCACGTCAATACGTCGCGCCGGCAGCGTGCGCGGAAGCCAGCGCCAGCGCTCCAGATTGGCGCGCACCGCGTCGATGCGGGCCTCCCGCGAGCCGGCATTGATCGTCGCATGGGGCGCCGTCTTCAACTGAGCCAACTCATCTACAAGCGCCGAATATTCCGGAGCCGACGGCAACAATGCCTCGAGCAATGTCGCGGGGCTTGCACCTCTCGCCACGGACGCACGGAGCGCGGCCACGTCCGGCGGCGCGGGGCGCGCAAAGCGCCATTCTGGATCGACGCGCGTTGGATCGACTGCGCCCATGGCGAACTGCATCGCCAATCGGGTGAACGTTTCGTCGGCCAAGCCGTCCAACGCTGAGGCGGCTTCGGCAACGTGTGCGGATTCTTGGTCGAGCCTGTCCAGTGCGTCGATCGTTCGTGTTTCCGCTGCGAAGCCCTGCGCCGGCGCTGTCTCTAGCGTCGTGCGCAGATCGGCCAGGGCCGCGGCGCTCCACGCGCGCGCGGGGCGCTCAGCTGGTGCAGGTGGTGTAATCTCGCCGCTTGGTCCGGCGCACGCAGAAAGTCCGAACGCGAACGCCAAGACAAATCCACGCCCTAGCCCGAAGGACCTAACCCGACCCATCTTCAGCAGTCTGCCGATTGGCGACGCGGCTTTGGCGTCCTAGTTTCAAGCCATGCTGACACGTCGAACAGCGCTCCTTGGCTTTGGTGCGACTGCCTTTGCGGCTTCGCCCGGGATTGCTTTTGCCTCTGCATTAGAGCCCCGCGCATTGCGTTTCCGCAATCTGCATACGGCCGAAACCTTGAATGCGGAATATTGGCAGAATGGCGTTTATGCGCCAGACGCGCTGGCGGCGATCAATCATGTGCTGCGTGATCATCGTACAAATGAGACCCACGCGATCGATGTGCGCTTGCTTGACTTGCTGCATGACCTCGCGGGCCAGCTTGAAACGCGTGAACCGTTTCAGGTCATTTCTGGTTACCGTTCGCCGCGCACCAATGCTGCTTTGGCCGATGCGAGTAGCGGGGTTGCCCGTCGTAGCTTGCATATGGACGGCATGGCCATCGACATTGCGCTTGAGGGTGCGTCCACCGAATTGATCCGGGATGCTGCGCTCGCGCTCGGCCGAGGCGGCGTGGGGCATTATCCCAACCCCGGCTTCGTCCATGTAGACGTGGGTCGTGTGCGACGCTGGTGATTTAACCCAACCGCTTCACCCAGGCCGCGGTGCTGGCGTCCAAATCGCTGCTCGCGGCGCCACCTTCGAGCGACGGCAACAGCGCGTTGGCCATTTCCTTGCCGAGTTCGACGCCCCATTGGTCGAACGGGTTGATGCCGGCGAGCACGGCTTGGCTGAAGGTGCGGTGTTCGTAGAAGGCGAGCAGCGCGCCTATAGCTTCGGGTGAAAGTGCGTCGATCGCCATCAACGTGGACGCGCGATTGCCGGGGAAGGCGCGGTGCGGCGCGAGGCGGTTCGCTTCCGCTTCGCTCATGCCTTTGGCGACCATTTCGGCGCGCGCTTGTGCGGCGCTCTTGCCCACCATCAGCGCGCGCGTTTGCGCGAGCGCGTTGGCGAACACTTTGGCGCGGTGCGAAACCGGGCCTTCGTGGCGGCCTGCATTGACGATGAACTCGGCCGGAATTTCGCCGACGCCTTGGTGCAGCAATTGGAAGAACGAATGCTGCGCATTGGTGCCCGCCGCGCCCCAAGTGACGCCGCAGGCGCTGCGCTCCAATATTGCGCCATCGCGCGAGACACGCTTGCCGTTCGATTCCATTTCGAGCTGCTGCATGTAGGCAGGCATCAGCCGTAGCCGTTCGGAATAGGGCAGCAGCGCGTAGGAGCCGTGCCCGAGCGCCTCGCGATTCCACATCTGCAGCGCCGCAGACAGCGCCGGCAGGTTCTGTGCGAACGGCGCCTCGCGGAAGTGCGCGTCCATCGCGGCGGCGCCGCTCAGCAGATTCTCGAACGCGCCGTCTTGCAGCGCGATCGCGCACGCAAGGCTCACGCTCGACCACAGCGAATAGCGCCCGCCGACCCAATCCCAGAACGCGAACACGTTCTCTGGCGGCACGCCCCAAGCAACAGCTTTATCCGGCGCGGCGGTCGCAGCGGCGAGATGGGCTGGCCCCCAGGCGCGCACGAACTCGGCGTTAGCGAGCGTTTCCTGCGTCGTGAATGTCTTCGAGACGACGATCAGCAGCGTGCGTTTGGGATCGAGGCCATCGATCGCGTCAGCCACGTCCGCGCCGTCCACGTTCGCGGCGAAACGGACGTCGATGCCGCTGACACGCAACGGCTTCAGCGCATCGAGCACAAGGCGCGGCCCAAGGTCCGAGCCGCCAATGCCCAAATGCACGATGGCGTTGATCTGTGGGCGGATGTGTTCGGCGAACGCAGCCATGCGCGCGCGTACTTCCATCACCGCCGCCGGCGAGTCTGCCCCGCGCAACGCCCAATGCTTGGCCGCGCGGCCTTCGGTGTTGTTGACCGCTTCGCCCGCGAAGAGTTTCGCCCGCCAGCCGTCAAAGTCCGCCGCCTGCACCAGCGCGCCGAGCGCGTTCAACGCAGCGCCATCGATGCGTTGCTTGGAAAAGTCCGCGATCAGGTGCGGCGCTTGGAACGTCAACTCTTCGACGCGACGCGGATTGGCCGCGAAGAGATCGAGCAGAGGGGTGGAGGCGAGCCGCTTGGCTTCAGCTTCCACCTTCAACCAAGCGTCACCCATTGCGATCCCCGCTTAGACCCGGCCCACGCTCACATAATGGAAGCCTTTGGCTTTCATTTCGGCCGGGCTGTAGATGTTGCGCAGATCGATCAAGGTCGGCGCCTTCAGTGCGTCCTTGATGCGATCGAGATCGAGCGCGCGGAATTGATCCCATTCGGTGATGATCACGACGGCGTCAGCGTTCTGCACGCAATCATACGGACCGCTGGCGAATTGGACGTCCTTCAGCATGTGCTTGGCTTCGTTCATGCCTTCAGGGTCGAACGCGCGCACCTTGGCGCCTTCGGCTTGCAGTGTCGGCACGATGTCGAGCGCTGGCGCGTCGCGCATGTCGTCGGTGTTCGGTTTGAAGGTGAGGCCCAGCACGGCGATCGTCTTGCCTGCGACGCTGCCGCCAACGGCTTCGATGATCTTCTGCGCCATTTTTTGTTTGCGTGCGGAATTCACGCGCACGGTCGCTTCGATCAATTCGATCGGCGCGTTGTTGTCGCGCGCGGTCTTCATCAGCGCCAGCGTGTCCTTCGGGAAGCACGAGCCGCCATAGCCGGGACCAGCGTTCAAGAATTTGCGGCCGATGCGGTTGTCGAGGCCAATGCCCTTTGCGACTTCCTGCACGTTGGCGCCCACGGCTTCGCAGAGATCGGCGATCTCGTTGATGAAGGTGATCTTCATCGCCAGGAAGCCGTTGCCTGCATATTTGATCAATTCCGAGGTGCGGCGCTCGGTGAAGACGATCGGCGTTTCGTTCAAGAAGAGCGGGCGGTAGAGCTGGCGCATCACTTCGCGCGCACGCTCATCGTCGGTGCCGACAACGACACGGTCAGGGCGCTTGAAATCGCCGATGGCAGCGCCTTCGCGCAGGAATTCGGGGTTCGAGACGACGGCGAAATCCGCGCTCGGATTGGTCTTCTTGATGATGGCTTCGACTTCGTCGCCCGTGCCGACCGGCACCGTCGATTTGGTGACGACGACCGTGTAGCCCTTCATCAGGCCGGCGATCTCTTCGGCGGCGGCATAGACGTAGGAGAGGTCGGCGTGGCCGTCGCCGCGGCGCGACGGCGTGCCTACGGCGATGAACACGGCGTCCGCGTCGCGGATGGCGGCGGTCGGGTCGGTGGTGAAGAACAGGCGGCCCTGTTCGACGTTGTCTTTCACGAGCTCATCGAGGCCCGGTTCGAAGATCGGGATTTCGCCCTTCTGCAGGCGCTCGATCTTGCTCGCGTCCTTGTCGACGCAGGTGACCGTATGGCCGAAATCCGCGAAGCATGCGCCGGACACGAGGCCCACATAGCCGGTGCCGATCATCGTAACGCGCATGGATCAAATCTCCTGATTGTAAGCGCCGACTTCAGCGAAGCGGGCGAGGCGCGGCTTCACTTCATCGCGGAAGAGCGCCTTCATGTCGTCGTCGCTGGTCATGCTTTCAACCACGACGACCAGTTCGGGTTTGTTGGAGGAGGCGCGCACCAGCACCCAGGCGCCGTCTTCCAACGTGACGCGCGCGCCGTTGACTGTGTTCACGTCGCGGATGGCGCGGCCGAGAATCTTGCCGCCATCCTTCGCGAGCTGTTGGTATTGCGCGATGACCTGATCGACGATGCCGTACTTGGTCTCGTCGTCGCAATGGGGGCTCATCGTCAGCGACGTGTAGCTCTTCGGCAGCGCCTTGCGCAGATCGGAGAGCTTCTTGCCCGGATTACGGTCCAGCATCGACAGCACGGCGGCGGCGGCGACGATGCCGTCGTCATAGCCATGGCCGTACGGTGGACGGAAGAAGAAGTGGCCGCTCTTCTCGAAGCCGGCGAGCGCGCCGAGTTCGGTGGTGCGGCGCTTAATGTAGGAATGGCCGGTTTTCCAATAATCGACCGTGACGCCATTGGCTTGCAGCACCGGGTCGATCGCGTAGAGGCCGGTGGATTTCACGTCGACCACGAAGGTCGAATTCTTGTGTTGTGCAGAAAGATCGCGCGCCAGCATAAGCCCGATCTTGTCGGCGAAGATTTCCTCGCCCTCGTCATCGACGACCCCGCAGCGATCGCCGTCGCCGTCAAAGCCCAGCGCGACGTCGGCGCCGTGCTTCTTCACCGCATGCGCCATGTCGTGCAGCATTTCGGCGTCTTCGGGATTGGCGTTGTAGTTCGGGAAGGTCCAATCGAGTGCGGTGTGCAGGTCGATCACGTCCGCGCCCATGCGGCGCAGCGCGTCCGGTGCGAACGCGCCTGCGGTGCCGTTGCCGCACGCTGCGATCACTTTAATTGGGCGCGAGAGTTTCACGCGGGATGCGACATCGGCAATGTAGCGCTCGCGCATGTCTTCGACGCGCTTGTAAGCGCCGCCGGCGCGTGGCTTGAATTTGCCGCCGAGCACGATCTCGCGCAGCGCGCCCATTTCTTCAGGGCCGAAGGTGAGCGGCTTGTTCGCGCCCATCTTCACGCCGGTCCAGCCGTTTTCGTTGTGGCTGGCCGTCACCATCGCGACGCACGGAATGTCGAGCGCGAATTGCGCGTAATAGGCGGTCGGCGAGAGCGCCAAGCCAATATCATTGACCTCCATGCCCGCCTGCATAAGGCCCAGGGTCAGCGCTTGCTTGATCGAGGTCGAGTAGAAGCGGAAATCGTGGCCGACGACGATGCGCGGCGCCACACCCATCTCATGCACCAGCGTGCCGAGGCCCAAACCCAAAGCCTGCACGCCGAGTAGATTGAGTTCCGGCGGCTTTTCCGCGCCCGGAATGCCGAACCACCAGCGCGCGTCGTATTCGCGGAAGCCCGTGGGCTTCACCAGCGGCAGGTTCTCGAACTCAGCAGAATTGGCGGCAAGGCTTGCGCGCGGCGCAGGCAGCATGGGGATTGTCCGTCAAAGACCCGGGGAAGCCGGGGGTTTGGGGGAAATGGCCGCAAAGTGCAATTGCACGCTGCCGCTCAGGAGCTATGCGGCGTCACTCTAACGCGGGTGATTTCCACCCCATAGGCCTGATCCTCGCTGCCGCTGAGCGCCCGCAGGCCGATCCCGTTCACCGCGAATTGTGCTGGCGCTTCAAAGGTTAAGCGGCCGGGTTCCGGCGGCATGGCAAGGCTCACCCAATCGGCCGGGCCAATGCCTTGGACGCTGACGGCCAGATTGGAGGCCATGTTGATCGGCAGCGGATTGTAAGTGACCTCGATCGTGACTGGCTTGTCTTCCAGCAGGGCGGCCTGCTCGGGCGTCAGCAGCAGGCGCACGCCTTGCTCGGCCGGCGTTGGCGGCGGTTGGCCGGGGAGCTGGGCGATGCGCAGCGCCTGTGGATTGCCCCAGAAATCGCGGACGACCGTCATGCGCTGTTCAGGGCCGACGGCGGGCGAATTGAACGCCGCGCCCTCAAACACAAGCGCGCCATCCACGATCTGCGCCGCCACAGGCGCGGGCTCACGGGGCCAAGCCTGCGGCCTTAGGCTCACAACGACAATCAGCGCCGCGATGATGATCGCCAACGGGTAGAAAACCAGCGGATGAAAAAGCCAGGAACGCATGGTCGGAGGGTTTAGCCTTTGGGCCGCAGGGCTCCAAGCGGCTTCGGCTCTTGACGGGGCCGGGCCGGGCTGAAACCAAGCCGCCCATGACCTATCTCGCGCTGCTCCGTCACGGCCAAAGCCAGTGGAACCTCGAAAACCGCTTCACCGGCTGGGTCGATGTGAATTTGACCGCCGAGGGCGAGGCGCAGGCCCGCCGCTCCGGCGCGTTGCTCAAGGCGAGCGGCGTGCCGTTCGATAAGCTGTTCACATCGGTGCAAACCCGCGCCATCCGCACCGGCAATCTGGCCGCCGAAGAAGCTGGCCTCGCCTGGCTGCCGGTGGAGCGCAATTGGCGGCTGAACGAGCGCCATTACGGCGCGCTGACCGGCCTCGATAAGGCCGAGACCGCGGCTAAGCACGGCGAAGAGCAAGTGAAGGTATGGCGCCGCTCGTACGACACGCCGCCGCCGCCGCTCGCGCCGGGCGGTGAGTTCGATTTCACCAAGGATCGCCGTTACGCGGGCGTCGTCGATCTGCCGACCACGGAATCGTTGAAGACGACGCTCGATCGCGTGCTGCCCTATTGGAATGAGGCGGTGGCGCCCGATCTCAAGGCCGGCAAGAACCTCATCATCGCCGCGCACGGCAATTCGCTGCGCGCGATCGTGAAGCATTTGTTCGGCGTGCCGGATGATCAGATCGTCGGCGTGGAAATACCGACCGGCAATCCGCTGCTGATCGAGCTCGATGCAAACCTGAAGCCGATCGCGGCGCGCTATCTCGATGAAGCGCGCGCCGAAAAGCTGCCGCCGTTTCCGGGATGAGCGATCGCGCGCACATGCAGCGCGCGCTTGATGTCGCCGCGCCGGGCGTCGGCCGGACTGGCGAAAACCCCTCTGTTGGCTGCGTGCTCGTGCGCGACGGCGTTGTGCTGGGCGAAGCGCGTACCGCCGATAGCGGCCGGCCACACGCTGAAGAACAGGCGATTGCACAAGCGGGCGATGCGCGTGGGGCGACCGCCTACGTCACGCTCGAACCATGCGCCAAACGCAGCAACGGCTCGGCCTCCTGTACGGATCGGCTGATCGCAGCGGGCGTGGCGCGCGTGGTGATCGCGGCGCGTGATCCACATCCGTTTGCGGCAGGCGTGGGCGTTGAACGGCTGCAAGCCGCGGGCGTGCGCGTTGAGTTTGTGCTCGAAGAAGAAGCCCGCGCGCAGAACGCGGATTTCTTTGCGCGCTGGGAGCCGCGCTAGGCGCCCAATGCGTCCGCGAGATTGGCGTTCTGCAAGTGCGGCTTGAGCCATGCGCGATCCGCGGGCGTCAGCGCTTCAAGCGTATCTCTCAGCCAATGCAAGCATTTGGCTTGGTACGGGAAGGTGGGCTGCGACCAGGCGGCGCCATCGATGGCGGTCTCGAAATTCGCTTCGCCAGCCTGAATTGCGGCGGCGTTGGCAATCAGGAAAGGCGCATAGACGCGCCCGATTTCCGCAAGCAAAGGCGCGCACGCCTGCAGCGCCTGCTCGCGCGACATCCAATCTGCTGCGCTGGGCTCAAGCCCTGAGAGGTCTTCCATGCGATCGATCCAGGCGCGGACGCGTGGATAGCGTGCGGTGACGGCGGCGGCTGTGGGCTCAACGATGCCGAGCTGGGTGAGCTGGCCATAGATGGCAAAATCGGCGGCGGCTGGGCGCGCGCCAAGGGTGAAACCCTTGTGCTGCAGCAACGCATCGAACACCGCGAGAAAGCGCTCATAAGAACGCTCGATCGTTTGCGCGGTCACATCGTTCGAGCCGACGACGTAAAGCCGATCGAATTGGCGCTTCGTAATCATTGCGGACCAGTTCGTTGCTTCCGCCGCTGGCAACATCGGCAGCGACCAAAAGATCAGAAGCGGACCCGCGTTGTCGCGATCGGGCTTGTGCGCCCAGCGATAATGAAACATCGCCTTGGTAAGCCACTCGTCCGCGTAATCCTCCATCAGATCGTTGAGAAACGAGACGATCGGATCCTCTGGTATTGCAGAACGATCGCGGTGTTCGCGTTCGAGGCGGCGAATGATCGGTGTGGAATCCACCACGGCCTCCACGTCGCCGTCAGCGGTGGGGAAATAGAAGGTGGGGAGCAATTTGACTTTCGGCGCCGGCAAACCCGGCGGCGGCGATTGGTGTCCGCCCCAAATGATCGCGTGCGGGATGCGCCGATAGCGCAGCAGCGCCAGCATTTTGCGCGTGTACGGCGAGCCTGGCGCGCCCAGCAAGCGGAGCGGTTGATCCTGTGCGCTCATGGCGGCGCTCTCCCTGGCGTTTCCTTGTACGCCAGAGTGGGGCCGCGATGGGCGCCGAGGCAAGCGTCGCCGTTACGGCAGGCGCCAGCCCTAAGCCTTGTCAACCATCAGCGGGTCGCCTTCTTTGAGCAGGCCGTCGAAATACGCGATCGTGCGCGTGAGCCCGTCGCGCAGCGGCACTTTCGGCTCCCAGCCCAACACTTCGCGCGCTTTGGAAATGTTCGGTTGGCGTTGCTTCGGATCGTCGCTCGGCAGCGGCAGGAAAATCATCTTCGACTTCGAGCCGATGAGATCGATCACGTGCTCGGCCAGTTCCTTGATCGTGAATTCGCCGGGATTGCCGAGATTGATTGGGCCCGGCACGTCGCCGTCCGTATCCATGAAGCGGATAAACGCTTCGACAAGATCATCAACGTAGCAGAACGAGCGCGTTTGCAGGCCGTCGCCGTAGAGCGTGATGTCCTCGCCCTTCAACGCTTGCACGATGAAGTTCGACACCACGCGCCCGTCATTCGGATGCATGCGCGGGCCGTAGGTGTTGAAGATGCGGCCGACGCGGATTTCAAGTTTGTGCTGGCGATAATAATCGAAGAACAACGTCTCGGCGCAGCGTTTGCCTTCGTCATAGCAGGAGCGCACGCCGATCGGATTGACGCGGCCCCAATATTCTTCCGGCTGTGGGTGAATGTCTGGATCGCCGTACACTTCCGACGTCGAAGCTTGGAAGATGCGCGCACGCAGGCGCTTGGCGAGGCCCAGCATATTGATGGCGCCGTGCACGCTCGTCTTCGTCGTCTGCACTGGATCGTGCTGGTAGTGCACCGGGCTCGCCGGGCAGGCCAGATTGTAGATCTGATCGACCTCGACATAGAGCGGGAAGGTCACGTCGTGGCGGGTGAACTCGAAATTCGGCTTGTCGAGCAGATGCGCGATGTTGCGCTTGCGGCCGGTGAACAGATTGTCGGCGCAGATCACATCGTCGCCGCGCTCCACCAGGCGGTCGCACAAATGGGAGCCAAGGAAGCCCGAGCCGCCGGTGACTAGAATACGTCGTTCAAACATGGCGCTGGCTTAGGCAAGTTTGTGGGCGGGCGCAATTTGGCTCGCCCACATTATGCAAACCCGGATAATCTCGGCTATTCCGCCGCGATCGCGGTTTGCTTGGCGAGCTTATCGAAGGCGACGAGGTCGTTGACGAGGTCTTCCAGCTGATCGAACGGCACCATGTTGGGGCCGTCGCTGGGGGCGTTGTCGGGATCGGGGTGCGCTTCGAGGAAGACTGCCGCCACGCCGATCGCCACCGCCGCGCGGGCGAGGATCGGCACGAACTGGCGCTCGCCGCCCGACGTATCGCCACGGCCGCCCGGTTGCTGCACCGAGTGCGTGGCGTCGAAAACGACCGGCGCGCCGAAGCTCTTCATGATCGGCAGTGCGCGCATGTCGGAAACGAGTGTGTTGTAGCCGAACGAAGCGCCGCGTTCGCAGGCCATGACGTTGGGGTTTCCCGAGCCCGTGATCTTGGCGATCACGTTCTTCATGTCCCACGGCGCCAGGAATTGGCCCTTCTTGACGTTGATCGGCTTGCCGGTTTCGGCCGCCGCCACGAGCAGATCTGTCTGGCGGCAGAGGAAGGCGGGGATTTGCAGCACGTCGACCACTTCGGCGACGTCGGCGCATTGCTCGGGCAAGTGCACGTCGGTGATCACCGGGATGCCGAGCTTGGTGCGGATTTCTTCGAAGATGGGCCCTGACACCGAAAGCCCTGCGCCGCGCTTTGTGGCGAGGCTTGAACGATTGGCCTTGTCGAAGCTGGTCTTGTAGATGAACCCGGCGCCGGCGCGCTTGAACACGTCGCGCAGGAATTCCGCCGATTCCAGAGCATGCGCCCGGCTCTCGAGCTGGCACGGGCCGCAGATGAAGGTGAGCGGCAGATTATTGCCGATCTCGAGCGGCGTGCTTTCGACGCGCGGAATACGGATCACGGAGGCGGGGTTCATTTTCGTCCTATCTTGGTTCCCAACCAAATAGGCCGGCGGAGGCTTTCCCTCAACCGGCCGCATGCGCTGGGTGACGGTGAACTCTCCGTCATTTGCGCGCGCTTGGCGATTGGAAAGCCCCAATGCCGGCGATTGGGGTTTTCGATCTAGCCCACGACCTGGATCGGGCAGGGCGGCTTTTCGGCGGCGGCTTGGGCGGCGAGCCAGTCGCGGAAGCGGGTGACTTCGGGATGCGCGGGGCGGCCCGTGGGCCAGACGAGCCAATAGGCGAAATCATCGCGCACGGCCAAATCGAACGGCGCAACCAGGCGGCCGTCGCGGATTTCCTCGACGGCGAGCCATTGCCGGCCGAGCGCAATGCCTTGGCCGGCTAGCGCTGCGCGCAACAGCAAGGGCGCATCGTCAAAGCGCGGTCCGCGTGCGGGCTCCGGCCAATCGAGCCCGGCGGCGCGAAACCAACGCGACCACGGCGTCCACGGATTGCGCAGGAAGGTTGCGCGCTGCAGGTCGGCGGGCTCGCGCAGATTGAGCTGATCGCGATAAGCCGGCGTGCACACCGGCGTCAGCGCTTCATCGAACAGCTTTTCCGCGTGCAGGCCAGGCCAGCCGCCTGAACCTAGACGCACGCCGATGTCGATGCCTTCGCGCTTGTAGTCGTTCAGCGTCTCCGAGACGCGCAGATCGATGTCGATGTCGGGATGCTCGGCTTGGTATTCGCCGAGGCGCGCGAAGAGCCACGTCGAGCCCAGGCTCGGCACAGAGGTCACGACGATATGCCGGCGCGGCTTGCCGGCGCTGGTCGTGTTCTTCGGTGGCGCGAAGGCTTGCTCTAACAGCGATAAACCCTGCCGCACTTGCGCTTCGAGCTTCTGGCCAGCTTCTGTCAATTGCATGGAATTGCCGACGCGCTTGAAAAGCGCCACGCCCAAGCGCTCTTCCAGTTCGCGAATGCGATGGCTCACCGCGCCATGCGTGAGGCCGAGCTCTTCCGCCGCCTTGGAATAGGATTTGTGCCGACCCGCGGCGACGAAGGCGCGCAGCGTCTGCAGCGAGGGCAAATGGCTCATGAGGCGCGCCGCTGAGGATGTGAAAACCGCTCACACCCAAGTCGTCAATCGCTCGTTCGCGATCAAGGGTCGGCTTCCCAAATCCTCGTTGTAGCCGGCGATCCTCCCTCAAAAACAGCCGGCATTAAACTTTCAGGAGAGTATCCAATGCGTGGCCATCCCTATCTCGACATCCTCGAAAACGGTTCGCCGTTTGCTGTAAAGGCCGCTTCACTTGTAGTGGCCGCCATCTTGGTTCTCGTTGTCGCGTTGCCGGTTTTGGCCGTCGGCGCGGCGGTCGTGGCGTGATCCCCATCTCGTTCGTCACGACCAAAGGCGGGGCCGTTGTTCGCCCCCTAGCCCTGACCGCAGCGGCTCCGCCTCTTACTGCTTTGTTTGCTTTGCTTGGGCAACGCGCAGCAAATGATCCTGCAAACGGCGCGAGAGCGTCAGCAGATTGAAGCGCTCTAGCGCCAGAGCGCGGCCAGCCTCGCCCATGCGTCGCGTGCCTTCAGGATCGTCGAGCATCCGGCCGATCCGATCGGCGAGCGCGTCATCGTCGCGTTCATCCACCAGATAGCCGGTCTTTCCATCCTCGACGCATTCGGGAATGCCGGCGTGCTTGGTCGCGACCAATGCGCAATTGGAGAGCATCGCCTCCACGCACACGAGCGGCAGGCCTTCAGCATCGCCCGAACGCGCGCGCTCTGACGGCACGCACACGATGGTGCTCTCAGCGAAGTGCTTGGGCATCTCGTCCGCCGGAATCCAGCCGGGCAGTTCAACCTTCACGTTGGCGACTTCGAGCTGCTGCAAGAGCGGCGCTTTGAGTTCGCCGTCGCCCAGCAAACGCACGCGCCAATTCTGCAAGCGCGGGCCCAACCGGGCGAGCGCTTTGATCAGCGTGCCGATGCCCTTCTTCTCAGTCCAACGGCCTGCGAAGAGCAGGATGTTTTGTTTTTCGCCGGGCGAGAACCGATCGGGGTCGGCGGAATTGTAGTGCACGACCATTTTGTCCCGCGGCGCGCCCTTGGCGGCGAGTTCGCGGCGGATGAAATCCGAGCACGGCAAAATGAGCGACGCCTCGCGCCACAACGCGGCGCGACGGCGATTATAGACGCGCACGAAATTGTTGGCCGTGTTCTGCGTCTTGGTGGCGTCGCCACCATAATAGGTGACGACGAGCGGCAGGTTCAGCGCCCGCGCCAGCGGCAGCGCATAGGCGCCGGACTTGCCGAAATGCGCGTGAATGGCGATCGGCTTCTCCGCCAGCAGCCGCGCTTTCAGCTTCTCCGACACCCAGCCGAATTGCTTGAACCCCGCCTCGCCGCCGAAGCCGTGCAACGGCCCTAGCTCAAGCGCGCGCACGCCCTCGGGTGCAGGCCCGCGCAATTCGTGGCCGATGAAGAGCGGGGAGAGTTGGTCGAACGCGCGGTAAGAGCGGTGGATGAAGCTCTCCGACGGCGTGAACATCTTGTCCGAGTACGCCAGGATAGTCGCAGCCATCAGCGCGCGCGTCCGATAAAGGGGCGCACCAGAGCGCCGGCCTGAAGGGGGCCCCCTGTAGCCCCCGCGCTGGCGATCGGCAATCCGGGCGCCTGCCATGCGGTGACAAACCGGGGCCAGCCGCTAGAAGGACGGCAATGACCGACATCATCAAGCCGGACGCGGCGGTCGCCGCGGGCCAGGAAACCATCCGCATCGAAGCCAGGGCGTTGGAAACGCTGGCGCAGGCGCTCGCGGGGGAATTGAGGGCGCCGTTCGTCCACGCCGCGCAATTACTCGCCGGCGCCAAGGGGCGGGTGATCGTCTCGGGCATGGGCAAGTCCGGCCACATCGCGCGCAAGATCGCAGCGACCCTGGCCTCTACCGGCACGCCGGCGCAATTCGTCCACCCGGCCGAAGCCAGCCACGGCGATCTCGGCATGATCGTCGAAACCGATTGCGTGCTCGCCATTTCGCGCTCGGGCGAGACGGCGGAGCTGTCGGACCTGCTCTATCATTGCCGCCGCATCGCAGTGCCGGTGATCGGCATGACGTTTAAGCCGAACTCGTCGCTCGCGCGCGCCTCGACGGCGGCGCTCATTCTGCCCGATTGCGGCGAGGCCAGCGAAGAGGCGCCTGCGCCGACGACCTCGACGACGATGTGCTTGGCGTTGGGCGACGCGCTCTCGGTGGCGCTCTTGAAGGCGCGTGGGTTCACGGCCGACCATTTCGGCGCGATCCATCCGGGCGGCAAACTTGGCGCGGCGTTGAAGCGCGTGCGTGACGTGATGCGCGTCGGCGGCGACGATCCGTTGATCGCGCCGGACACGCCGGTGCAGAAGACGCTGGAAGCCATGAGCGTCGGCGGCATTGGCGCTGCGGGCGTGATCGAGAATGGCAAGCTGATCGGCATTATCACCGACGGTGATCTGCGCCGGCGCCTGACGCCGGAAATGTTCAGCAAAACCGCGCGCGATCTGATGACCGCGAACCCGAAAACAATCGCGCCGGATGCGCCCTTGGCGGACGCGATCGCCATCATGAATTCCAAGCGCATTACGCTCCTGTTCGCCGTGGAAGATGGAAAGCCTGCGGGCGTCGTGCACATGCACGATCTGCTGGCGGCGGGGGTGCGGTGAACGAACCGACCAGAGAGCGCACGCTGTGGGCAATCGCCGCAGGGGCTGTCGTCGGCAGCGTTACGATGCAGATGGCTGGCGCTACCCACAATGGGGCGGTGATTCCACAGCGCGAATTTGATCTCGGCGCGGTCCTCAGCTCCTACGCGATCATTGTGATGGTATTGATGGTCGCAATCCCGGTCCTTTTTATGCCGTGGTGGATTGTGGCGCGTGCCGCTGGCCTGCGCGGCTGGTTGGGGAGCGCTTTGGCTGGCGCGGCTGGGGTAATGACCGGAATGGGTCTCTTCGCTTGGACGATGTCGGGCTATTGGGGATGGCCTGATGTATTGGACCCGGAATCCATAAGTTTGCTTGGATTGGGGGTGGCGGGTGCTCTGACCGGCGTAACGATCTGGCGAGTGACGTACCCGAACGAACCGAAGGCATAGGGGTTGGGCATGAAAGTATTTTCTTTGAAGGCGCTTGTGATGTTGGGCGTGGCCGCGTTCGCCGCGCCAGCACATGCGCAATCCGCGCCCGGCTTTTCGCCCAGCGTTGAATCCTCGATTCAAACGGTCCTGCCGCGCATGATCACTTGGCGGCGGGACTTTCACCAGAACCCTGAGCTCTCGTACGAAGAGGTCCGCACCGCGCGCGTCGTGGCCGCGCATTTGCGTTCGTTGCGCATGGAAGTGCGCACCGGCGTTGCGCAGACCGGCGTTGTCGGCGTGATGCGCGGCGGCCGGCCTGGGCCGGTGATCGCGCTGCGCGCCGATATGGACGCGCTGCCTGTCACCGAGGAAGGCGATCTGCCGTTCCGGTCGCGCGCGCGCGGCCATTACAACGGCCAGGACGTCGGCATCATGCATGCGTGTGGGCATGACACGCACGTTGCGATCCTGATGGCGGCGGCGAGCGTGCTGGCGGCGCGGCGCGAGGAGATCGCCGGCACGATCATCTTCGTGTTCCAACCGTCCGAAGAAGGCGCGCCTCCCGGCGGTCTCGGCGGCGCGCGGCGCATGTTGGCGGAAAACGTGTTCGGCGATCTACAGCCGGAAGCGATTTTCGGCCTGCACGCTTGGCCATCCGATAGCGGCACGATCACCATGATCCCCGGCCCGACGATGGCCGGCTCCGATCGCATCGACATCACCATTACCGGCAGCCAAACGCACGGCGCCCAACCACACGCCGGCATCGATCCGATCGTGGTGTCGTCGCAGATCATCAATGCGCTGCAGACAATCCCGTCGCGCCAGATGGACGCCGTGCGCTCGCCGGTGATCGTCACGATCGGCATGATCCAGGGCGGCGTGCGCTACAACATCATCCCACAAACCGTGCAGATGCAGGGCACGATCCGCTATCTGAACCCGGAAACGCGCGAAGATCTCTACGCCCGCATTCGCCGCACCATCAACGAAACCGCCGCCGCGTCAGGCGCGACGGCTGAAGTGACGATTACCGAGAACGCGATCCCCACGGTCAATCCGCCGGACCTGCTCGCACGCGCGCGCAACGCCGCGATCGGCGCGCTCGGCGAAGCCAATGTGCGCAGCGGCTACCCCGTGATGCCGGCGGAAGACTTCGCGTACTTCCAGCAAGCGGTTCCGGGCGTCTTCTTTTTCTACGGCGTGAACCCGCCGGGCGTGACCACGGCGGAGGCCGCGCCGAACCACAATCCGCGTTTCTTCGTGCACGAACCCGCGATGGAAACCGGCCTGCGCGCAATGCTTGCCGTTGCGCTCGATCGCGTTGGTGGTGCGCCTGAGAACGAGTGATCTGTCTCATCCTTTGCTTGACTTGCTTAGCTAGGTCACGCCCTATGCAATTGGACTAATCCGGTCGAGACGTTTCGACCGTGCGCTTGTGCGCCCGGCTGTCGTTCTTCCTGCGGGTCCAACCGTCGTCGCTTTTGACGCGGTGCAGTTGTTAAGGAGCGCCAGATGGCAACGGGCGTCGTGAAGTGGTTCAATATGACTAAGGGCTTCGGCTTTATCGCGCCGGACGGCGGCGGGGCCGACGTGTTCGTGCATGTGAGCGCCGTCGAGCGTTCGGGCCTGAACGGCCTGCGCGAAGGCCAAGCGGTGAGCTTCGACGTGGAAAACGATCCGCGTAAGAACAAGCCCTCTGCGGTGAACATCAAGGCGGTATAAGCGCCTCTAAGAATTGACTTTCTGTCGCCGCGCGGTTTTGACCGTGCGGCGATTTTACTTTTCAGGACTGGCCTCCAATGAATGCTCCATTCCGCCTCTATGGCGCTGAGCTTTCGCCGTACTCGGTGAAGGTTCGCTCGTATCTGCGCTTCAAGGGCGTCGACTTTGAATGGCTGCCGCGCACCAACGCGCGCCAGGAGGAATTCGCGCGCTATTCCAAGCTGCCGCTGATCCCGCTTCTGGTCGATGCGGATGAGAACGTGTTGCAGGATTCCACGCCGATCATCGAAACGCTCGACGCGCAATTCGCCGAGCCGTCGATCACGCCGAGCGATCCTGCACTCGGCTTCATCTCGGCGCTGCTGGAAGATTACGCCGACGAATGGCTGAACAAGGCCATGTTCCATTATCGCTGGACTTACCCGGAAGATCAGCAGAGCGCGGCGAAGCGGATTGTGGCGATGATCTTCGACGGCGCCGAAGCGCCGGAGGGCCTCGAGGACAACGTGCGCACCCGCATGGCTGGCCGGCTCTATCATGTCGGCTCGTCGGCGGAGACGGCGCCGCTGATCGAGGGCTCGTTCACGCGTTTGCTCGCGCTGCTGGAGCGCTTGCTCGCGGGCCGGCCGTACCTGTTTGGCGGTCGTCCGAGCTTGGCTGATTTCGGTTTGGCTGGGCAACTGGCGCAGTTGAATTCTGATCCGACGCCGGGCGCCGTGATCAAGGCGCAAGCGCCGAACGTGTCGCGTTGGCTCGAGCGGATGGAAAACCCGAAAGCCGAGGGCGATTTCGTCTCGCTTGACGCGATCCGCGAAGATTTGGCCGCGTTGCTGCGCGATGAGGTCGCCGGCGCCTATCTCGTTTGGATGGAAGCCAATGCGCGTGCCGTGGCGGACGATGCGCAAGGCGTCAGCGTCGACATCGCAGGCCACGCCTTCACGCAAAAGCCGCAACGCTACGCCGCCAAAGCGTTTGCCGAATTGAAACGCAAACGCGCCGCACACCATGATTCAGCCGTGCTCACCGCGTTGCTCGAAGAGACGGGTTGCGACGCGTTCCTCTCTTCGCCGCCGATGGAATCCGCCGGTGCGGACGAAGATGAGGGCGACGACGAAGGCGATGGCGGCGAGGAATAGGCGCTAGGTCGCGCACGCCGCGCGGAAATCGTACGGCGTCTCGCTCACACAATCAGGCCAAACATCGGCCTCGCGCCAGTACCGCGCGAGGCCGATGCGTTTGCAGAGCTCGGCAAAGCCAGGATCCATCCGCAGCAGCTTGGTTTGGTCGATAAAGAGCAGCGCACTCTCGTAGCCGATATGTGGCCGCGCGGCTTCGAGTGCGCCCGCGCGCCAGGCGTCCACGTTGTCGAGCGCATCGCCAAAAATCGCGAGCGCAGGGCCGGTGAAGCCGAGCACGGAGAGCGCCACCGCGAGATCGAGCGCGGAGGCGGGCTCTTCGTCCGCCATCGTCGCGAAATCTTGGCCGAGCTGCATGAAGGCATCGGGCGAAGGCTCCATCATCAATTGCTGCATGCGCTCGCCGGCCTTGTACGACGCGGAATCCGCCAGGCCCGGCACGAGCCGCACACCATCGGCGCGGAGCGCATTAGCCGCGTCGAAATCGCCGTCGAGCGCGGCGGTGTTCAAGCGCATGAACCAGACGAACACGTTGTCGGGATAGCGCTTGGCGGCGTCTTCGAGGATCGCTTTGCCGTCGGCCTTCTCGCGCCGCGCCCAGACATTGTAGCCGTGGAACGCCGCAAACATCGGATCGAGCGGGTCGAGTTCGTAAGCGCGCGCTTGCTGCGCGTAGCCTTCCTCCACCCGCCCTGTGGCGACCAGAAACTGCCCGTGCCGGAACAGCAGGAGCGGATGGTTCGGCTCCACCTCCAGCGCGCGCTCGATCAAAGCCTCGCGCTCGCGCCAGCGGCCGAGATATTCGCCTTCGAGCGCCGCCAGCACGGCGTAGGCTTCGCCCATGCTTGGATCGATGCCGAGCGCGCGTTCCGCCGCCTCGCGGGCTTCTTCAACCAGTTTGGCGCGGTCTGAACGCGTTAGGCGCAGCACCTCTAGCTTCGCCGTCGCCAGTGCGGCCCAAGCGCGGGCGAAATCCGGCGCCTCGCGGACGATCTTGTCCAGCGCCGCCGCGGCGCTTTGCACGCACACGACCGCGCCGGTGCGGATGAATTCGCGCGCCTCAAAATAGGAATCCGAGAGCGCGGCCGTCAGCTTTGGGGCCCGCGCACGGCGCGCTTCGGCGAGCGTGACTTCCAGCGCCTTGGCGACTTCGTGCGCAATCTCTTCTTCCAGCGCGAATGCGTCGGCAATATCGCGCTCGTAGCGCTCGGACCAGAGCACCACGCCGCTCTCCGCTTCAGCCAAATGCGCGGCGACGCGGATGCGATCGTCCATGCGGCGCACCGAGCCGTCCAGGATGTGGGTTGCGTTCAACGCTTTCGCGGCGCGCGGTTTGTCGCGACCACGGAAGGCGAAGCTTGATGTCGAGCCAATCACTTTGAGGCCCGGCATGCGCGAGACGGCGTAGAGAATTTCCTCTGAGACGCCATCGGCAAACGTCCGCGTTGCGCGATCGCGCGCAGGCGTATCGAAGGCCAGTACGGCCAAAATAGGCTTGGCGGCCACACGCGCCTTCGCCGTGTCGCCGCTCGGTGCAAACGCGAAGACCGGGATGGTCGTACGCATTTTGGCGAGCTTGATGCGGCCGCGCGGCGTGAATTTGCCGGCAAGCTCAGGCGCCACGTTGTCGCGTACGATCTCCGAGATCAGGATCGCCCCGGCAATCGCCTCGGCTTGCAGGCGCGCAGCGACGTTGACGCCATGCCCGAGCAGATCGCCATTCTCGGTTTGCGTCACCTCGGCCATGTGCACGCCGAAACGGAGCTGCGCGTCGCGTTCGCGCTCGCAAAGGCGGATCGCGGCGGCGAGCGCGTCGCTGGCGCTGGCGAATTCGAGCATCAGGCCGTCGCCGGCCGTGTTGAAGATACGTCCGCCATGCGCTTCGGCGGCGGCGCCCGTCAGTTCGCGTACGCGCGCCACATGCGCCAACGCCGCAGCGGCGTCGCGTTCCGCCAGCGCGGAATAGCCTGCGATGTCAATCGATACGATCGCGGCGAGCTTGCGGGGGGCGTCAGGCATCGCGCACTGATTGTAGCACGCCTTTACCTGTGCGTCGCAAAAGCAATCCGCGTGAGCAAACGCGACAACGGCGCGCGTCTGGGGGAACGCGCGCCGTCAGGGTATCAGGGAGTTCAGAGAATGTGCCCGCCGCGCGGCTTCAGGGGGGAGGGGGATTGCCGCGCGGCAGGCGGAAGCGGGATTTAGGCCGCTTCTGTCTCGTCATTGGCCGCACTCGCCTCGACCACTTTGGCCTTCGGCTTTTGCGCGACCGTATTGTTGATCTCGATCTTGCGCGGCTTCAGGATTTCCGGAAGTTCACGCACGAGGTCGATCGTCAGCAAACCGTTTTCGAGCTTCGCGCCGCCGACACGAACGTGATCGGCAAGGCCGAAGCGACGTTCGAAGCTGCGCTCGGCGATGCCGCGATGCAGGAAGTTGCGCTGCGTCTCGGGCTGCTTGCGCTGGCCTGTGACGATCAGCGAATTTTGTTTGAACTCGATGGTGAGATCGTCTTGACCAAAGCCGGCCACCGCAAGTTCGATGCGGAATTGATCATCGCCAATCTGTTCGATGTTGAAGGGGGGATAGCCCGGCGCAGCGTCGAGGCGCGCGGCCTGGTCCATCAAGTTCGCGATGCGGTCAAATCCGACCAGCGTGCGATAGAGCGGATTGAGTTCATTCGTAGCCATTTGATTGCCCTTTCAAAGCGACATTCACGCTCCCGAAGGAGCCGGGTTTGCGGTATGAGTTCCACCCCCGAAGGCGATGGCCCGTCCCGCGTGTGACCTCCGCAGAGCGCCACAACGAGCCAGATGGGGAGCCGAAAAGCCGGTTCAAGCCCCTTTGGTTTGACATTGTTAGGGGTTGGGCTTTAGCGCTCGCCTCCATGACGAAATGGACCCGCCGCCAAGCGCTTTTCGCCACCGCAGCAATCGGCCTCGCCGGATGCGGCGAGCAGGCGCCGCGTCTCGGCCAACAAGACTTCGCGCCTGAAGGCACATTGGCGTGGGCGATCGACGGTGCGTGGCGCATCGAGCGCGAGCGCGACGAATGGCGTCATCCGTTGCAGACGCTGCAATTTTGGGGGCTGGCGCCAGGCCAAACCGTGCTCGAGATTTTGCCGGGTCGCGGTTGGTACACCTCGATCCTCGCGCCGTATCTCGCGCGCAACGAAGGCCGTCTCATCGCCGCGAGCTTCGATCCGCGCGCGACGTCGCTTGCACAACGCGAAACGCTCGCCGCGTGGGAAGCGCGCTTTACGGCTGATCCTGAACTCTACGGCGAAATCCAGCGCACGATTGTTGGCCGGGGCGAACTCGCGCCGGCTGGCAGCGTCGATCTCGCGATCCTTGCCAACAACGTGCACACGCTCATGGCCGAAGGCGTCGCCGAGCAAGTGTTTCGTCAAACGCTCGCCGCGCTGAAGTCGGGCGGCACGTTCGGCGTCGAACAACACCGCGCCGCTTCCACTGGTCTGCAAGATCCGCTCGCCGGCACGGGCTATGTGCAAGAAGCTTACGTGAAGGCGCTGGCGGAAGAGGCGGGCTTCGAGTTTGTCTCCGCCAGTGACGTGAACGCCAATCCGCGCGACACGCGCGATCACCCCTTCGGCGTCTGGACGCTGCCGCCGACCTTGCGCACCTCGCCGCTCGGCCAGCCCGATGACCCCAATTTCAATTCGGGCCCGTATGCGACGATCGGCGAAAGCGATCGGATGACGCTGCGTTTCCGTAAGCCGAATGGCGCCGGCGCCAGGGCGCCAATCCCCGCTGCGCCCTAATTTCGAGGTTGACGCCGCCGTCACCCTTGCGGGATGCGCCGCCCTAGTGTGTAAGGGGGCGAGGCTTTTCAGTCCGGAGGAAACACATGACGTTTGATGACATCTTTGGCCGCTTCTCCAGCGCCAACGCCACGGTTGCCGGCAAGAAGGTGAAGTTCGATTTCGGCGACGCCGGCAAGATTTTCTTGGATGGGGTAGGCGGCTCGGTGTCGAAGGAAGATGCTGCCGCTGACACGACCATCAAGGTGAAGCTCGAAGACTTCGTCGCGATGGCCGAAGGCAAGCTCGATCCGACAGCGGCTTTCATGCAAGGCAAGTTGAAGGTAGAAGGCGATATGGGCGTCGCCATGCAGCTGCAAAGCGTGATGGCGAAGCTTCGCGGCTAAGCAAGGTGCGTAAGGGCTGATGGCGTTCGTTCGCGTCCCAGGTAACGATAGTCCCGAGGGCGCGGAGGAGCATTGGCTCGAAGGCCGCGGCGGCGTGAAGGTGCGCGTTTTAACAGCGCCCGCCACACGCAGCCCGGTGCGCGGCTCGGTTATTGTTGCGCCTGGCCGCACCGAATTCATCGAAAAATATTTCGAGGTGATCCGCGAGCTTCAGGCTCGCGGATTTGCCGTTTTTTGCATCGACTGGCGCGGGCAGGGTTTGTCCGGCCGCGAGATCGAAAACAGTCAAAAAGGCCATTTCGTCACCTTCGACGATCCAGTGAACGATCTCTCGACGGCGCTGAAGCTACTCGCCGCGAAACTGCCGCGCCCGCATATCGGCCTCGCACACTCAATGGGCGGCGCCATTCTGTTGCGCGCATTGCTGACGCGCCGTGTCGAACTCGACGCCGCGGCGTTCTCGGCGCCGATGTGGGGCATTTCCGGCCTCACCGACATGGCCAAGAAATACGTGCGTTTCATGGTGGCGCTGGGCCTGGGCTCCATGTACGCGCCTGGCGTCGACAAGAAATGGAAGCGCGAGAATTTCAAAAAGAACCCGGTCACGCATGACAAGGAACGGCACGCGCGCTGCCAGGGCCTGATCGCGGAAGAGCCGCGCTTGGCATTGGCGGGTCCGACGCTCGGATGGGTGGCGGCCGCAGCCGACGTGACTGAATCGTTCCAAACGCCTGGCGCGCTGGCGCATGTGCGCATCCCAGTGCTGATCGCGACGGCCGGCGAAGAGCAATTGGTGGACAATGAGAGCCACCCGCTCGTGGCGAATGCGCTGCCGCAAGCGCGCCACATCACCATCGCCGGCGCCAAGCATGAAATCCTGATGGAACGCGACGAATTCCGCGCGCTGTTCTGGCAAGCCTTTGACGAATTGGTCGAACGCGTCGTCCCGGCGACGGCGTAACGTTCGCTATAGACAGGCGCCAATGGACGGCGCCGTTGCGCTCACTACGCTCGACACGTCAAACATCGGAGGCCGCGCATGGCTGGAGAATTGGTTCTCGTCACTGGCGGCTCGGGCTTCGTTGGCTCGCACGTCATCATCCAATTGCTGAACGCCGGTTACCAGGTGCGCACGACGGTGCGTTCGCTGAACCGCGAAGGTGAAGTGCGCGAGATGCTGCGCGTCGGCGGCGTCGAAGCGGGTGATCGGTTGAGCTTCGCCGCCGCGGATCTCACCAGCGATGCAGGTTGGGCCGAAGCTGTCGCCGGTTGCTCCTACGTGCACCATGTGGCCTCGCCATTCCCGCCTTCAATTCCTCAACACGAGGACGAAGTCATCATCCCTGCGCGCGACGGCGCCTTGCGCGTTTTGAAGGCGGCGCGCGATGCGGGTGTGAAGCGCGTGGTGCTGACCTCATCCTACGCCGCGATCGGCTACGGCCAACCTGAACAGAAGGCGCCGTTCGATGAAACCAACTGGACCGATCCGAATGGCGACGATGTCCGCGCCTATGTGAAATCCAAGACGCTGGCCGAGCGCGCCGCCTGGGATTTCATCGCGCGCGAGGGTGGAGCGCTTGAGCTTTCAGTGGTGAACCCCGTCGCGGTGTTGGGCCCGGCGCTTGCGCCGGATTACTCGACATCGATCATGCTGATCCAGCGCTTGATGGATGGCGCCATGCCCGGCTGCCCGCGTCTCTATTTCGGCATTGTCGATGTGCGCGACGTTGCTGACATGCACATGCGCTGCATGACCAATCCCGCCGCGAAGGGCGAACGCTTCTTGGCGCTGGCGGGGGAATTCCTGTCCATCGCGCAGATCGCGCGCATCCTAAAACGCAATCTCGGCCCCGCCGCCAAGCGTGTGCCGACGCTTGAATTGCCAGATTTCCTGATCCGCATGGCCGCGCGCAATGATCCAGCCGTTCAGCAAATCCTGCCGGAGCTCGGCAAGCGCAAGGACGGCACGAACGCCAAAGCCAAGCGGGTGCTGGGCTGGGCGCCGCGGTCCAACGAAGAGGCGATCGTGGCGACCGCCGAAAGCCTCATCCGCCTCGGGCTCCTGAAAGATTCGCCGAAAAAAGCTGCGTGAGTGTCGAAAGCCGCTAGCGTCGCGCGTCACTGAGGTGCGGGTGGAGCCCCGCGACCTTAGAGGAGGCGTTCATGCACTACATGCTTTTGATCTACGGCGAGGAAGCCCGCTGGGCGAGTTTGTCGCCGGACCAAATCTCCGCCGAGATGGGCGCCTATTTCGCGTATAGCGAAGCGCTGGCGAAGGCTGGCGTGCTCGTCGGCGGCGATGAGCTGCACCCGGTGGCGACGGCGAAAACGCTCAGCGTCAACGACGGCAAGCAGAAGGTCGTCGATGGACCTTTCGCGGAGACCAAGGAAACCTTGGGCGGCTATTACATGGTCAATGTCGAGACGATCGAAGAAGCCTTGGATTGGGCCGCGAAGTGCCCTGGTGCGCGTTATGGGCGCATCGAGGTTCGCCCGGTCGTCATGCGCTGATCTGTGAACGCAGCGGCCGCCGCCGAACGCGTCGCGCGCGAGAGCTACGGGCGTTTGCTCGCCCTGCTCGCCGCGCGCACGCGTGACGTGGCCGCCGCCGAAGATGCGCTGGCGGAGGCGTTTGCTGCCGCGCTCTCCGCGTGGCCGCGCGGCGGTTTGCCGGATAATCCCGAAGCCTGGCTCTTTGCCGCCGCCAAGCGCAAGCTGATCGACGCCGCCCGCCGCCGCAAAACCGCGAGTGAGGGCGAGCAACAGATCATGCTGGGCATCGAAGAGCTCGAGGCGGAAATGTCGGCGCGCGACGCGCCGGACAAGCGCTTGGGGCTCATGTTTGCGTGCGCGCACCCGGCGATCGAAGAGAGCGTGCGCACGCCATTGATGCTGCAAGTCGTGCTTGGCTTTTCGGCCGAGCGGACCGCCAGCGCCTTTCTCGTTGAGCCCAGCGCGATGGGCCAACGCCTCGTGCGCGCGAAGAAGAAAATCCGCGACGCGGGCATTGGCTTTGAAGTGCCCGAACCGGACGCGTGGCGTGCGCGCCTCGGCGCGGTGCTCGATGCGATCTATGCGGCCTACACGTCGGGCTGGAGTGATCCGTTGGGCGCCGACCCGGAGCGGCGCGGTTTGGCGGAGGAGGCCGTGTGGCTGGCGCGCGTGCTCGTCTCGCAAGTGCGCGATGAGCCAGAGGCATTGGGTTTGCTCTCGCTGATGCTGCATCTCGAAGCACGCCGGCCCGCGCGTCGTGATCGCGACGGGCGCTTCGTGCCGCTGGACGAGCAGGACGTCTCGCTCTGGACACGCGAGTCCATGCTTGAGGCGGAAGCCGCCTTGCGCGCCGCGAGTTTGGCCAAGCGCCCTGGCCGCTATCAGCTCGAAGCCGCGATTCAATCCGCGCACGCAACGCGCGCTTGGCGCGGCGAAGCGGATTGGGATGCGATCGTGCTGCTCTATGGCGCGCTTTCGGAGCTTACCGGATCGCCTGTTGCGCGCCTGAACGCAGCGGCAGCCATCGCGCGCCGCGACGGGCCGGAGCGTGGGCTTGCGGCGGCGGAAGAGGTGGCGCGCCTGCATCCGGTGCTCAACGATTATCAGCCCTATTGGGCGCTGCGCGCTGATCTTTGCGCGCGCCTCGGCCGGGCGGAAGCAGCGCGGGCAGCTTATGCCGAAGCCATCGCGCGCGAGGATGACGCCGCGGTTGTTCGCTTCCTCATTGAGCGACGAGAAAAAATCTGAGCGAAGGTCGAAGCCGTATTGGATGGAACGTCGTGCCCACGACGGCATTCCGCCGCAAAGGAGCACAGATATGAAGTACGCCATCATTGTTTATGAGAGCGCCGACGATTTCGCTGCGCGCGAGGATGCGCGCGCCAAAACCTATTGGGACGGTCACGGCGCCTATTTCGGCGCTTTGCAGGCCGCGGGTGTCTTCACCGGCGGCGCTGGGCTCATGCCGCCGCACGCCGCGACAACTGTTCGCCTGCGCGGCGGCGCGCGTCAGGTCGTCGATGGGCCTTATGCCGATATCAAGGAACAACTGGGCGGGTTCTACCTCATCGACGTCGAGAATCTCGACGCCGCACTAGCGTGGGCGGAGAAATGTCCCGGCGCATCGACGGGCGCAATCGAAGTGCGGCCGCTCGTTGAGATGAACCAATAAGCTTAGTTTGGATACGCGCGCGCGAGTTCCTCGCGCGCGGCAGCAAGTTCGCGCTGAAAGTCGGGGTCGGCGTGGAGGCGGGCGACGGCGGCTGATGCCACCGTGCGGCCAGCCTCCACGTCGCTCGGATAATGCACGCCGCAGACGACGCGGCTCCAGGTGAAGTCGCGACCGCGTTCGATGATGGCGTCGGCGCGTGAGGGAACGAGTTCTGCGAGCACAAGCGCCCAAGCGAAGCCGAGTGCTGCATGTCCCGAAGGGTAAGAGAAGCTCGCGCGCAACGCCGGCTCGTCCGGGATGCACAGCGTTATGCTGCCGTCGGTCACGAACGGACGCGGGCGCTGATCGCGGAATTTCACGGGATCGCCTGCATAGCCGGCGGCGCGGCCTGCGCGCGTCAGCAATGCAGCGGTGGCAGGAAAGTTCGCCGCAGTGAAATTCTCGCCGAGAACGGAATCAAACGCCGCAAACGGATCAATCGCGTTGTCGGCGAGCGCCTGGGCGCGTCGCTCCGCGCTCCATGGCCCACGCACGATCGCGCGCTCGGCCAATTCCAACGCGCCGTTCGCTTGCGGCGCGGGCGGAATGAACGCAAGCGCATCGACTTGCACCGCAGGATTGCGCGCGGGCGCCGTCGCATGCGTGACAGGCGGCGCTGACGCGGCAGGGGGCGGCGCTTCTGCGGTTGCGCACGCCGTGAGCGCCAGGGCCATCCATGCCGCCGCCATTGCCCGTTTCGACATATCCATCCCCCTTTTCGTGCGCCGCAAAGCGTTGCACGCGCGCCCGCCCGCCCGCGCGGAATACGAAAGCGACGAGCAAGAAATCGCGTGCGCGACCCAAACGCAGATGCGTGGTAGCCAATGCTTAACCCGAACATTCATAGCGCGCTTGAGTGTGATCGCACATCTCGTTTTGGAGGCGTTATGAAAAAGTTTGTGTTGGTTGCGGCCGGCGCTATGGCGGCGTTGACGGGCGCTGCGCAGGCCCAGGATTGGTCGGGCCTTTATGTTGGCGGCAGCATCGGCACCGCAAACCGCGAAACCGAATGGAATGACCTCGACAACGATTGGGGCGGCGGCATTCAAGCGTCCGATAGCGTCGACGCGACCGCGATCGGCGCGCATCTCGGCTACAATTGGCAATGGGGCAATTGGGTCGTCGGCGCGCAGGGCGGCTTCTCGTTTGCTGATGCGTCGGAAACCGAGTTTGTGAATGGCGACGTCGATGTCGACAACTCGCTCTCTTTCGTCGCTGATCTGCGCGCCAACGCCGGCTATGCGTGGGGTTCGTTCCTGCCGTACGTCACCGTCGGCGTCGCCTATTCGGACCTTGAGCATTCGTGGCTCGAAATCGATGACACGGAAGATAGCTGGCAGGATTTCGGCAACGAGACCGCGCTCGTCTATGGCGCCGGCGTGCAATACGCGTTCGCGCCGAAATGGTCGGCGGGTTTGGAATACGTGATCTACGATTTCGATTCCGAGACCGAGACCAACCCGCTCGACTATCGCATGGATGTGGAAACCCAAATGGACGTGGTTCGCCTCACGCTCAACTACGATCTGAACTAGTCGCAATACAATTCAGTTGCGCGAAAGGCCGCCTCGCAAGGGCGGCCTTTTTGCTGCGCGGATGTGTAGGAGTCAGCGCCGGGCGTTCGTCCTAGGATCGATCAGGAAGGAAGCTCATGACGATCACCATCACCGTGTTCGGACGCGCGTTCGATGAAGGCCGCGGCCTCGCGCGTGATATGCGCGTGCGCTGGGCATTGGAGGAGGTGGGGCAGGCCTACGAGGTGCGGCTGGTTCCGTGGGAGAAGTTCAAGGCCGAGGCGCATCTGGCGCGCAATCCATTCGGGCAAATCCCGACTTACGAGGAGGGCGATCTCACGCTCTTCGAATCTGGCGCCATCGTGCTGCATATCGCCGAGCGCTTTCCGGGTTTGCTGCCGAAGGATGCGGACGCCCGAGCGCGCGCGATCATGTGGATGTTTGCGGCGCTCTCCACGGTGGAGCCGCCGATCGTGGATCGTGACGTCGTGGAATATGCAGAGGCCGGCAAGAGCTGGCAGGGCGAGCGTTTCGCCATGGTCGATGGACGCATTCGCGATCGGCTCGCTCAACTCTCCGCACGCATGGGCGATGGCGAATGGCTGGACGGTGATTTCAGCGCCGCCGACATCATTATGGTACACGTGCTGCGGCGCCTCGAGGGCTCGGGGCTTCTCGAAGAATTCCCGGTGCTCGCCGCCTACATCGCGCGCGCCGAAAAACGGCCGGCGTATCAGCGCGCCTTTGCTGCGCAATTGGCGTTGTGGGAGAATAGAGCGCAGTAAACATGGACCGTCGCCGCCCTCGCCGGCATACGGACCGATCAAACAAGCGCTGGCGCTTGTCGGCAGCAGCCCATGCCGGCGAGGGCGCCGGCGGTCCAGATTGGGAGTTTGCACCATGGCCAAGCTGGTTTTCGGGATGAACGTGTCGCTCGATGGCTACGTCAATCACGATCATCCGGGGTTCATGCCGGATCCTGTGTTGTTCAACTATTTCATCGCGCAAACCCGCAACACGGCTGGCAGCATCTATGGGCGCGGCTTGTACGAGTTGATGCGCTATTGGGATGGCGACGATTGGGATCAGGATAACCGCGAGCAAGGCGATCTCCGCGCTTTCGCCGAAGCGTGGCGGGCGATGCCGAAATGGGTTGTGTCGCAATCGCTCAAAGACGTCGGCCCGAATGCGACCTTGATCGGCGATGATTTTGAAGCGGCGATACGCAAGCTGAAAGCGGAGATCGACGGCGAGATCGAGGTCGGCGGCCCGCACCTCGCGGCCAGCCTGACGAAACTTGCGCTAATCGATCAGTATCATCTCTTCCTGCGCCCCGTTGTTGTGGGGAAGGACGAAGGCCGCCCCTTCTTCGTCGGCGAATACCCGCGCCTGCGCCTCGTCACGGATGAGAGGATCGGCGAGGACGTGATCAAGTTGACCTACGTGCCGGCTTAAGTACACGCGTTAGCCGAACGGCCAAATGCCACTCTTCGGCTTTGTCGGCTCGGGCTCGACTGGCGTCAGTCGCGCTTGATACGGAAATTTCTTGAGCACGTCGTCGCGCGCTGCCGCTGGTGGACCGCGATATCGGATAACCCGGTCGTCCTCATTCTCGCGCATTGTCCAGTCCGGTCGTCCGCCGACGAGTTTAATCACCTTGGGCACGATCTCGTGTGCTACGCGACCGCAGACGGCATGTGGAAGGCCAAGCGACGCGACTTCAGAAATGAGTGCTGTTCTACGTTGTTGGTCCTCGCCATGATCCACGAACAAGATCGGGATGGCGTAGCCAATCGCCGCGAGTTGCACTTCCCACGTCACCCATTCCGATCGACCGGAGCCGACGCGGCTCGGCGCAATCAAAATGTCGGACGTGTAGATGCGCGCAGCGATATTGGCTTGAATCTCTAGCTTGGGTAGCTCCCCGCCGCGCGTCGTCTGTTGCAACTTTCAGGTGAGGCAGACGCAACTCCCATTTCTTGTTTCGGTCAAGCAAAAGAAAAGGCCGCGCCCTTTCGAGCGCGGCCTTCGTATTTCTGCGTTTCGCAGTTCGCTTACTTAAACAGCTTCGCCCAATTGCGCGCTTCGCGCTTTTTCCAGCCGCCGCGATGATACGCGTCGCTGACGATGATCGGCGCCACACTCGTCGCTTCGGCGAACACCATTTGCTCGTGCACGGTGCTGACTTTGCCCCAGCTTGCGGCTTCTTGCAGCGTCGAGGACGAGCAGGCGCCGTCGCGCACGTCGGCGACAGTGATCTGCACGGCGTATTTGTGCACTTCGACGTCGTGGTGGCCGAGGATTTCGGCGCAGACGACGGTGTCTTGCGCGAAATTCTTCGGCACGCCGCCGCCGACCATGAAGAGCGCCGTCGTGCCGGCCGCGAGTTTGATCTCGGTCAGCTCGCGGAAGTCGCCGCCGCTATCGATGGTGAGATAGGGCTTGCCAGCTTTGCGACGCTCGACTTGGTGCTTCACGATGCCGAAGCCGGCCGAGCAATCGGAGAACGCCGGCACGAAGATCGGCACGCCCTTTTCGTAGGCGCGCTGAATCAGCGAATCCTTCTTCTTGGCGTTGCCGGCGGCCAGCCACTTGCCGAGCTCATAGATGAACTCGCGCGACGTGTACGGGCGCGGCTCGAGCATCTCGCAGATCTCGTAGATCGTGCCGTCGACGTGCTGGAGTTCTTCTTCGTCGATATAGGTGTCGTAGATACGGTCGATGTAGAGCGAGCGCAGCGTGTTGTCGTCCGGGATTTCCTTGGCTTGGTAATGCTTGAAGCCGAGCGCTTCGAGGAAATCCATGTCGATGATCGAGGCGCCGGTGGCGACGATGGCGTCGGCCATGTTGTACTCGACCATGTCGCGCCACACGTGCAGGCAGCCGCCCGCACCCGTCGAGCCGGCCATGATCAGCCAGGTCGAGCAATTCTGATCTTCGAGCGCCATGTTCAAGATTTGCGCGGCGCGCGCGGCGTCGCGGCTGGTGAAGCTCATCTTGCCCCATGCGTCGATGATCGGGCGCGCGTCGAACGACGCGATGTCGATGTGCTCAACCGGCGAGGAGAGAAGTTCCGCTTTGCGGTTGGTGTCGATTTTATCGGCCACGGGAGGTGCTCCTATGGGCGGCGTCAGAAACAACAACCGCGCGGACGCTCCGCCGACACGCGATCGCGGCTGCAAATAGGGCAATTCGCCGGGATTGCAAGAACTTTGGCGACGTAGGGGCAGCTTTTGCCAGCCCGCATCGAAGCGCTAGGCTACGGGCCAACAAGGGAGGAAAACAATGAGCGAATTGAGCGGGCGCGTGGCGCTGGTGACGGGCGGTGCGCGGGGCTTGGGCGCGGCCGCCGCGAAGGCGTTGGCGGCGAAGGGCGCGAAGGTTGTGGTGAGCGACATTCGCGATGGCGCCGAGATTGCCGCCGCCATCGACGGCGCGTTCGTGAAGCATGACGTGACCAGCGAAGACGAGTGGATCGCGGCGGTGCAGTGCGCGAAGGACAAGTTCGGCGGGCTCGACATCCTCGTGAACAATGCCGGCGTCTTCTGGATGAAGCCGCTGCCGATGGAGTCACTCGAGAGCTTCCGCAAGATGCAACAGATCAATGTTGAGGGCGTCTTCCTCGGTTTGAAGCATTCGATCCCCGCCATCGCCGAGCGCGCGCATCAATGGGATGGCGGCGGCGCGGTGGTGAACCTCTCATCGGTCGCTGGCATCGTCGGTGCGCCGAACATCATCGCCTACAACGCCTCCAAAGGCGCCGTGCGTTTGATGACCAAATCCGCAGCGCTCGAATACGCGGGCGCCAAGGTACGTGTGAACTCTGTGCACCCCGGCATCATCGATACGCCGATGATGGCCGAAGCCGCCAAAGTGATCGAGGCGACGACCGGCCAAGGCGCCAACACGACGCGCGATAATTTCGCGACGCGCCATCCGCTCGGGCGGATGGGACGCGACATCGACATCGCCAACGCCGTCGCTTTCCTCGCCTCCGACGCCGCCGCTTTCATCACTGGCTCGGAACTTGTCGTCGATGGCGGCATGACGGCGATCTGACGCGCCGCTCGGCCCGCACGCGACGGTGAGTTACACACCGCTGGGCGGGCTCCCGCCGTGGGGCTTACTTGTTGCCGCCGGGCGGCGGCAATGTTGGCCGTGGCATTGGCGGCCGGATTAGGCGCGGGCGGATCGTGATCGCCATGCAGGTGGTGTTGTCGCGCTCATTGATCTCGCGGACGACGTTCGCAGGATCGGTGACGACGCACACATTGTAAGCGCCGGCGCGCATGCCTGTCGGCATCGGGAAGGCGAGATAATCGTATGGAAGCGCGGGCGGGCCGCCGCGCATCACAGTCGGTCCGTTGAACATTTGCTCAACGCCGGGCGCCAAATCATTCGTGCGGCTCATACGGCCGCCGCGCAGCAGCACGTCCTCACGCCACGCTGGCGAATATATTGCGAAGCCACGTGGGCCGACCGTGTCGCGCGAAAGAATGACGTCCGCCATCCAGCCGGAGGTGTTGGCGCTGAGTGTGCCCGGCGCATCGCTCGTCGCGGTGGCCCGGTTCATCACCTTGAATGAAATCAGGATCTCATCGCCGATCGTGTAAGTATTGCCGCCCAAATAATCGGAGCGCCCATACATTTCACTGGTGAGGTCAGGTTGCGCAAACGCTGGCGTTGCGAGCATCGTCGCGCAAGCGAACGCAAGCGCACACAATCCGATTTTCATGTCGTCACCCTCGATAAGGGCCCCTCAATCGCGAGCTTTTCCCGGAACGACGCGCCCGTCAACCGTTGTTGATTATTTGCGCGCGTTGCGCGGGCTCATGCCGGTCCAGCGTTTGAAGGCGCGCGAGAACGCGGCCGGATCGGAGAAGCCGACAAGATAAGCGGTTTCGTTGACGCTCGCTTTGCGGCCGCGCAGATATTCAAGCGCGAGGCGATGGCGCAGCTCGTCGAGCACTTGTTCGAATGTCGCGCCTTCGCTCTTCAGGTTGCGGTAGAGCGTCTGGCGGCTCGTCCCGAGTTTTCCCGCGATGCGATCGACGCTGACCTCGCCCGTGTGCAGCACTGGCATGATCAAAGCTTCCACGCGGCCGCGGAACGTGCGTGAAGCTTCGAGCTCTGCGAGCAGCGTGTCGCCGCGTTCTGTCAACACGCCGAACACGTACCGATTGTCCGGCTGAATTTGCACGCGCTCCCATTCTGGATTGCTGCGAATGGCGTTGCGCGTGCTGCCGAACGTGACAGGCACTTGCCACAGCTCTTCGTACCGGACGCGATAGGCGGGCGCTGGGTGCGTGACGTGCGCTTCGAGTGCGTAGGTGTGCTGCGGAAAATCTTCGCGCGAGCGCACGATGAAGCGCGACCAGGTGGATTCGGTCAGCTCGTAAAAGTCATTCGGATTGGCGCGGCGATCGTCCATCCAACGCTGGCCGTTTTCGGATGAGAGCTGAAAGCGCGGTCCCTCGCCCAATCCGTCCAGTTCGACGACCAGCTTGCCATAACGATTCAGCTGCATCAGCGCTTCGATCATGGTCGCGCTGGCGTAGCTGATCAGGCCGACGACAGAAAATTTGCGGAAATCGCTGGCGGCGCCAAATTCCAGTGCGAGCGCGGGATTTCCGGTCTCTTCCTTGGCCGCCCGTGTGAGTGCGACATAGCGAGCAAACGGCACGCGCGCGTCCTGATCCTCAAGCGATTCCGCCTGCAACGCGGCGCGCTGCAGCAAGCGCGCTTCGTCCGCGCCTTGGCCCACCGCGAAGTCGAGCAACGCCTTCGTATAGCCGGCGGAAGTCGTCGGTTCAGCCATGCGTGTTACGTACGATCATGTTTTTGTAGCGCTGCGTCATGGGCCGATATCGTTAGTCGGCAATAGCATATCGCAACTCGATAGTCGCCGCATTCGCGCGACGCACGAAGGGATTGCTTATGTCGGATGCTGTGATGGCGCGCGCGCCGGATTGGGGTGCAAATTCTCGCGCGGCGTTGAAAGGCAGCGGCGTGGCGTGGTTCGCAGTGGCGCTGATCGGGCAGTTCTTGTTCGCGCTTTACATTTTGGGCTTCTATGGCGGCACGGCGCTCGCAGCGAATTGGCAAGCTTGGAACGATCGGCTGATCAATGGCTTCGTCGATGGCGATGTCGCCGGCAATTTCGCGCTTGTCTCACACATGGCGCTGGCGCTGATCATGAATGTCGCCGGTCCGCTGCAATTCGTGCCGGCGGTGCGCAAGCGCGCGCGAACTTTTCACCGCTGGACCGGACGCATCTACATCACCACCGCGTTCGTCATCAGCATTGGCGCGCTTTATATGGTCAATGCGCGCCCGGGACTCGGCGCGTTCAACTCCGCCGCCATCCAGATCGATGCGCTGCTCATCATGCTCTTCGCTGGGATCACGCTGCGCTTCGCGCTCAAGCGGCAGTTTGCGCAACATCACCGCTGGGCGTTGCGCACGTTCATGGTGGTGAGCGGCGTGTGGTTCATGCGCGTGGGCTACACGGTGCTTGGCATCGCGTTCCAGGGCGATATTCCCGGCGTCACGTCCGACCTCAACGGCCCGACGGATATCATCCTCGGCTACGCCTGCTACCTGCTGCCGCTCGCTGTGCTGGAACTCTATTTCCTGGCCACGGACAACAAGAATGCGGCGCTGAAATTCTTCACGGCCGGCGCGGTCGGCCTGAGCACGATCGCGACTGCGGCCGGAATCATTGGCCTCACGCTCTTCAGCTGGTTGCCGAAAGTGCAGGGCGCATTGGCTGGGCTGTAAGAAAAAGGGCGGCCGCACTTTCGTGGGCCGCCCTCGATCTTTGTGCTTGGCTAGACTTACGCCTGCTTCGGCTTCGTCGTCCGCGTGCGCTTCGGTTTCGCGACTGGCGCTGCGCCGTACATGCTCGGCCACGGCGCGTCTTGCGATTCCATCGTCACGGTTTCACCGAAGCCGTTGAAGCGCGTCGCCATCGCCATGCCATAGGCGCCGAGCGAACCGATCTCGATCAGATCGCCTTCGCCGATGTCGGCCGGCAGCATGAACGGGCCAGCGGCCGCATCCATGCTGTCGCAGGTCGGGCCGTAGAGACGGAACGGCGCGAGCTTGGCGCGGCTTTCCTTCGTGCGCAGCAGCTTGGCCGGGAAAGACCAATTCAAGTGCGTCGCGTCGAACAAGGTGCCGAAGGCGCCGTCGTTCAGATAAAGCGCGTCACCCTTGCGCAGCTCAACGCGCGCAATTGTGGAGCCAGCTTCCGCGACGAGCGCACGACCGGGCTCTGCCCAGAGCTTTGCGTTCTGAGCGACGAACATCTCTTCGAACGCGTCTTTGATTGTGGTGACGTACTCGATCATCGCCGGCGGGTTCATGCCAGGATAGATCGCCGGGAAGCCGCCGCCGATGTCGACGATATCGACCACGACGCCCGCTTTCACAATCGCGCGGTTCACCATCTCCATCGCCGTGCGATAGGCGTCCGGGCGCATGCATTGCGAACCGACATGGAACGAGACGCCAAGCATCTCTTCCGTCGCCTGGCGCGCGCGACGCAGCAGGGCCGGCGCTTCCTCTTCGGTAACGCCGAACTTACGTGCGAGCGGGTAAGCCGCGCCATCGCCCGACACGGCAAAGCGAACGACCAAAGTGAGGTCCTTCGCGCCGCCGGTTTCAGCGAGGATTTTTTCGAGTTCGTCTTCGCTATCGATGGCGAACGTCTTCACGCCGAATTCGCGGTAGGCGCGGGCGATGGCGCGGCGCGACTTCACCGGGTGCATGAAGGCGATCTGCGCGCCCGGATAGCGCGAAGCCACCAACTCGACCTCAACCTCGGAGGCGACGTCGAAATTGCGGACGCCGTTTTCCCAGAGCGCATCGAGCACCCATGGGCTCGGATTCGCCTTTACGGCGTAAAACACTTCGCCCGGAAAATTTTCACGAAACCACGATGCAGCCGCGGCGACGCGGTGCGGACGTGCAATAGCCACGGGACCTTCCGGCGCTTGGCGCGCAGTCAGGTCAAGAGGCGAGAGGACAGAGTCCATCCGGCAACTCCCAAAACAATGCCGCCGCTTTTGAAGCGACGCTTGTTAAACCCAGGCCGGCGTTAGTCGGACATGCTAAATGTCAGGTCCGCCCTTGGGAGCTTGCGCCGGAGGATCGCCTAGGAAGCTTCCTGCTTCCCGTTGTTTGCGATCCCCCAGGTGGCCTGGGCCGAGGGGGCGTTAGTGGACGCTGTTTCCAGGTCCGCCGGTAACGATGCGAAATATGGTGATCGTTCCCCAATGTAAAGAGCCGTTCGTGGTTAATTTCGCCTGCGGATCAGTGGCCTGCGGCGCCCATGCCACGTCACAAATCCGCAATCAAAGTGTCGCGGAGCCTTAGCGGAAGCGTCGCGCAGGCGTCACCACGCAGGACTAACCCCCGCCTCGCCTGAGGGGACGAGACAGAGTCGCTCGCCACCGCAGGGGCTCGGTTCACCCAAGGGGGTTTCCATAATGAAGAATGTTCTCACCAAGGCAGCGCTCGCCGCGCTTGCCACGGCGGCGACGGCGGGTGTCGCGCACGCGCAGACCGCCGCTCCGTCTCACACCACCAGCTGGACCGGTACGGTCGGCGAAGATCGCTTCGGCGACGCGCGTTTCAAAATGCGCGGCCGCTTCCAATACGACGTCTCCGATCAGAGCTGGGACATCGAATCGGGCGCCGCGCAGAGCGGTCTCAACACCTATGTCCGCCGCGCCTTCCTCGGCGTGCAAGGCCGCTTCAACGAGAATTGGCGCTATAAGGTTGACTTCGTGCTCAACCCGGGCGGCGGCAACACCGATGAAGTCGCGGTCGATGACGCGTTCATCGAATACGTGAACGACGATTGGTCCATCGTCATCGGCGAACACAATATCACCTCGCCGCTCGAAGATCGCATTTCCTCGCTCGACATTCCGATCATCGAGCGCTCATCGATCATCAACTCGTTCGGCTACGGCCGTCTCGCCGGCATCGGCTTCATCACCGGCGGCGCCAATTGGCACGTCTCCGTCGCCGCCCAAGGCGACTCGCTGAACGACAGCGACACGATGGGCACGACCGAGCAGCAGGCGTTCAGCGGCCGCTTCACATGGGCGCCGATCTTCGAGACCACGCCGGAAGGCACCACGCTGGTTCACCTCGGCTTGCACGCGCGCCAGCGCGATCAGGAAGAGGATAGCGCTTACGAATACCGCGTGCGCCCGGCCAACGGCCGCGGCGAGCGTTGGATCAATCCGGGCATCTCAGGCTCGGAAGATACGACCTACGGCGCAGAACTCGCGCTGCAATACGGCCCGTTCGGCGTGCAAGCTGAATATGCCGTGCTCGACGGCGAAACCGCCGGCGGCGTCGGCTACGAATTCGACGGCTATTACGTCGATGCGTACTGGTCGCTCACGGGCGAGAGCCGCAACTATCGTGGCAACCAAGGATCGTTCGGCGCGATCGCGCCGCGCACGCCGATGGGCGCCGGCGGCATCGGCCATTGGATGGTCAGCGCGCGCTACGACTACATCGATCTGTCTGATCCGGCCGGTGGCGCGAGCCGTGGCGAGCAGACGGCTTATGTGCTCGGTCTCGACTGGGTGCCGGTCGATCACGTTCGCTTCAAGCTGAACTACGCGATGAGCGAAATGGATCGCGTTGGCGCCGGCGTCGATAACGAGTCGGACATCATCACGCTCCGCACGCAATTCGACTTCTAACCCCCCGACTAGGCGGCGTGCGCTTTCGCGCGGACGCCGCCGATTTCGGACTGAAAATTCCTTCCCCAACGGAGGTTCTTATGAATTTGCAAATGTTCAAGACGGCCGGTCGTGCAGTCGCCGCGGCTGTCGCCGTGATGGCGATGTCGGGCACAGCGATGGCGCAACAAGCCTTCACCATTCAAATCGACGGTTCGTCGACGGTGTTTCCGCTCGCCGAGGCCGTCGCCGAAGGCTTCCAACAACAAACCTCTGGTCGCGTCCGCGTCACCGTCGGTGAATCGGGCACGGGCGGTGGTTTCCGCAAATTCTGCCGCGGTGAAACCCATATCTCGAACGCCTCGCGTCCGATCTCGGCCAGTGAAATGGCTGCCTGCCGCGCTGCCGGCATTCAATATGTCGAAATCCCGGTGGCGTTCGACGCGCTGACCGTTGTTGTGCACCCGTCCAACCCGGTGCGTTCGATCACGGTGCAAGAACTGCAACGCACGTGGCGTCCGGAAGCCCAGGGCAACATCAGCAACTGGCGCCAGATCAATCCGGCTTTCCCGGACATGCCGCTGGTTCTGTTCGGCGCTGGTACGGCCTCGGGCACGTTCGACTACTTCACTGAAGCTGTCGTTGGCCGCGCGCGCTCGTCGCGTACGGACTACACGCCGACCGAAGATGACAACGTGACGGTTCAGGGCGTCGCCAGCAATCAGGGCGGCATGGGCTATTTCGGTCTTGCCTATTTCGAAGAGAACCGGGGCCGTCTGCGCGCTCTGGCAATTGACAACGGCAACGGCCCAGTTGAGCCGAGCGTCGCTAACGCCGAGAACGGCACGTATGCGCCGCTGTCGCGCCCGATGTTCATCTACGTAAACGCCGCCGCGCTGCGCCGCCCGCAAGTGCAGCAATTTGCCCAGTATTTTTTGAACAACGCCGCGCGTTATTCGCAGCAAGTTGGTTACGTCCCGCTGCCGGCGGCGGCCTACCAAACCTATCTCCAACGTGCGCAACGCCGCACGCAGGGCACCGCCTTCGGCGGCCGCCAAGCGATCGGCGTCACCATTGCTGAGGTGCTCGCTCGCCCGCTCATTGTTGAGCCGGTGCAGCAATAAGCGAAAAAAGGGGCCGGCGGCGGATCCCGCCGTCGGCCTCAATGCTTTGTTTTATTAGCCTAAAATACCGACGGCGCGCTTTTGCGCCGTTCCTGCATACCGCCCTTGCGCCTGTTGGCAGGCGGCTATGTCAAACTGTCACAAAAGTGAAGTATGGCGACGCCTCAAACATGAACCGGCGGACAGCCGGTTTCATCGTGACGGCTGATGCGCCTGCGGGCGGGGGTGATCGTGGAACGTGATTTTAGCAAGCGGAAGGTGCGATGGGGCGAGAGCATCATCGAAGGTTTGCTCTTCCTTGCCGCTGTCGCCGCCGTCGCGATCGTCGTCGGTATCGTCTATGTCGTGATATCGGAATCCAGCAAATTCTTCGCGCAGATTTCGGTCATCGAGTTCTTGACGTCCACAACGTGGACGCCGCTCTTCGACAATCCCAGCTATGGGATCGCGCCGCTGCTCACCGGCACCTTCATGTCCACGCTCGTCGCGCTTTCGGTCGCTGTGCCGCTGGGCCTGCTGGTCGCGATCTATCTCTCGGAATTCGCCAACACGCGCACGCGCGAAACGATAAAGCCGACGCTTGAGCTGCTCGCCGCTGTGCCCACGGTCGTTTACGGCTATTTCGCGCTGCTGTTTGTCACGCCGTTGTTGCAGCGTCTCATCCCAGGTCTGCCGGGTTTCAATCTGCTCTCAGCGGGTATGGTCATGGGCCTTATGATTATCCCGTACATCGCGTCGCTCTCTGAAGACGCCATGCGCGCGGTGCCGCGCTCGATGCGCGAAGGTTCTTTCGCGATGGGCGCGACGCGCCTTGAAACGGCGTTTCGCGTCGTTGTGCCGGCGGCGATCTCCGGTGTGGTCGGCGCAATCATCCTCGGCATGTCGCGCGCGATTGGCGAAACCATGATTGTGGTCGTCGCAGCCGGCACGCAGCCGCAAATGGTTGTGAGCCCCACGCAGCAGGGCGCAACGGTAACTTCGTTCATCGCGCAAGTTGCGCTGGGCGACGTCGCCTTCGGCACGCTTGAATACAACTCGATCTTCGCCGCGGGCCTCGCGCTCCTGGTGCTTACGCTCATGTTCAACTTTGTGGCGTTCTATCTGCAGCGCCGCTTCCGGGAGGCCTATTAATGGCCGCGATCGACGCACAACGCCCGAGCGACATCACGGCGCATCCGCCGGGTCTCGCTTCGCGCAAGTTCAAAGACAGGTCGTTCGTGATCTGGGGCATCGTCGCCACGATCATCGGCTTGGGCACGTTGGTGACGCTCGTCGCCGATCTGGTGATGGATGGCGGTCATCGTCTGACGCCAGCTTTCTTTATGAGCTTCCCATCGTCAGACCCTGCGGTCGCCGGCATTCTCTCCGCTTGGGTTGGCTCGTTGCTGGTGATCGTCACCACGGCTTTGGTCGCGATCCCCATCGGTCTGCTCGCGGGCGTCTATCTCGAAGAATACGCGCCAAAGAACCCGCTCACGAGCGCGATCGAAATCGCCGTGAACAATCTTGCCGGCGTGCCGTCGATCCTGTTCGGCCTGATGGCCGTCGGCATCTTCGTGCAATTCCTTGGCAACCCGGCGCGCTGGTTCAGCTTCCTCCCCGAAGGCTTCCGCGAGAGCGCAGCCGATCTCTTCGGCCAATCCATCCTCACCGCCGGCATCACGCTGGCGCTGCTGATCTTGCCGGTTGTCATCGTCGCCACACGCGAGGCCGTGCGCGGCGTGCCGCAGGAAATGCGTCAAGGCGCGCTCGCGGTGGGCGCCACCAAGTGGCAAACGACGCAGCACCATGTGCTGCCGTACGCGCTGCCGGGTGTTGTCACCGGCATCATCATCGGCATCTCGCGCGCGCTCGGCGAAACCGCGCCGCTGATCATGATCGGTGGTCTGACATTCGTGGCCTTCTTGCCGATCACCCGTCCCGGCGACGCGACGTTCGAAACCATCGGCGTGCTCGATGAATACGGCGCCGCCGTCGATCCGATGGCGACTGAACGTGTCACGATCCATCATGACGGCGTGGTCGTGCTGCCGGATTTCACCGAGCAGCAAGTGCAAGCCGGCCAAACGCTCGACCTGCCGCACGGTTCGACGATCCAATCGGTGGCGACGATGGGCGACGCGATTGCCTCGTGGTCGCCGGCGCATTGGATGGGCTCGGAATTCACCGTGATGCCGATCCAGATGTTCAATTGGACCTCGCGCCCGCAAGCTGAATTCCTCGAAATCGCCGCCGCCGCGGGCCTCGTGCTCCTTGTCATCACATTGCTGATGAACGGCACAGCGATCTGGCTGCGCTACAGGCTCCGCAAGAAGATCAAGTGGTAAGAGAAAAGCGGCGCTGCGAAGCGCCGCTTTTTGTTTCAGCCTGCAGAGAGTTTAGCGCCGCGCCGCTTCACGTTGGCGCTTTTCTTTTGCCAGACGCCGGCGCTCTTTCGCGCGTTTCCGCAGATCAGCCAGCTTGTGCCAGAAGCGGCGGCCGCGCTCTTTCGGCAGCGGCTCCAGATTGCGACGGAAATCTGCCGCACACGAAGCCCAGGAATAACGCTCCGCCAAGGCGCGCGCGTCTTCGCGCTTTAGCTTTAGCGCTTCCAAGCAAGCCTTCTGTAGATCGTCATCGACGATGCCTGCGCCCGTGCCCGGCAGAATGTCCTGCGGACCCGGGGCCACGTAGCCGGCCACGGGCGTACCCGTCGCGGCCGCTTCCAGGATCACCAAGCCGAACGTGTCGGTGAAGCTCGGAAACACGAACACATCCGCGTCCGCGTAATGGCGCGCCAGCTCTTCGCCGAACTTCGGACCCGTAAACACCGCGCTCGGATATTTCTGTTTGAGTTCGTCCAAAGCCGGCCCGCCGCCGACAACGACTTTTGAGCCCGGTAGCTCAGTCTTGAGAAACGCTTCGATATTCTTCTCAACGGAGACGCGACCGACATACGCAAAGATCGGGCGAGGTAGATCGGCCGGATAGATGCCGCCATCGATGCCGCGCAGGCGCGGGTGGAATTGTTCGATATCGACGCCGCGGCTCCAGATCGCGGTGTTGCGGAAGCCCTGCAGCTCCAGCTGCTTCTGCATCGTCGGCGTCGCCACCATCACGCGCCCCGACTTGTCGTGGAAGGCGTGCATGTAGCGATAGCCGGCCCAGAGCGGGATCCATGGGAAGCGCGCGGTGACGTATTCTGGGAATTGCGTGTGGTAGCTCGTCGTGAACGGAAATTTGTGCTTGAGGCAGACGGCGCGCGCGTCCCAACCCAGTGTGCCTTCGGTGGCGATGTGCACGGCGTCCGGCGCGAAGGAAAGAAAGCGATCCTCGACATCCTCGCGCGCGCCCAGCGCCAAGCGGATCTCGGAATAGGTGATCAGCGGCACCGTGTTCGGATAATCGCCCGGCGAGATCACTTCGACCTCGCAGCCCATCTTCTTCAGCTCGCCCATCGTGTTCGAGAGCGTGCGTACGACCCCGTTCACCTGGGGCTCCCAGGCGTCGGTGACGAGAAGGATTTTCTGCGCCAGCGGCGGCTGATCCGAAGCGCCCTCTGGGGAAGGGGCGGGACTGGCGGCGGCGGCGGAAGGCGTCGAAGCGTCTGTGCTCACGGGCGCGTTCTGACCACGGGCCCCGGTTCGGCGCAAGGGGCCGGCGCGGCCGCCTGTCGCGGACATGTAGTGAACAACTGGTCCGAACCGGTCGAGCGCCTTATTCTCATGGAATCATGTCGCACGACAACGTCACGCCCTTTCGCCGCCCGAAGCCGGCGCGCCCGCAGCAAAGCGGCGGCGTCGGGCTTAAGACGCACCGCGGCAAGGTCGTGCTGGTGCACCTGCTGACGATCGCCGCGTTCGCGCTGAATTTGCTTTTGCCCGAACCCTGGTCGCTGATCGGCATGGCGGTGGGCATTGCAGCGATCGCGCTGGCGTTCACCAATCGCGGCCAAGCCATGCCGTGGGCGAACACCCACCACGAGCACGCCGTGCGCACGTTGGTGATCGGTTACGCGATCTGGGTGCTCGGCAGTTTGCTTGGCTATGTGCACGGCGCATTGGCCGTCGGCACGATCTATGTCCACCTCATCGTCGCGATCTGGGCTGCGTTGCGCGCAGCGATCGCGCTCGTGCTGGGCGTGATGCGCAAGCCAGTGCCGAACCCGCACGGCTGGCTAATCTAGAATTCGGCAGCCGTATTCGGGCTCATAGATCGCTGACGCACTAATGGCGCCGAACAGCACGCTCGCGCGCACTTGGTCGCCATCTTGCGCGATGCTGATCTGCTGGCGCGCGTCTTCAGGGAAATCCGCCATACAACTGTCCAGCGCGCGCCCGCTCACATGCAGGCAAGAGCAGGTCTGCTTGGCCGCGTAACCAGTCGCGATCTGTGCGTAGGCGACCTGCCCGCGCGAAGCCCACCCAGCGCCGGCGACGATAAAAACCACCGCCGCCAACACGCCCACCCAAATCCAGCGTTTGCGCGACACGTGCGCCTCCCCTTATGCTCCGAAACAGCATAGCGAAGGCGAGGGGAGACGTCATGCTGCGCGCGTTGATGGGTGCGTTTGCTTTGTTGTTCGCAACAGCAGCAAATGCGCAGCAGCTTTATCCGCTACCGCCGCAGCCGGCTGGCGTCGCCTGGCCGACGCAGGAATGGGCCGAAGCGCCGTTGCCGGCCGATGTCGATCGCGCAGCGTTGGATCTCGCCATCACCGAAGCCTTCGCCGGCCGCCACGCGCTGCTCGGCGAAACGCGCGCCGTTGTGATCATTCAAGGTGGCCGCCTTGTGTTCGAGCGTTACGCCGACGGCTATTCGCGCGACACGCGGCTGAATTCCTGGTCGATGGCGAAATCCGTCACGCACGCTCTGGTCGGCGCCGCGGTGCTGCAGGGCCGCGTCGCCATCGATTCGCCGATGGGCAATCCGCATTGGCGCGCCAGCGATCGCCGCGCCTCGATCAGCTGGCGCAATTGGCTGAACATGGTCGATGGGCTCGAGTACAGCGAGAACGGCGACAGCGTCGCCAACGCGGGCAACGCGCGCATGCTGTTCGGCGAAGGCCGGCAACACACAACGCGCTGGGCCGCGAACCTGCCGCTGATCCACGATCCCGGCACGCATTGGAATTATTCGTCAGCCGGCACGCTGCTGATCTCCGACGCGCTGACGCGCGCGATCGTGCCCAATCCCCAGAGCCCGATCGAGCGCCGTGAGCGCATGCGCGTGTGGATGAACACGTCGCTGTTCGATCAGATCGGCGTGCGCCCCGTCGTCGAGTTCGATCCCCAAGGCCTCTTCTATGGCAGCTCGCTCATCTGGATGACGGGCCGCGACTGGGCGCGCTTTGGCTATCTCTATTTGCGCGGCGGCGTGTGGGACGGGCAACGCGTGTTGCCGGAAGGCTGGGTCGATTTTGGCCGCACGCCCGGCCCCGCGCAGAACACCGACACCTACGGCGCGCATTGGTGGCTGACCCCGCCGACAGGCGACGGCCGCCCTGCGCGCTCCCTCATCACGGGCGACGAAATGCGCGATGCCTTCTCTGCGCAGGGTTACGAAGGCCAGATCGTCGTGGTCGTGCCGTCCAAAGACCTCGTCATGGTCCGTCTTGGCCTGTTCACCGATGGCAGCGAGGCGTGGGATGCTTTGGGCGATTGGAGCACGCGGGTCATCGGCGCTTTTGGCGCCCGGCCGGCGGCGCCTTGAACGGCGAAGCGGCGCCGGCGCCCAAAAGCAGGGCGCCTGCCGAAGAGCGGTCCGTTAGGGCGCCCGGCGACGTTCTCCGCGTCCGACAATCAGTGAAGGCTCCGCGGCGTGTTTGAAGAAATGCGCGCCTCGGACGGCTCGATCCGTTCGCCTTACGAACAAGTCGCCGCTTGGTTGGAGGCGACGGGCGAAGCCAATTTGCGTCAGCGCCAGAGCGAAGCCGAAGCGCTGTTCCGCCGGCTCGGTATTACGTTCTCCGTGTACGGCGAGGGCGGCGATCCTGAGCGCCTGATCCCGTTCGATCTCATCCCGCGCGTGTTCGGCGCTGCTGAATGGCGCAAGCTTTCGCGTGGCGTGCAGCAGCGGGCGCGGGCGCTCAATGCGTTTCTCTACGATGTCTATCATCGCGGCGAGATCATGCGCGCCGGCATCGTGCCGGAAAGCTTGGTCTATCAGAACGAAGCTTACCTGCCCGAGATGGCGGGCTTCGATCCGCCAGGCCGCATCTATAGCCATATCGTCGGCGTCGACATCGTGCGCACCAACGACACCGATTTTCAGGTGCTCGAAGACAATTGCCGCACGCCTTCGGGCGTGAGCTACATGCTTGAGAACCGCGAAATCATGATGCGGATGTTTCCGCGTCTGTTCGCCGCCTGCGCCGTCGATCCGATCGACGAATATCCGACGATGCTGAAGCGCACGCTGCAGGAAGTGGCGCCGCCGGCCTGCAAGGGCGAGCCGACCGTCGTGCTTCTGACGCCTGGGCCGTTGAACAGCGCCTATTACGAGCACTCATTCCTCGCTGATCTGATGGGCGTTGAGCTCGTTGAGTCCAGCGATCTCTTCGTCAATGACGGCCTCGTCTGGATGCGCACCACGCGCGGTCCACAGCGCGTCGATGTGATCTACCGGCGCATCGATGATTCCTATCTCGATCCGCTCGCTTTCAATCCGGACTCACTGCTTGGCGTGCCGGGGCTATTCAGCGTCTATCGCGCCGGCGGCGTGACGCTCTGCTCTGCGCCGGGCTCGGGCATCGCCGACGACAAAGCGATCTACGTCTTCGTGCCAGAGATGATCCGTTTCTATCTCGGCGAACAACCGATCCTTAAGAACGTGCAGACCTGGCGCTGCTCGCTCGCGGACGAGCGCGATCATGTGCTCGCCAATTTGAAGGATTTTGTCGTCAAGCAAGTGCACGGCTCGGGCGGCTACGGCATGCTGATCGGCCCGCACGCGACGAAGAAACAGATCTCGGAATTCCGCACCAAGATTCTAGCAGACCCGGATGCGTACATCGCGCAACCGACGCTCGAGCTTTCTTCCGCGCCGACTGTCACCGCCGACGGCATTGATGCGCGTCACGTCGATTTCCGACCGTTTTGCCTAGTCGGCAAGCAAGTGCGTTTGGCGCCGGGCGGGCTGACGCGGGTGGCGCTCACAAAAGGCTCGCTCGTGGTGAACTCAAGTCAGGGCGGCGGCGTCAAAGACACATGGGTGCTGTCGGAATGAGCCCATGCTGAGCCGCACCGCCGAAAATCTTTTCTGGATGGGCCGCTATATCGAGCGCGCCGACGCCACGGCGCGCCTCATTGAGATGGGCCGGCGCATGGCGATGCTCCCTGGCGCGAATGAGGAATGGCAATCCGTCGCGCGCGCTGCGGGTTGCGCCAGCGAATTGCCGCCGAAGGCCAGCGATTCAAAAATCATCACGTATCTGCTGCTGGATCGCGACAATCGTTCGTCGATCCATTGCTGCTTGGCGCAAGCGCGCACCAACGCCAAGGCCATTCGCACCGCGCTCACCGCCGATATGTGGGAAGCGCTGAATGATCATTGGCGTTTGCTCGAAGCGCTCGACGCCGATGAAGCGATCGCTGATCTGCCTGTGTGGCTCGATTGGGCCAAGCAGCGCGCCGCGGCGTTCCGAGGCGCGGCCGAAACCTCGCTCTTGCGGAACGAGGGCTATGTCTTCCTGCGCCTCGGCGAATTCGTTGAGCGCGCCGAGATGACGCTGCGTCTGCTCGATGTGAAATATTACGTGCTGTTGCCGGAAACCGATGTCGTCGGCGGCGGCCGTGATTTTCACCAGTGGACGTCCGTGCTGCGCGCCACGTCCGCGATGCGCGCTTATCACCACGTCTATCGCGGTGATTACACGCCTTGGGGCATCGCCGAATTCCTCGTGCTCAACACCATGTTCCCGCGGTCGGCGAATTTCTGCTACCGCGCGCTGGAGCGCCATCTCGACGACCTCGCGCGCCTCTATGGCGAGCGTCACGACTGCCACGAGACGGCGGCGGAGATGGTGCGCCGTCTCGACGGCTGCGATATCAACAGCCTGTTTCAGACCGGCTTGCACGAATTCATCGGCGACGCGATTAAGGTGACGAATCGCCTCTCGTCCGAGATTTCGCGCGCTTATTATTTTTGACCCGCCATGCGTCTTTCTGTCCGCCACGTCACCCGCTACGAATACAATCCGCCCGCGATGCGTGCGGATTTGCGGCTGCGGCTTTTCCCATCGCGCTTCGATGGGCAGAAGGTGGTGAACTGGTCTGTCACCGTGAATGGCGACGAGGTGAGACCGCTTTTCATCAACGCGTTCGGTGATGAAGAGGCGGTGTGGCGCACCGACCGCGAGCAATCTTTGATCGAGATCGTCGCGGAAGGCATGGTCGAAACAACGGACGCTGCGGGCGTCATGCGTGGCTTGCGCGACTTTTCACGACCCGCTGTGTTTCTGCGCGAAACCAAGCTCACGGCGCCCAGCCGCGAAATCCTTGAACTCGCGCGCGCGAGTGCAGCGGGCAATGTGCTCGATACGCTGCACAAGCTTTCGCAGAACGTGCGCAACGCCGTCGAGTATGAACAAAACACGACGCACGCGCTGACCACGGCAACCGAAGCGCTGCAGAACGGGAAGGGCGTCTGCCAGGACCACGCGCACGTCTTCATCGCCGCCGCGCGCTTGGCCGATATCCCGGCGCGCTACGTCGCCGGCTACATTTCCGCAGGTTACGTTGGTCGCCAGGAATCGCACGCGTGGGCGGAGGCGTACGTGCCGGAACTCGGCTGGGTCGGCTTCGATCCCTCCAATCGCCAAAGCCCGACCGACGCCTATATCCGCATTTGCTCCGGCCTTGATGCGGCGGATGCGGCGCCTTTGCGCGGCTGGGTCAGCGCCAGCGTGCGCGAAACGCTTGCGGTGGAGGTCGATGTCGCGCCAAGTCCGCAGCAAGCGCAGCAATGATTCGCCGCGCTCAAAGACCCTAGATCTTGGGGAGGCGCCCAATGTCCCTGACTGAAGTTGAAGGCCGCGAAGTGAAGCTCCAATGCGCCAAGCTGCTGCGCGACGCAGGCTTTGCGCGCTTGGCGGCTGAATTGGAGCACGGCTCGCTCTCCGCCGTCGGCAAGGATGAGCCAGTGTTCGTGCTGTGCGGCCGCGATCGCATCGCGCCCACGGCGATCAAGGCGTGGATCGAAGCCGCGCGCCTTTCAAACGTGCCGGACCACAAATTGGAATCTGCGCACGAAGCCATCGAAGCGATCGAAGGCTGGCCGGGCTTCCGGCACTATCCGGATTGATCGCGGCTTAGTGGTAAGTGTTCAGCGCGGCGTGCGCGCGATCGAGCCCTTGATAGAGGGCCGGCCGCACGTCGAGTTCGCGATTTCGCGCCGCATACACCGATAAAGCGCTCAGCGCGTCGGCCGCATCGTGTTCGCAATTCTCTTGCGCCAAAATCGATGTCGAATGCGCGCGCTCAATGAAGCGGTCGAGACCAGGGCCGCGTGCTTCGATGATCTGCATGCGCAATTGGCGCAGCGCCACGTTTAACGCCGGCGGATGGCCGGCGAGGTTTTCGCGACGGCGCTCTCGGATACGCAGACTGGCGGCCCTGCGGCGCCGGTCCGGCCCGAAATAGCTAGGTTGATCGACCCACATCATTCCCAAAACGTCGCGCCGGTTTTTGGCGCAGCTTTCTTCTTGCCGCGCTCATACGCCAACATGATTAGGGAAGCGTTCAGAGCGTTGAAGAAAGCGTCGTGAACGCGCGTTAGGCTTGAAGCCCGAGTAACCGTCTTATGTCGCTAGGCGTCTGGCCAGCTTCGCGCATGGCGCGGAGTGTGGCGGCTTGGTCGCGTTTCGCGAGGCGCTTGCCGTCGTCCCCCAGAATGAGCCGATGGTGGCGATAGGTGGGCTGGGGCAGGTCGAGCAGCTTTTGCAGCAGCACATGCAGATGCGCCGCCTCGCGCAGATCTTCGCCGCGGATCACCTGCGTCACGCCTTGCAGCGCATCGTCCCACACGGAGGCCAGATGATAGCTGGCGTCGAAATCCTTGCGTGCCAGCACGACATCGCCGTGCTTCTCCGGCTCGGCGCGCACGAGGCCCGTTTCATCCTCGAACACCAACGTGAAATACGCCGGCCCCAACACGCTGCGCGCCTTCTTCAGAGAGAGCCGCCACGCGAACGCGTCGCCCGCTTCAAGCTTGGCCGCTTCCTCGTCCGCCGGCAGCGGTTCGCCGCGAAACCTATCCTCGCTCGCGCCGTGTGGAGCCGACGCTATGGCTTCGGCGATCTCCTTGCGCGTGCGGAAGCAGCGATAGATAAGGCCGCGCGCGATCAAGCTTTGCAGCGGCGCGGCGTAGTCGGCCATGTGCTCGGATTGCCGCCGCACCGGCTCTTCCCAGCTAATCCCCAGCCAGGCCAAATCCTCAAAGATCGCCGCCTCGAACTCAGGTCGCGCGCGGCCCTGGTCGATGTCTTCGATCCGCAACAGAAAACGCCCGCCCGCCGCCTGGGCCGCGTCGAACGCTGTCAGCGCCGAGAAGGCGTGACCCAGGTGCAGATAGCCCGTAGGCGAGGGGGCGAAGCGCGTGACGAAGCTCATGGGGCGGCGACGCTACCCTTCGCGCCCGCGAAGGGCTACTAGCGGGCCATGACCGTTTTCATCGATGGCCCGCGTATGCCGCCCAAGCGTGGCGGCAAGCCGGATTCGCTCGTGATCTTCCTGCACGGCTACGGCTCCAATGGCGCCGATCTGATCAGCCTTGCGCCTTACTGGGCCGATCTGCTGCCGGGCACGGCGTTCGTGTCGCCCAACGCGATCGAGCCGACGCCGATGGCGCCGGGCGGCTATCAATGGTTTCCGATCACCGATCTCGATCCGCATCTGATGGAGCCGGGCGTGCGCATGGCCGCGCCCTCGGTCGATCGCTTCATCGAGCGCGAGATGGAGAAGTACGAACTCGATTCCAGCCGCGTCGCACTCGTTGGTTTCAGCCAGGGCACGATGATGGCGCTGCACGTGGCGCTGCGGCGCGAGACGTCGCTGGCGGCGGTGCTGGGCTTTTCCGGTGTGCTTGTCGGCGGGGCGCGCTTGAGGGACGAGTTGCGCGCCAAGCCGCCGGTTCTGCTGATCCACGGCGACCGCGATCCGACCTTGCCCATCCCGTTCATGTTCGAGTCCGCCGAGGCCTTGGCGGCCGCCGGCCACGGCGCGCAATGGCACGTGTCGTACGGGACGCCGCACGCGATCGGCCCGGACGGCTTGGAGTTGGGCGCTGAGTTTTTGGCTACCTATCTGAAAACACCCAAGATTGCCGCTGGCCGCTGAGCTTTTTTGGCAACGTGGCGTCACTGTCATGAAGCTGTCGCGCCAAATCAGCTAATGCTCGTCTCGCGCACTCGGCGATTCATGCTAAGTTCGGCGGCGTAGAGGAGTTTTGGTCTTCAGTCTCAATAGCCTGATCCCCCAGCAAATCCTGCCACGGCTGCACTGGAGCAGTCGTCGATGAATGTTTCCAGCGCCCCTCTCGCGGGTTTTCCGGCGCTGGTGTTGAACGCCGACTTCCGGCCGTTGTCCTATTACCCGCTGTCTCTTTGGCCCTGGCAAGAAGCGGTGAAAGCCGTCTTCCTCGAACGCGTCGATGTCGTGGCGCATTACGACCACGTGGTGCATTCGCCGTCGTTCGAGATGAAGCTGCCTTCGGTGATCTCGCTGCGCGATTACGTGGCCCAGGATCGCCCGCCAGCGTTCACGCGCTTCAACGTCTTCCTACGCGATGGCTTCGCCTGCCAATATTGCAGCTCCGCCGATGACCTGACCTTCGACCATTTGATCCCGCGCTCGCGCGGTGGGCGGACGACGTGGGAAAACATCGTCACTGCGTGCGCGCCGTGCAATCTGCGCAAAGGCGGGCTGATGCCGCAACAATGCGGCATGCGCCCCTCTAAGAAGCCGCGTCGTCCGACGATGCATGAGCTTCAACACGTCGGCCGCCGCTTCCCACCGCACCACCTCCATGAAACGTGGATGGATTATCTTTATTGGGACGTCGAACTCGACGCATAAGCGCGAATGCCATAGCTCGCACTTTGCTGCATCGCTTGAACGAAGAGAGCGTGCGAGCGCTCGATCGCTTCGCGGCTCAGATCCTCAGTCTCGGCGATCCGAGCATCGACTTCTGCTTGCAGGATCGAGAACCGCGCCGACAATGGCTCTTCGACATGAAGCGCGTACGCGTAGGTCGCTGCGGCGATGGCCAGAGCTTGCGCGATGTTCATGTCCCTGCCTCCGCGCGGACCGGCTCAAGGCCGCGCGGGCAGGGGTATGGCGCGGGCGCGTTACGCCCGTTCGTCGCCGCTGAAATAAAGCTGAAATGTTGGCTGGCGGCTTAGTTGCCGCTGCCTTCCAGGCCAGAGCTCACGTCGCCGAACGTGCCTTGCAGGATATCGCCGATCGGTTGGATCGCGGCGATGATGGCCATGCCGATCAGGCTGGCGATCACGGCGTATTCGATCGCGGTCGTGCCGCGTTCGCAGCGAAGAAAACGGCGGATCATGCGGCGCTCCGTTCAATCAGGCGCTCAACCAGGACGACATCGGCTGGCGGCATCTCATGCTCGCGCAGTGCTTCAGCGCGCACCCATTTCATCGCGGCGGCGGCGTTCGGATCGAGCTTGGGCTCGCCTTGCCAGCGTGTGACGACATAGAGCGGCATCAGCAAATGAAAGTCCGTGTAAGCGTGCGACGCGAACGCGAACGGATCGAGGCAATCTGGTTCGACGTTCAAGTCCAGCTCCTCTTTCAGCTCACGCACGAGCGCGTGTTCTGGCGCTTCCCCTAACTCGACTTTACCGCCGGGAAATTCCCAAAGGCCGCCGAGCGCTTTGTGCAAGGGGCGCTGCGTAATCAGGATGCGCCCCTCGGTATCGATCAACGCGGCCGCCGCCACCAAAAGGAGGCGTCGCGCTGAGGATGGAACATCGCCGATTTGCATGAAGAAGCCGTGTGGAGGATTGGTTGAAAGGCGTTAGCCATATCAACCTTTCCGCCGCATTTACGAGGCTGGCAAGCACTAGCCGGCCGCGTCGTAAGCCCACTTGATGTAGCCGACGAGCTTCGCGTCGATCTCGTCGGCGCTGGCCAATGGTACGATGTATTGGCACATGCCGCCGGGTGGAACGGGTTTGACGCGGCTGTCGCGGATATCGTCTTTGAGGTTGAGCCCGAGCTCGAAGCGCTCGTTCGTCTTCGGCCCGAGCATCGCGAATTGCTTTTTTCGCCGCAACGAAACGTAGCCCTTTTTTGGTGCGATTTCGAATGCGCCGAACTTGCTGATCTCTTGCATCAGCTTGTCGTGCACCGGGCGGAGATGGGACTTCTTGCCGGCGTAAATCTCATCCAGCACTTGATCGGCGCCGGCGTCAGCGGCGCGGGACGCGCCATCCGATTTGAGCGCGTGATGCGTTAGCGTGTTGGCATCGCCATTGCCGAGGCCGTAGGTCTCCACCACCCAGGCGCGGATTTCGCCGTGCTTATCCTTGCCGCACTTTTTGATCGCCGCGCTGAGCTGAGCGAGTGATTTGCCGGTCTTCTTTTCGATGTTCGCCAATTGCGTGGCGAGCGCTTGCGCCGGATCGGCCATGAGCGCCTCCCTTGCGAGCATTATGGCTGGCGGCGCGCGATGTCGAAAGGGTTGCGTCTGGCCCATGCCGGCTGGAAGCCGGCGGTCCGAAGTGGGCGAAGGCGGCGCTTTTCGCCCCATGCTCCGAGTGTGACCGCGGGCACATCGGCTGACCTTGGGTCTAGGTAGGTTGGCTTATCGAAGCGCTGCCGCTTCGGAGGAGCAAAGCCAATGACCAAGTTTTACGCCCTGATCGCCGCCTGCGCCGTGTTCGCCCCGATGGCCTTCGCCACCTTGAACCAAGCAGCGCTTATCGTCGCCTGATCGGCCCCGCCCAACCTGAATTCGAGAGCAAACCCATGACCAAGATTTATGCCCTGATCGCTGCCTGCGCCGTGTTCGCACCGATGGCGATGGCCACATTGAACCAAGCCGCTCAGATCGTCGCGTAACGCGCCAGATCAAACGGCTGAAAAAGCCCGCGAAGGATGCTCCCCCTTCGGGGGCTTTTTGTTGCTTGAAACCTATTCAACCTCTGCCAATTGTCGCCGCCTGGACGACGAACTGACAGACGACGATCGCTGGCGCCTGCAGATGGAGGCGCGCATGTTTGCCCTGCATCGCGGTTTCTTCCCGTTGGTTTCTCTATCCGGGCAGATGCGGTCGTTGCGGACTTAGCTCGAACAATTGAACTGGGCCGGGAGACGGGCTCGGGAAGCGTATTCGAGGAGTTCATTCTCGAAGAGCTTGAGGGCCTTCGAGGCGAACTCGAAGAAACTTAGCCCTAGCTCCGATAGTCCCCGTTGATCTCGACGTAGCGTTTGGTGAGATCGCACGTGTACATGCGGGCGCGGCCTGAGCCGGGGCCTACCGTGACGGTGATCTCTAGTTCGTCGCGCTTCATGTACGCGCTCATGGCGGCTTCGTCGTATTCGGCGCTGACCATGCCGTCGCGCGCGGCGTAAAGCTCGCCGAAGCGCACGGCGATCATGTCTTTGCGCACGGGCTGATCAGCGCGGCCGATGGCCATGACGATGCGGCCCCAATTTGCGTCTTCGCCGGCGATGGCGGTTTTCACCAGCGGGCTTTCGCAAATGGTGCGGGCGATGATCTTGGCGCTCGCGTCAGATTGCGCGCCTTCGACGTTCACGGCGACCAGTTTGGTCGCGCCTTCGCCGTCGCGCACGATCTGGATGGCGAGATCGCGCAGCACGTCCGAGAGCGCTTGGCGGAAGCCGGCGAGGCGGTCGTCCTTGGCGTCGGCGATCGGCGGCACTTTGGCTTGGCCGGTGGCGTAGAGCAGCACGCAATCATTGGTGCTGCGGTCGCCGTCGACGGTGATGGCATTGAAGCTGGTTTCGGTTTCCTGGCGCAGTAGCGTTTTCAGGATCGGCGCGGAAAGTGCTGCGTCGGTGAAGACGAAGGCCAGCATCGTCGCCATGTTCGGCGCGATCATGCCGGAGCCCTTGGCGATGCCGGCGATGTTCACTTTGACGCCGTCGATCTCGCAGGTGGCGCCCGCGCCTTTCGCGAAGGTGTCGGTCGTCATGATCGCGGCGGCGGCTTTGGGCCAGGAGACGGCGTCGAGCTTCATGTGCAGCAATGCGGACGTGATCTTTGAATCATCGAGCACGACGCCGATGACGCCGGTGGACGCGGCGAGCATCTCGCGCGGCTCAATGCCGATCGCTGCGCTGGCCTCGGTCACGGCGCGCTTGCAGGCCGCATCGCCGGCATCGCCGGTGAAAGAATTGGCGCAGCCTGCGTTGACCAGGAGGCCGCGCGCGCTGCCGCGCGTCGCGGCCAGCACTTGCTTGCACCAATCCGTCGGCGCCGAGCCGACAGCGTTGGTGGTGAACACGCCGGCCGCGCGCGTGCCCGCGGGCATGCGCATCAGCAACAGATCAGGACGCTCGTGTTTGTAGAAGCCGGCGCGACCGATGGCGGCTTCCAAGCCGGCGATGGCCGGCAGATCGGGAAAGCGCGCCGGCGCGAGCGGCGAGACGGGGCCGTCCTTCATTGCGTTGGTGCTTGCTCTTGCGGTGGTGCGGCCGGTGCTGAGGGCGTGGCCGGCACGGGCACGGTCGCGGCAGGTGCGGCCGGCGGCGTTTGCGCTGGCGCGTCGCCGACAACACCGCCCGGACCCATCGGGAACGGGAAGGGCGGCGCGTCCGGCGCGACCGTATCCGGCGACGGACGGATCGGCGCAGATGGCTCTGCGTCGGCAGGTGCGGTGACGTCGCCGCCAGGCTCGGCGGTGTCATCGGGCTGACGCAAGCGCTCGATGCGCGCGTCACGCGCCAAGCGTTCGTCGAGCTGCGTGATTTCCTGGTAGCGCAACCACGCGACGATGCGCGGGCGCAGGGTTTCCAAGCTCGGCACGCCACGTGCGCGGCGATCTTCGAGACGGAAGATGTGCCAGCCCGTCGGCAATTGGATCGGGCCGATCAGATTGCCGACCGTCGTGCGCTCCACTTCTTCGCGCAGCGCCCCGCCAAGATCGTTCAGCGACGAGAAGCCCAGATCGCCGCCGTCCGGCGCGGTGTCGCGTTCGGTCGAAAGTTCAAAAGCGAGCGCTTCGAACCTTTCGCCTTGCTCAAGCCTTCTTTTAGCCGCGTCCGCCTCTTCTCGTGAGGCGAATTGAATATGGCGCAATTGCACCTCTTCGCCCTCGGCCAACCGGTTGATGTTTTCCCGGTACAAACGCTCGATCGCCGCGGGATCGTTGGCGCGCTGGTCGATCTCGTCATAGATGGAATTGGCCAGCACGCGCTCGCGCGCGTTCTCAAGCTGACGGCGCGTTTCCGGCTCGCGATCGAGTCCGCGCGCTTCGGCTTCCATCGCGAACAGGCGGATCTGGATCAACTCCTCCAGCGCCATGAAGAAGGCGTCGGAATTGGCGTCGAGGTCTTCGGCTTCCTGCAGCCAGCCGCGGGCCACGGCGTAGGCGCGGACGTCCTCCACATAAATCGGCCGGCCATTGACGGTGGCGGCCACAATCGGGCTCACGCCGCCGTCGCTGTCTTCGCCGCTATCGCGCCCCAAGCCACAGGCGGCGAGGCTGAGCGCGAAGGCGAGGGCGAGGGCGAGGCCGATTTTCAGGGGGGCGCGCTTGGACATGCGTTCTGCTCTCCGGACACGGCGGAACATCGCGCCGGAGACCGTCTGGTCGTTCCGGTCACATTGACACCGCCCAGGGCCGCTCTTAAGTCTCGCAAGCGCACGAGTCGAGAGTGTTTTCGCACGCGGGCGCGTGTCTCTGGGTCGCAAAAAAGCCAAAAAACTCAAAGCACTCGCAGCCCCTCTCAGCGCCTGGCTTTAAGGGGCGCAGCAACATTTAGAACGTGCTCATGCTGAACTTCGCCAAGCAGATTTTCGGATCGGTCAACGAGCGCAAGGTGCGCCACCTGCGCCCCCTGGTGCAGCGAATCAACGCCCTGGAGCCGACCTTCGAAGCCCTGTCCGACGAAGCGCTCCGGAACAAGACCTCTGAATACCGCCATCGCTTGGCCCGCGGCGGCAAGATCGACGACGTGCTGCCGGAGGCGTTCGCCACGGTTCGTGAAGCCGCCAAGCGCGTGCTGGGCATGCGCCACTTCGATACGCAGATGATGGGCGGCATCATCCTGCACCAAGGCAAAATCTCGGAAATGCGTACGGGCGAGGGCAAGACGCTCGTCGCCACGTTGCCGACCTATCTGAACGCGCTCGAGAGCCGCGGCGTCCACGTCATCACCGTCAACGACTACCTGGCCAAGCGCGACAGCGAATGGATGGGCCAAGTCTATCGCTTCCTCGGCCTCTCGGTCGGCGTGATCGTGCATGGCCTCTACGACAACGAGCGTCGCCAAGCCTACGCCGCGGATATCACCTACGGCACGAACAACGAGTTTGGCTTCGATTATCTGCGCGACAACATGAAATACTCGCTGGGCGAAATGGTCCAGCGCGGTCACCGCTACGCGATCGTCGACGAAGTCGACTCGATCCTGATCGACGAAGCGCGCACGCCGCTGATCATCTCGGGCCCCACCGAAGATCGCAGCGAATTCTACAAATCGGTCAACCAGCTGATCCCGCTGCTGACGGCCGAGCATTACGAGCACGACGAAAAGCAACGCTCTGTGACATACACAGAGCTGGGCTCTGAGCGCATCGAGGAATTGCTGG